>JAGVJP010000116.1 GCA_020051075.1 Parachlamydiales bacterium
CGTTCAAAAACAAAGCTTGGGTTAGATGTTGCAACAATTGGCGCTGCAGGATATTCTCTAGCAAAGGCTGGTGTAAAAGCCGGGTCTGTTGCATACCGAGCGTTAAATTCGGTAAAAAAGGCGACCCCTTGTCAGCGCCCTCTGGCTGCAGCCACCGAGTCTCTAGACTTAACAGGCTTAGGGAAAACAACCTCTATTGTAAGAAACGAAGTTTTTTCATTAGATCAATTATCTAAGGCTGGGCAAGTGATGGATCGGGGAGGACTAACTAGGGCTGGTCGTGCTCTGGTTAAGCATGGGGATCGCTCTGGTAGTGCATTTCCTCAAGTAAAAGGAAGTCTTGCAAGTAAAAATAGCCAAGGACAATTCCATCTGGATGACATTTTGACACATCCACAAGGATACACAAAACCAAATAGGTTTGGTGGTGTAGATTATTATAGGCCTGATGGAAGTGGTGCTCGTTTTTATAGTGATGGAAGATTTCGTGGATTTTTGGAGCCAAGTTAATATGAATGAAGTTAATCTGGAATATAGTGTCGGTAGTGATGATGATTTTGAAGATCTAGTGGCTGATATTGGATTTGGAGATCAACTTGTAGCACTTCTTACGCAAGAAAAAGGTGTAGAAAATATGAGAATCCGAATTTACAAATCAAAAGAAATGGAATTTTGGGATTTCAGGTTAGATGATTTTGAGAAAATCATCCATCGCGCAAAAACACGTCTATTAGAATTGAAAAAAACATCCGAAAATCCTCCCTCTGAATAACAACTATCTTGTCCTATCTCCTATCCTGCTAATTTTACAGGATGAGGAGGATAGGAAAGATAGGGGAAGGATAGAAATCGGACCCAACCGCTACGCCTACATCCACAACAACCCACTCATTCTCTACGACCGCTATGGACTCTTTGCAGAACAGGATACTCCATTTACAAATGTTTATCCTCGCTATGCGTATGGTTTGCACAATCCTGCCGAAATGGTTGAGGCTGGTTTTAACGTTTTTTGGAATACCGGTAAGGAAGTCATGAGTAATCCTCATGTATATGGTTCGATGCAAGCTTTCGGAGGGTTGGTAGAAGCGGGCATCGGTGCTGGAATGACAATGGCTACATCTGGGTGTGCAGTACCTCTTGGTTGGCCTATCATGGGTCATGGTCTAGATCACTTTTTCACTGGGATGAATACAGCATTATCAGGTTGGCCAAAACAAACCGTAACATCCCATCTCTTACCACAAACTGGAATTTCTCCTCAGAACGCAAATTTAGTTGATAATGGAATTAGCATTTTTGCTACTTTAGGAGGTGCTACCTATCTAAAGGTTGCACAGGCAGCGGCGATTGAATCAGTAGACTTAGCAGGCTTAGCAAGGACGACCACTAACGCAGAAACCATAGATCCTTTTGTTAGAAGTTTTGATAAGTTGAAGGTTTTGGAAGCAGAAAAGATGATCAAAGCCTATTTAGGGGAAAATTCACTATTAATAAGAAACCAAGCTCAAGATTTAGTATTGATTTCCCAGGATAGATTAAGAAAGGTCCGCTTTGATTTTAACAATCCGAAGCCCCATAACAATCCACATATGTACGTGGAGCAAATCAAAGGAAGTAAATGGAAAGATTCTGGTCAAATCTACCCAGCAGATGTACCACACAACCAATTAAAAGGTATTTGAGATGGATATTTTAGATGATGAATCCGATAAAAAGCTTAATAATATTTCTTTGTTTTTAACTAACAATGAAGCTTTACATCTAATAGGTTATTTAGAGCAGCTTCTCGAAGGTAAAAGCGGTGATCACTCGCATCTGATGAGCGAAGATTATAAAAAAGAAATTACAGTTTGTTTATATAACTCTGAAAATACAAAAAACTTACATCCTAGAATTCAAAAATTAATAACCAATGATGAATAAATAAGAAAAGTAAGTCCTCAATGATTTGTCAGATGCATGGGTCAGGTCATTGCATGGCAAAGGAGTAGTTCTTTTAGACGACTTTTAATAATCGATGTTCGTAGGGATTTGCTGCCAGTAACAGCTTCTCATATTGATCTAAAGAGATTCTAATCCTGCCTTTTTCATATTGAGCATAGGAATTTGGAGATTTTGAGCTGAGGCGTTCTGATGCTTCGCGAACTGTCAACCCGCTTTTTTCCCTTTGCTTTCTAAGAGAGAGAGCAAGCAACAATTTATTATTGTTAGAGGCTATGCCAATCATAGATTTTTTGTAATCATTGACGGTTAACTCAAATCCATTCATTTCGGATTCAAAATAGTATTTGATGTACTCCATGATCGCATCTCGAATCATAAATAACGCATCATCCCTCGTTTTCCCTTGAGTCATGATATTCAAACAGGAAACCTCAACAAGCCAATGCTCTTTACTTTTCCAAATTTTTCCTTCTAACTCCATCATTTACCTCTTCCCTTCACCGGGATATTTTTCCGCTTCATGTATTATGCTTTTAGCCAGGAATTCGTTTATCTCAGCACGCCTTGGTATTTGGTTAGTGACCTTCCCATTTGTCCATATATCCATGATTTCCACCATGACGATCTAACCACCAGCCAGCTTGTTTTAGCTTTTTCTCTAGATCTTTCTTTTTCATCTAATTTCTATCTACCTTAATTATACATAAACGTATGTACAAAATCAAATATTTTCTGTTTCTCTTTCAGTTATCTCTTCTCAGCGAAAAATGATCTTTCACAACATCTTGTATAAACGATCGAAATGATTTATGGGAATGTAAAATTTCAATCTTTGCGCCTTTGGATACACTTGGAACATTCTTTTGATCTCTTTAGTTGTGAGGTACTAAATATGTAAATTACACATTCTACATAAAGTTGCGCGATAGCGTAGGGTATGGTAACAAACTATGCGAAATATTGCGGTCACATAGTGGCGAAGAGTGGGGATAACACTCTGACGACGAAGATGTGAGCTCTAATGAAAGTGAATTCGTTTCGGCCTCGTGACGCTAATTGTCGTTGGTCAACCTGCCGGAGGTGGTGAAACCTGCTATCTATGATGAAGTAATGTGTAAAAGCAATCATAGGAACGACCGGGGTGGTAGGAAAGAGCGCGCATCGAAAGATCAAAAGGGGAAACCCAAGGAGACCCGATAGTTAGGTCGAACCTAAATTCTTTATGGGAATCAATAACCATAAAGGAGGCTAGTCGGGAGTCTGAGAGGTTCGTAGTAGCAAAGAAGTGGTTGTAATGATCATGGAGCGAAGGGACCTTACCATAAAATATTTGTTTCAAACAAGAACGGGAGGACCGATTGTCTATGACTAATAGGGAAGAAAGATATTTAAACCTAGGTATTGACTTTGGGTTAAGTTCAATGAAAGTCGAACGTTTAAGAGAGAAACTGGGCACGAAAGCCAAACAAGAGAAGAACTTTAAGTTCTACTCGCTTTATGGGCACATAAGTAACATGAATGTGCTCAAAGTAGCATGGAATGGAGTCCGAGAAAACAAAGGATCTTCAGGAGTCGATGGAGTAACTATCGAATCCCTAGACACTGAGGAAAAGATAAATGAATTTCTTACACAGATTCAAACAGATCTTCAGGACAAAACATACAAACCTCTTCCAGTAAAAAGGGTATATATACCCAAAGCAAACGGTAAATTAAGACCACTCGGTATTCCTTGTTTAAAGGATAGAGTGATACAAACAGCCGCATGCTTAATACTAGAACCTATATTTGAGGCAGATTTTTTAGACTGCTCATACGGATTTAGACCTGGAAGATCCCAACATCAAGCATTAAAAGCCATCCAGCAAGCAATAAAAGCAGGGATGACGAGTGCGTATGATGCAGATATGAAAGCATATTTTGACACTATTCCACATGATAAATTAATGAAATGCGTCGAAATGAGAGTGGCAGATGGTAACGTCTTAAAACTCATTAAGATGTGGCTTAAATCAACAGTGTACGAGAGAAATGATAAAGGAAAAGGGATCAAGATTACACATCCAAAAGAAGGATGCCCTCAAGGGGGGTCTATATCGCCATTACTTTCGAATATCTATCTACACTGGTTCGAAAAGGCTTTTCACAAAACCATATCAGCAAAAACAGGTATAGCAAAATTAGTAAGGTTTGCAGATGACTTTGTCATATTAGCAAAAGAAATAAAAGCTAAATGTTGCCGATTCGTGGAAGAAAAGATTGAAGGATGGCTTGGTCTTACCATAAATAAGGAAAAGACAAAAGTCATTGATCTCAAGCAAGGAGATGAACTCAATTTTCTTGGGTATGTCTTTAGATATCATGACGATCTAATGGGAAGGAGACACAAATATCTACATATGGGAGCATCCAAAAAGGCCATAGATAAAGAAATGGAAGCTTTGAGAGAGTTAACAGGTAAAGAATACTGTTATCTTCCAATCCCAGAATTGATCGAGAAAATAAACGAACAATTAAGAGGATGGAAGGAATACTTCTCGAAGGGATACCCAAGGATGGCATATCGTAAAATAAACTGGTATGCAAGGGAATGTATAGTCAACCATCTACGAAAGCGGAGCCAAAGACATTATAAACCCCCCGAAGGGGTTAGCTATTACAAACATGTGTATCAGCTGGGATTAATATACTTATGATGTGTAAACAACTCATTGATAATGCGATCAGGGCTAAGAGTTTTGTGGGAAAGCCGTGAACGGGAAATCCGTACATACGGTTTGACGAGGGAGAAGGCGGATACCCCCCTTCTCTACTCTAACGTCTTCTTTGCTTCTTTGCGTTAAAAAAAGGGGAGTATCTGAGCAGCTAAAAAAATACAATGTCAGAATGTGGCAGATGTCCCGCTAGGGAACAAGTTTGCTTTTCAGCAGGGCGAGCACTTTGGTTTCTAGTTCTGCGGGGGTTTTATAGCGGGGAGCGAGAACTTTGTAGATGGTGGTCTCTTTCCCTTTCTTTTTTTCAATGACCAGCGATATTTTCTCCTGCTTGATGAGGATGAATCCGTTGCAAGCAGCAAAAGCCTTGATTCGAGTGAGGTGGTAGAGCCACAATGCTGCTTCTGGAGCAGGTCCAAAACGGTCTTGCAGCTCGATCCATATCGTTTCGACTTCATCAGCTGAGATCGCCTCACCAAGCCTCTGGTAGAACTCCATTCGCAAGCTCACTTCGTTGATGTAGGTTTCCGGAAGCCTTGCATCGACAGGGAATTCCACTTTGGTGTCTGTGAGGATGCTGGGGATTTCCCCTTGAAGGGTTTTTATCGTTCGCTTCAGCAGTTTGCAGTAGAGATGGAATCCGATCGACGACACATGGCCTGACTGTTCTAATCCGAGGATGTCGCCGGCTCCACGGATCTCGAGATCGCGCATGGCGACTTTCATCCCGCCGCCATATCCCCCTGCTTCAACTAAGGCGAGGAGTCGTTTTCGAGGAATCTCCGTGAGAGTTTTTTGGTTAGGGACTAAGAAGTAAGCATAAGCGCGCCGGTTCCATCGGCCAACCCTGCCGCGGAGCTGATAGAGCGAGGCGAGGCCGAACTGGTCGGCCCGGTCGATGAGGATCGTGTTGGCATTGGGAATATCGATCCCGTTTTCTACAATCGTTGTCGCAATTAAAATATCAGCATCGCCCTTCTTAAAAGTGTGGAAGGTGGCGTCGATTTCATCTGGATCCATCTGTCCATGCGCCACTAAAACTCTAGCTTGGGGGAGAAGTTCTTTGATGTGGGAGGAGACGCCGTAGATGGACTCAACTCTATTGTGGATGACAAAAGCCTGTCCATCTCTTGCCAGTTCTCTCAACAACGCACTTTTGATGGTCTGATCGTTTTTGTCAGCGATGATTGTTTTGATGGGTAAACGGTCCTGGGGAGGCGTGTTGATGACTGACATGTCTCTAGCCCCTATTAAAGACATGTACAACGTTCTAGGGATAGGTGTCGCAGAAAGGGTGAGGCAGTCGACATTGACCCGGATTTTCTTGAGATGCTCTTTTGCCTTCACCCCAAACCGCTGCTCCTCATCGATGATGACGAGTCCGAGGTCTTTGAATTTCACATCTTCGCTGATGATCCGATGTGTTCCGATGACGATGTCGACAGAGCCGGCAGCGATCCCTTCAAGGCTCTCCCGGATCTGTTTTGGGCTGCGAAAACGCGATAGAACAGCGATGTTGATGGGGAAATTGCTGAATCGATCAACAAAGTTGTCGAAATGCTGCATTGCCAGCACTGTCGTAGGAACTAGGACGGCAACTTGCTTCCTTCCATCAACGACGGCTTTGAATGCTGCCCTCATGGCGACTTCGGTTTTACCGTATCCAACATCGCCGCATATTAAACGGTCCATCGCATTGCTAGAGACCATATCTTGTTTGATGCTCTCTATGGCTGCAAGCTGGTCTTCAGTTTCAGTAAATGGGAACTCTTCTTCGAAGGAGAGTTGGTCCGGGCTATCATGGGGAAAGGTAAATCCCCCTTTTATGGATCGTTGAGCGTAGCTTTTGAGGAGCTCTGAGGCATACCCTAAAATGGCTCTTTCTGTGTGTTCTTTTGTCTTCTTCCACTTATTGCTCCCTAAGGTGTGCAGGCGGGGAATTTCTTCATGGGAGCCGACGTATTTAGTGATCAGATGGGCTTGATTGAGAGGAACGTAGAGTTTTGAACTTTCAGCATATTCTATCGTAAAAAATTCACTCGGAATTCCCAAATGATTCGACCGATTTTCGATGCCGAGATACTTCCCGATGCCATTGTTGAGATGAACGACGAGTTCGCCAGGGATAAGATCGTACGTTTCGATGGGAGAGGAATGATAGGTGCTGCGGAGTTTCTGGCGGCGCATCTTATAACGATGGGTGAGTTCCGTTAATGGAAACAAGACAAAGTTGATGTCTTCGATGAAAAGTCCGCCAGAGAGATAGCCGATATGGTAAGAGGTGTTTTTGGGGAGCTTTGCTTTAATGTCAAGAAGCCGCTGATGAAAATTAGATTCTTCCAATTCGCTTGGGCAAAGAAAATAGAGCTCGCATTCTTCTCGGGGGAGGATAGACAGCCGATTGAAAATATCGTCGCTGGAAGGCTCTTCTTCATCACCCGGAAATAGTAAGCCTGTAATCGTATTGAAAGGGTGTCTCCAGCAGCTGACTTTCCATGATCGGTTAAACATCTCAAAAGAGAGTCGATGAAATGGGTCTGATTGAGAATAATACCCGCGTCCTTTTTTCTCTATTTCGACAGACCCAAGCTCTTCAATCGGGTGGTGCGACCAGAACATCTTCTGATAGTTATCTAAACGGTCCATGAAATCTTCAATCGAGCTGAATCCAGGCCCTTTTCCCCCCATGCTGACTAATGAGGCATATCGATCTTCTAAGGCGAGGAGGTCGTCAAAAATCACTAGAGTGTTATCCCCAAGATAATCCAGGATGGAAGCTTGCTGGGATTGCGCGTTGAGAAGCTCCAGTTCTACTCCAGGGGGGATGTCGACCTGTTCTACTGGAGAGATCGATATCTGGCCAACGGGATCATAGATCCTCATCGACTCCAGGTCGTCTCCCCAGAATTCGAGGCGGTATGGATCGGGAGAGGAGACAGGAAAGATGTCAATGATGCCCCCTCTGACAGCAAATTCCCCTTTGTCAGAAGCGACAGGACGCCGTTGATAGCCCATTGAAAGTAAATTTTGGATGAGAACGTCGAAGGGAGGGCTGACCCCTTGTCGTAAAGTGAGGTAGAGTGTGTTAAATAGTGTTGGAAGGATCAACTTCTGCAGGCAGGCTTGCAGGCTGGATAAAATGATATAAGGCGTTTTGGCTTGCGAGAGCTGTTTTAAAACTTGATATCGCTCACCGACGATGTCAGGGCTGGGAGGAATATTCTCCGACGGCAATGTTTCCCACGAAGGAAAATCGACAACGGTGCGGTCAGTGAACAGGGTAAAATCGTGGAATAATCGGATTTCTTCTTGGCTGGCGCCCGTCAAGATGAGGAGATGCTTCCCTGTTGCCTGTTGCGCAAGCGCAGCAACAAGGGCTTTTGGGGAATTCCATAGCTCCTCTACCAAGATTGTCTCTTGTTGATTTAGAGCTTCCTCAAGCTTCTGGAGGCGTTCACTTCTTAGTAATTTCTCTAACATATCAATTTTCCGTGAATACAAAAAAACAGGCACAAGACCGCAATCACAACATTACACGATTAGCAGCAAAAACAGGATAAGCAAGATCGCAAGCGGCAGGATAAGCAAGATAGCGAATAATTTTCAGCTAAATAAATGCGCCCTCATCTTTCCCATCCTGTCAATTTTACAGGATGAGAAGGATAGGAAAGATGGTGATGATAAAAGGAGATAGGCCTTTATTTTATTTGTTTTCTTAAACTTTCCTATCATCTTGCTTATCCTGCCGCTTGCGATCCTTCATATCCTGTTTTTTTTTATCCTGATTATGGTCTTTATCATCATGTGGAGTGTTGGTGGCATCTTGTGACGTTACAGCACCATTTTCTTTAGGATCATGGCTTTCACATGTTCAAGGGCATCGATAAGCTTTTGAGGGGCTTTGCCGCCTCCTTGAGCTGACTGCGGCTTGCCGCCACCGCTTCCTTCGACGATTTCTACGGCCTCTTTGATCAGTTCATGAGCTGAAAACCCTTCTTTAACCCAATCCTCACTCACTCTAGCCATCAGCTGGCATTTATCTGGGAGAACCGTCCCCAATACAACAACGCCAGATTTGATTTGTGCAAGGGCGAGGTCGGCGCATGATTTCAGTTCATCGACAGAGAACTGGGCTTCGGCGACGATGAATTTTAGTTCTCCCACCACGGAGGTTTGACTCACAAGATTTTCAATTGTGGCTTCTAACTGGTGCTTACGAAGATTTTTGAGTTCATGAGAGGATTGTTTGTTTTCTTCTAACAGCTTGTTCAACTTTTCTTGGATGAGATGGATAGGAGATTTAAGCGTCTGAGCAGCTTCGGCAAGAGCGTCTTCATACGAACGTGCGAAGAGTTCAGCTTCGAGACCTGTCACAGCTTCGATCCGGCGTATCCCAGCGGCAATGCTGCTTTCTTTGACGATTCTGAAGTAGCCGATATTTCCAACGGCAGAGGTATGTGTCCCTCCACAAAGTTCTTTGGAGTAGTCGATGTCGATCACGCGCACTTTAGAGCCGTACTTCTCTCCAAAAAATTGTTTGATCTCCTGTTTTTTCTGCACCTCTTCAAAAGAGGTCTCATAGGAATGGACAGGCTGGTTAGAACGGATTTTTTCGTTGACGAGATCTTCGATGCTACGGATTTCGTTTTGAGTGAGCGCCTTGTGATGGCTGAAGTCGAATCGCAGCCTTTCAGGGTCTACGACAGAGCCTGCTTGTTTAATGTGCTCACCTAAAATTTTATGCAACGCCCAGTGGAGCAGATGTGTGGCTGTATGGTTATTGGCAATTTTTTGTCTTCTGATTTCATCCACAGAGGCGACGACATCATCTCCGAGTCGGATGAGCCCGTTGTCGACGATGCCTTTATGCGCGATAATTCCCTTATAGGGGGCGACGCAATCTTTGACAGCAAAAACACTTCCTGTCCCTTGTATGGTGCCGGTGTCTCCGACTTGTCCTCCCATCTCTGCATAGAATGGGGTTTCAGATAGAATCACCAATCCTTCTTCACCCTTTTGCAATTGCTCAACAAATTCACCATTTAGAATCAGACCAATGACCTTGCCCTCGGCACTTACAGCGGTATAGCCCAAAAATTTAGATTCCCCCCATTCTTTTGCGAAAGCAGCAAAAGTATTTTCGCCAGCGACTTGATGAACGCTTTTATGCACGCTGCGCGAACGTTCTTTAGCCTCTTGCTCCAGCTGTTGGTACCGTTTTTCATCGACCTGCAGGGCTGAATCTTTAGCAATCAGGAGGATTTCGTCGATAGGCAGTCCATACGTATCTTTCAATTTAAAGGCTTCGTCTCCGGAAATGAGGTTTTCAGCGCCTCGTGCTTTTTCAATGACTTGGTTGAGGATATTTCCTCCGCGCTTTAGGGTCCGTATAAAAGCCTCTTCTTCGACAGTGAGTATCTCAGCGATTCTCCCCTCTCCTTTAGTCAATTCCGGGTAATCACTCCCCATCGAAGCGACGAGCTGGGGAAGGATTTCAGCGAGGAAAGGGCGGTCCATCCCAAGCTGTCGTCCATATCTGACTGCTCGGCGCAAAACTTTACGCAGGACGTATCCCCGATCGACGTTGCTGGGTTGAACGCCGTCGGCAATGGCAAACGCCAAACAGCGCAAGTGGTCGGCGATGACGCGGAATGCTGCAGAGCGGCTGTCATCTGGGTGGTAAGGGATGCCGCATAGGCTTTCAACTTTGTCGATCAATCCGCCGAGGACATCAGTTTCAAATACACTCTCCACACCCATCTTCAGGCTGAGAACCCGTTCGAGTCCAGCCCCTGTATCTATTGAAGGCTTTGGCAATGACTCCCGCTCACCAGAGGGGAGAGTATTATATTGCATGAAAACGAGGTTCCAGAATTCGAGGTATCGTTCTCCATCAACATCTTCAGCAAGTGTTTTAGCCTCTCCGAAGCGGGGACCTTTGTCGAAATAGAGCTCAGAGCATGGACCACACGGTCCTGTGTCGCCCATGGCCCAGAAATTATCTTTTTCACCCATTCGGGTGATTTTCTCAGCAGGAACATAGGAAGTCCAGATTTCGAATGCCTCATCATCATCTCTGAAGACCGAGGGCCAGAGGCGTTCAGGATCGAATTCAAAGATCTTTGTTGACACTTCCCAAGCGAACCGTATCGCCTGTTCTTTAAAATAATCTCCAAACGAGAAATTTCCGAGCATTTCAAAGAAGGTGAGATGCCGGCTGGTATGGCCGACATTTTCAAGGTCGTTGTGTTTGCCTCCGACTCGAATACATTTTTGACTTGATGCCGCACGGGAGTAGTCGCGCATGCTCTTGCCCAAGAACACATCTTTGAATTGGTTCATTCCTGCATTGATAAATAAGAGGGTAGGATCGTCGTGCGGACAGACTGGCGAGGAAGGGATGATGGCATGTCCTTCTGATTTAAAATATTCTAAAAATCGACGACGAATTGTTTGAGTCAGCATAAAAATCCACTTTAAATTTGATAAAAAACAATATAATGGATCGTTGGTTAAATCTCAACCCACAAAAACATTGTATCCAAACTCATATAAGTTAAAAACATGGACAATGGACTGATATGGACTATATGGACGAATATGGACTGAAATCAGATTGATTAGTCACAAAACAGGTCTATTATAAGTCCATTTTTGTCCATATCTGTCCATTTAGACTTCTGCAATTACTTCCTGCATTTTCTTACAGAATATCTTTCCTTAACGAAATTGGTATATCCCATGAAATATTAAACTTTAAAAATTTATTGCAAATTAAAGTTATATTAATTAAAATCGTATTTGTTGTTAATTTTTCAAACTATAAGGAGAATAAAATGAGTATTACATTAAGGAACGTTTCGAGTACAAACCCAACTCAATCAACACCAGTCCAACAGATCGGTTCTATGGACAAAAGACCTGTTGTTCAGATCGATGCTTCTGTTGCAAGACAAGGTTTTAAAGCTGGTGTAGGAACTGGGATGCTTGAAGGTGTTTGTGAATTGTGGACTGCATTGGCAGCGGGTTTAGGTTTGGGCATTGGAACGCTTTTCGCAACAGCTGCAGTAGGGTTAACAACGCGCGATCCGGTTAAGACACTTGCGACATTTGGAGCAGGTCTTCTTTTAACTGCAGCAGTTGTTATCGGAATAGGACAATCAAAGATGTGTTCTTAAGCATAAGGAAAATATGTTCTTAAGCATTAGAACACATGTTCAAACACAATGCATAAGCTTATTGGGCGGAGTTTGTGAACGGGTGTCAGCGTTAGTTGAATTGTTTCAAAGAACGGTTTCATCTCCACGACTCCCCCTTTCAACTTCCCTTGCTCATCTGAATCTATCGATGGGAGGGGTAGAGAATGCGGGCAACACTTGCATCATCTCAGTCCTTTTGCAAGAATTTGCTGCGCTGCCAAATTTTTACGACATGTTTTTAAATGCACAGTTAGAACAAGATGTTGGAGAATCGGAATCTGATTTTCGCCATCGACAAGCGTTGCAGACCCATCTTTCTCAATGTGTGAATCAGTTGAGGACAGGCATCACTGTCAATAAAAGAGACATCTGTCAATTGTCTAAATTATTGGTGCAATTGGGATGGCAGCGAGACACAACGTCGCATCTGCGCCGCATCCTTCACGAATGGGTTCCAGGACTTTTTCCTCTTCCAATATCAGATCCATATGTGCTTTATGAAAAAATATTATTGCTTTTTCCTGAAGTGTCAAGTGCGTCGCATGAAATTCGATTATTAACAAGGATCTCAACGGCTGCTCATCAGCAGTTGTTTGAACAGTCTCAGCATTCCTTGAGTCCTGATCATGCTCCTCATATCTTGTGGAGAGTCAATGAACAAAACTTTAATGGAGAGATCGCGCTCGAAGAAAATTTACAGATTGATGAACGGACCTATTCTCTCAAGATTGTGCATGTTGTTTTGCAGAGGCCAACAGGAAATCACGTTATCGTCTATCGCAAAGAAAACAATCACTGGATCTGTTGTGATGATGTTCGTGTCTATCGTGTCGATGCCCTACCATCAACAAATATTTATGCTGTGATTTATGATAGTCGGATTACCCCAGCATCACTCTAATTGGTGCCACCCACTTTTTTCCGCTTTAAGTGGACTAAGGGGTAGGATTTCAGCATTATGGCTGCGTGTGTGGTCTTTCTTCGCCTCTCATCACTCTCCCCGTCCGACATATTCCTATTCTTTTAGTCAACAGAGCAATCCAGACTGCCATCTGCAGATGTGGACCAATTTCCAACGCCTTCAAGACTATCGCTCAAGAGACCCTTCAGGGGAAGGCAGAGCCAGCATGGACGAAGAGGACTTCTTGCAGCACCGAGAGTGGTTAGGGAAAAGTTTCATTGATTATGCTAACTGGCTGCAGGCTAAAAATCAACCTGCCATCAGAGCCTATTTCGAAGATGCGCTCCAAGAGGCGCCCCTCTACCCTCATTTTTATGATGCTCAAGGGAATAATTTTTTTAACGGCTCTTTAAATCCTTTGGAAAAAGGTGAAAGAGCGGTTTTGTCTCCCTTTTTTATGAAAGAGGCCTCTTTGGCACAGCTGTCTTCGCTCCTTCCGATCTATGAAGAAGAGGGACACTATTTCTGCTATGACCTCGACACGAGACGCTATGAAGAGATTCCATTTGATGATCCCTCTCAAGGGATGTCCCAGCTTCAGCAGAGCATGTTGACTCCTGGACAACGACGCGCTCTTCCTCCAAATTTTACAGCACTTCAATTAGAAAGAAGGCCTGGAAGGCGAGGGTTCATTTCTGCTATAGATCCTTCGATAGCTGTCCAAGAGAGGTATGTTCCTCGAGAACTTGGAACTTATAAACTTCTCCTTTTAAATCTTGGTCTCGACAACAATAATGAGTTGATTCAACCGAATCAGCCTGATTCCGCTGTTGCGGGTGAATTGCAAACGACAATGACCGATATGGAGTCGCCATGGGCACCAGAGCACTGTCAGAAGGAGCATTTGATTGAGCATGCCTTGGCAGATATTTTCAAGGAGGATCCTGAGCTCTTTGAAACTGTGAAGCAGCGCGTTGATTTCTATTTTAAAAATTGGTCTAGATATGAAAATGAGCTCAACACGCTGCGCGATCAAAATGGCACATTAATCAGAGATAAAAACTGGGAGAGGTATCTTCCCGGCCCAGAACAGATGTTGGCCTATTCCTTGATGAAAAACATTCAATATCTTTGGGTGAATGCCATTAGCTCCAACGCCTTTTGTCATCATCTAGGATTGCCTTCGGCAGCAAAATATATTCCATTGATGGTGGGTCCGGCTAGATACCGCCGAGCTGCCTATGCCGATCAACAGGGTCAGTCGTTCATCGATGTATGGAGAAAAGTCAGAGGGCGATTAGTTGAGAGATTTCCCGATAAGAAAGATTGGGTCAGTTTCTCAGGACATGGGATGGTTGTCAGCTTCGATCCCGACCTGATTCAAAAACAAAATGAACGAAACATTAATCATCGGCAGCTTGCCAATGACATCGGACTGGCAGGCATCGATTCCCTTCACGGCAAAGAAATGGACCTCTTCTATAGACGAACTCTATAGGTTCAACAGGATCAGTGTCTTTGTGTTTCTACGTGAAAGAGTTAACGCAGAGACGGAGAGGCGGGGAGACGCAGAGATGAAGCGGATTGAAATCGCTTTTGACAGAAAATTCCCTTATCTATACAAGCACTTTAATACCACCAGTTCACTTTCTTGAGGAGCCTCTTACAATGCAATCAACAGGATCACCACCAATCTCTGCAGAGCGACATGATGAATCGCATCCATCATTATTGTCATTTTCTTCGTTATCATCATCTTCTTCATCATCACCACCAAGATCATCGTCTTCATCATCATCGTCGTCATCTTCGTCATCATCATCTTCGTCATCATCACCACCAAGATCATCATCATTTTCTTCGTCATCATCATCTTCTTCCTCGATTGAATTTTCCATTCCGAATGTTTCTGTATTGACACCGAATCGAGGAACGATCAATTGGAGCCGTCTGTTAGTCACTGTAGACGAAATCCAGCGGTTTCTATTATCTCTTGACGAAAATGATATTGGAACAGGATTTGTATGCTATGACGAAGATAATTTTGAACTCACTCCAAGCTCCAACTGGACGAGTAATCACACGATTCAATGGTTGATGAATATCGGAAATCGGAATGCATCGTTTGAAGCAGTCAAGGGGGCTTTTTTTGATTTAAATAAGAAAGTCGAAGGATTAAAACGTGTGATTGACGGATTTATGCCAAACAGTCCTGATGATTGTTCTGATGAAGTTCAGGAACTGTCTTTGAGACTCGTTGATCTTCAAATGATTGTTTCGGAAACCTCAACAGTTGGTTTAAAACAATTATATCAAAATTATCAGGATTCCTGGAACAAGGAAAAAACCCCTTTGACCTTGTATAATAAAGGGGTGAGTTCTTTTAAAATTATAGAAGAACTAGAGGGCAGCCTTATCGAGAAAATCGCTCATCATCGGCCAGAGTTTGAGCTGAACGTGAAGCTACGGCAAGAACATCCTAATGCTGACACACTAATCGGTCAACGGGATCAATATCGACAGACAATCAAAGCGACGGTTTGGTTACCTGAACAAGGGACTGTTATCTCTGATCTGTTGGTTCGACAGTCTATTAATGATGTCTTTGGACCCAAGCCAACATCGGAGGGGTTGAAGTTGGCCGCAAAATCACTCGGATTGCCTCGTTTGGCTGAGCCCATTCATCCTCACAGGGGGGAATATGCTTGGATTCCAGTTCGTCCTGAGATAGATGAGGACGAGCAGATCATTTTAACAACTGGAGTATATGGAACGTGCGAGAGAACGCCTAAACGATCCGACACTGTCTGCAACTTGTATTATATTCATTATGACGACGTAAAACAGTTGGTACTAAGTTGCGGGGCGATTGATAATCCCAAAAAAGCACAGCAGGTCGCTGCACTCCTTGTAAGGGAATTAGACAAATGTGCGACAGCGCGAGTGGCGCTCCACCAGTTAAATTCCTTTTTCACTGAGAAGGATCTGATTCAAAATGTCCATTCTCTAGTCGACTTCCTTGAAGGGAAATTGGAAACATCGATGCCTGGGAAAAACGTGAGGGTGTTACATTTTAACACAGCTTTCAATGCTGCGACCGCATTACCTTTTTTTAATGAAGATCTAAAGTCTGTTAATGAAATCAACATTGATAGTATGGGCCAATTGCTTCAATGTGTAAATGAAGATCTTCATCTCTTAGTCGCACAAGCTCAAACAACCCCTGATGATGGCGTAGATTTCCTTAAAGATATAGTAGATGATCTGGATGGATTCTTCTTCGTTGATTCAGAGAATTTAGGAAATGATGAGATCGATCCTGAAATGCTCTTGAGTGTTCCTCAGCCCGTGGTGTTTGCTCTTTTATCCAATTTATCTGAGAAATGTCAATCAGTTCTTGAGTTAGTTGAAAAAATTCGCAACAGCAAGCAGTTGTTGAGGAGTGGTTTACAGGCCTTTCAACAGCCTCCTGGGATCAGCTCATCAAGCAGCGATAGCAGGGACCTAACTGAGAGCGTGACGTCTTCTAGTGAACCGGAGGGATCATCTTCACGGTCTATAACGGATTCTCAAAATCTACAACCGGATCTGTTGTCGCGCACACCTACGCCTGTGCGCGACATCTCTCACCAACTGAAACAAAATCAGCTGGAACTGATACAAGAGTTAAAAAATGTTGCTGTCAAAATAATTCCAGAATTGATGGCTTTTTTTCAGAAATGCAGCGAAGGCTCTTCACGCGCACCCATTGCCAAGAAGGCGATCCTCATTCTCAGCGTATTAAAAGAAATCTATCAGGTGCAGCTTAAGATTCCTGGCGGGGTTAAACATTCTCGTAGCAGCGAGATTGAGCTCTTTTTTCTTCTTTATCGTTTGTTGAACATCAATCCGATTATCAAATGCAAGAGTGGATTAGATCGTTCAGGGGATGTGAGAGCAATATCAGATGCGCAAATTGAGATGGAAAGGATAATATTTGAGAGGATAATGCAAGCAAACCCTGGTTCAGATCCAGCTTGGGCAAAAGTGCAAGCCAGTGAACAGATTCTCAGAATGATTAAAGGATTTGATCAAAATCGTGGGACCCTTTTTGTTGAGATAATGAATGTAATTAAATCTCATCAGATTAAGCCTGCTATAGATGAACGTACGTGGGAAAATGCGGTGCCGGCACAAATCAATATTAAAGAAAAACTCTTTGAAGCGCTTTCTCAAAAAGATCTTCCACCGGACGACCTTCAATTGTTGAAAGACACTGAGGACTATTTAGAGTTAGTGAACAAGCATCTGATCGTTGAAATATTACGGACGGAGGCCAGCACAGGTGCTTCAGGATTAAAATATCAACATAGCGTCAGTGCATTTCGGTATGATCCTCGTCAAGTTGCAGCCAATCCACATGTCCTTGAGCGGATGGCCTTTTTCATACAGACTGAGAGCGGAAAATATATTCAGATGTTAAATTTCAGCCCCCCATTAACCTCTTGGTCTAATCCAACGATGTCTTTTACCCCTCTAGGCATGTGGCTCATCGAGCGCTTAAGCCAGCTGCGCGGTTCTTAGAATCGTTGTTGCATAAATCACCACAGAGACACTGATCTCAGTGTCTCAGTGGTGAATGAAACAACAAAGCGGTTGTTAAGGTAAAAGATATTTCCTGCACGATTCATTTTTTGAGTTCTCAGAAGATACTGTGAGGTTGAATTATTCAATTTCAATCTCACATATTATTTAAAGAGTATTTTTCAGAAGGATGTCATGTTATTCACTATGTTAGAGTCTTTTTTTGTTGTAAAAAAATGACTTATAGTTTTGAATCGCAAAAATTGACACTTTTTAAAATGGTGATGACATGCGATTTTCTCTTATTATTTTGACCACGCTTTACACTGCACTGATTACGCCTATTTGTTTATGGGGAAATCTACTTCCTACTTCAGGGGTGATACTCGATGGTGATTACACACTCAATGGAGGCGGCGCAATTATTGAGGGAGGTTTATCTACTGGCTATTTCCTTAATTCGGGGTCAATCGATTTCAATGATGTCGTCATTCAAAATTTCACAACGACGGGTGGGGCTGGCAGCGGCGGCGGCGCAGGTCTTGGTGGAGCTCTTTTCATTAACACCGGTTCAACTGGTAACCTCAACAATGCAGTTTTCAATGCAAATACAGCTTCTGGTGGAACTGGAGGCATTGGAGCAATTGGAGGAAATTTAAATAGCTTGTTTATCCCTATCTTAAATGGTACGGCAGGTGTCACTGGCAGAGATGCTGTAGACTCAGGTGCTTATGTCAGTGGGAATGGATTGGTCGGAGGCAATGGCTATCCAGGTGGAGCTGGTTTGGTTGGTAATGGCGGTCAAGGGGGGATGGGAGGTAAAGGAGGAGCTGGAGTAGATACGACCGCTTATATGACTTTTTTATTCGCATTAGAAACACTCTTGGAAACAGCATTTGCCGGCTATGATGCTCAACTGGCCGAATTAAGCACCCAAATAGGCATTTTAACGGCCAATATTGCAGATATCGAGAGCTACAATTCAAATTTGTTAATAGCAGGTTTGCCAGATGCGGTCGCAAAAGCTTTTTTAACCGTACAGCAATCTCTAGATACTATACTTGCAATCACGACAGATCTCTCAAGTCAGACGGGCACTCAGATTGACGCGACAGTTGCACTCCTCACTGTAATTCAGAAGAGTTTTACTGATAACGGTGCTTTAGGAAATGGCGGCCCAGGCGGTAAGGGCGCTCCAGGCGGTTCGGGAAGTTTTGGCTTTGGTGGAGGTCCTGGAGGAATTGGAGGAAATGGTGGAGATGCTGTATCGGATTCGATTTCTTTCGGAGGCCCAGGAGGAGATGGTGGTCAAGGGGGGATGGGTGGTTTTGGAGGTGGAGGCGGACTTGGTGGCACCGGAGGGACCCAAGGACTGAATGGGACTCATGCCACTGTGGATAATGCAGACTTGAGCATCCTGGGACAGGGAGGCGTCAGCCTCTTCGGAGGAGGCGTAGGAAGCCTAGCTGATGGCAGTCCTGATGGCCTCTATGGTGAAGGAGGGGCGGGATATGGCGGCGCGATCTTTGTGAATGCCGGCGGGACCCTCAACGTAACTGGGAACTCCTCATTCAATGATAATGATGCCGTGGGCGGGTCAAGTGCAAATAGGGGAAAGGCGGGAGATGAAACCGGAACCGCTCTTTTCATGATGACCTCATCAATTGTTAACCTTAATCCAGGCGATGGCAATACAATCATCTTTAATGGCTCGATCGCTGATGATAGCGAAGAGAGCATTAGAAAAACCTCAATAGCGACAGGGCGTGGTGCCGGCCTCAATGTTCAAAGTGGTCTTGTGATTTTCAATGAAACAAACACTTACACAGGACCGACGGTGATCAGTGGAGGAGTCCTCCAAGCTGTTGATGGACAAGGAATCAACCCAAACAGCAATATTAGCCTGGGTGGGGAAGGAATTCTTCAGGGCAATGGCCAGATTACACGATTCTTAGGACCTTCGTCGAGTCGGATTCAATGGACCACTGGATCTGGAGGGTTCTCATCAAATGGAGGGGATCTCACTGTCACACTTAATAATGGAGAGCTTCTTAAATGGGGGGTGACAAACTACTTTATTCCAGCTGGAGATGCCTTTTTCTTCGGATCTAAAACAGCGACGAATCGTGTTTTTTTTACCAATCCGATCGACCTAAATGGCCTGAATCAAACGATTTTAGCCACGGCAAATGCGGATCACACCAACGAAGCTGTGTTAACGGGTATTCTTTCGAATGGGTCACTTACTGTGGGCGACAGCACTCATGATGGGACTGTTGTCCTGGCTGCCGCGAATGCTTATACTGGTCCGACGGTGGTTGCAGGAGGCACGGTTGCTCTCACAGGAACGTTGGTAAGCAATATTCTCACCGTGGATAGCGGCGCTGCTTTTAATGACATCAGCGGAGGACTTCCTACGACGACTCTTGCGACGATTAATGGACGATTGGATCTAGGGAACAACCAAACCATTGATATATTAAATGGCAGCAGCAGCGGCATGGTTGATTTGGAATCTCATACGCTCACCTTGAATAGTGGAACATTTGCAGGGGTTGTCTCAGGGACAGGAGGGATCAATAAATTGTCTCTCGGTACGTTTACACTATCTGGAAATAACACCTACACAGGAACGACAGATGTTGATGCAGGGATTTTAAACTTGACAGGTTCATTGCAGAGTGGTGTTGTTAATGTTTCTAGCTTTGCAATTTTGGACGATGTCAATGGAGGTCTTTCCAACAACACTGTAGCAACGATCGATGGATTACTCGATCTGGGGGCTAACGATACGATTGACACCTTAAATGGAACTGGTATTGTTGACTTGGCATCTCATACGCTCACGCTTAATCAGGGATTGTTTTCTGGAGATGCATCGGGGATTGGAGGAGGAATCACAAAGGTATCGTCGGGTACATTTACTCTTTCAGGAAATAATACCTATACTGGGACGACAGAGGTGGATGCGGGAACGGTGATTCTTACAGGAACATTGACAAGCGGTGTCGTTACCGTTGCCAATGGCGCGACATTAAGTGATGTCAATGGAGGGCTTGCCAACAACACGATAGCAACAATCAACGGGTTGCTTGATCTGGGAAGCAGCGACACCATCGATACCTTATTTGGCAGCGGAATGGTTGACTTGGAATCACACACACTGACCGTCAATCAAGGATCCTTTGCTGGAGTTGCATCGGGGACGGGTGGAATCACAAAAACGTCAGCTGGCACATTTACCCTTTCAGGAAATAATACTTACACTGGTACGACAGATGTGGATGCAGGGACGGTAGTTCTTACAGGAACATTGACAAGTGGTGTCGTTACCGTTGCTAATGGGGCTACTTTAAACGATGTGAGCGGAGGACTTTCCGACAATACCGTTGCGACGATCGATGGATTACTAGATCTGGGAACAAACGAAACCATTGATACGTTAAATGGGAGTGGGATTGTTGAATTGAACTCTCATACTCTAACACTCAATCAAGGGGCATTTTCTGGTGTTGCTTCAGGATCAGGAGGAATCACTAAAGTCTCTCCTGGGACGTTTACCCTTTCTGGCGATAGCACCTATACCGGGACGACAGAGGTGGATGCTGGGACGTTAACCCTTACAGGTTCATTGCAAACCGGTGCCGTGACCATTGCCAATGGCGCGACCTTAGACGATGTTAACGGAGGGCTTCCAGACGATACTATCATGACTGTCAACGGAACGGTCGTTTTTGGAACAAGCGATGCCGTCGATACTCTAGACGGCAGTGGAATGGTAGACTTAGGCTTCAACACTCTTACTATCGACGAAGGGGTTTTTTCAGGAGTTATCTCTGGTTCAGGAGGGATCGTGAAAGTCTCTTCTGATACGTTAATCCTGTCAGGAAACAATACCTATACTGGGACAACAGAGGTTGATGCTGGGACGCTCGATCTCATTGGTTCATTGCAAAGCGGTGTCGTGAATGTTGCTAGCGGTGCTATTCTCGATGACGTCAACGGCGGCCTTGCCTCTAATACTGTCGCAACCGTCGACGGATTGCTCAATGTGGGAATCAGTGAAGCCATTGATACGTTGAACGGGAGCGGAGTGGTTGAGTTAGGGTCCAATACACTTTCTGTGAATCAAGGAACATTTGGAGGAAGCGTATCAGGGTCAGGAGGACTCATAAAAAATAGTCCCAGGACGTTATTTCTTTCGGGGAATAATACCTACACTGGACCGACGGACATTAATGCAGGGATACTCAATTTGACAGGAACATTGCACAGCGATGTTGTGACGGTCGCTGGAGGAGCAGTTCTCCAGGTTCCTAACAGCTCTTCATTAATTTATCACCTCCTGACTGGAAATGGCACGGTCGATTCTCTGGGAAACACCTTCGTCAACAACGCTACTGTGACAGGTTTCTTGACGTTTACTGGAAATTTTACTAACAACGGATTGTTAAGACCGGGATATTCTCCTGGATTGATTACAATAAACGGAAATTTTGTTAATAACGCTACTTTAGATATGCAGCTTATCAATACTACTCCTGTGACAGGTTTTTCTCAGGTACGTGTTGGAGGAAGCATCACGTTGAATCCCGATAGCGTATTAATCGTTGAAGAAGCCAATACCTTTCATCCTACTCGTGGAGATACTTACCAGATTCTTGCTAACATTCAAGGCGGTCCGATTCAAGTGAATGGAACGTTTGGAAGCATTCAATTTGAGACAGATGGTCAGGCCGCTCCTTACGATCTGCTCTTTGATGTCGGCACTGGAAAGTTGTTTTTTACTGGAATTAAAACAAACACCAAAGGTGGATTTGGATCCCTTGCCTGCAATGACAATCAGAGTAAAGCTGCGAATGCGATCGTAGATGCAGCTTTCATCGGACCAGGACAGATCGATACGCATTCAACTGCTGGAAAACTTGCCCTGCAACTCATTAAAGCAACAGATCTCTGCCGTGATCTATCTTTTTATACACCCACTTTCTATGGCGCTATGTCCGATTTTGCTTTCTTTGGCGACCACTCGCTCATTCGTGAGCTGTGGAATCGCGTTTCTACGTTTGTTGCTCCGCATCATCGGTGCTGTGAATGTGAGTGTGAATGCCTAACAGGTTTTTCAAGCTTTGGCGGCTACATCGAAAGTGATGCCGACTGCAAAGATCATACCGACATCAGCCGAGGAGATTTCTATCTGGGAGGCGACTATACCACAAGTTTCGGGTTGTCAATCGGTGCTGTGTGTTCCGATATATCAGGAGATATAGATTTCAAACATGGCCATAGCGATGTGAGAGGTGGGGCAGGAATGATTTATGTTCGACAAACCCTCTTCAATAACTTCAGTGCTGTTGGTGCTGTTGTCTACTCTTCACAACATAACCGTCTTCATCGTAAAACAGTGAATGGCCGGGTTAGAGGATCCAATCAGATTAATTGCTGGTCTGGAACTTTAGGTTTGCAGCTTGATGTACCGGTATTTGATGAACTTTCTATCGCCCCACGAGTCAACATGATCTATTCCTATGCAGAGGTAAACGGATGTAAAGAAAAAGGAGCTATCGATGCACTTCGTAACAAGGGATATAACGCGAGAATATTGATTGGAGACTTGAGTTTGTCTCTCTTGTATTCGACACAATTATTTTGCCGTGATTTTAACCTAGAATTAATTGCAGGGGTTGAAAGAGATTTCAGCAATAAAAAGGGAGATTTGGATGTCAACCTTGTCAAAGTCCCTTCTGCGGCATATTCAGTAGATTTTTCCAGGAAGCGGTATGCCCGTGCAAATTATGGAGTGAACTTGGGGTACAATCTGTGGGAAAACGGAACTATCTATGCTGGTTACGAAGGATTCTCTGGAGGAAATTGGGACTACACCGCTAATGCAGGTCTTCGTTGGATCTTCTGATACATCGTCAAGAAAGATCTGGTAAGTGCCATAAAGGCTGGTTTTTGTGATATTCTTCAAGCGGCAATTGCACAATGCATGGATGTTGTCTGCTGTCGAGCCAAGAGACGATGTCGATTAAATCGTTTTCTTCCATGACGGTACATCCCGCTGTTCCCATCCCCTTGCCCATGCCATCCCATGCTGGCCTAACGTGATGGCAATAGGGGGGCCAGAAACGTTCCATTGAAGAGCATCGACGGTTCGTTGATAGCGGTAGAGGGTGCCTTCGACAGCATCCCAATCTGAAGAGACGACGACGAGAAGCTGCAGAACGAATCGCAAACAAAAAGGATCCATTTCATAACTCTTGATTGAAGAAATTGACCGCCTCTTCAGCAACCTGAAACTGAATCCAGTTTCGGTCAACTGTTGGACTATCTTCGATAAGGAAATTAAGTTTTGGAGGAAAATTAGCTTTTTTTCGTTTTATTTCATTAAGTGCAGAGATGAAAACATAGTGATTTGCCTCACCCGAGATAGTTTGGTATGAAGAACCAGGAATATTTTTTGCAAAAAAACCGGCGTTATTTGACGTCACAAGGACGTTGTCTGCGCTCGAGGCTATCACATAAGTGGGGATTGAAACTGCCTTTAAGCTTTGTTCATCGAATATCCACGCCCAAGCTGGAGCCATGATAAAAGCAGCTTTTATTCGGTTGTCTCTCCAATCTTGAGACATTTTATCTCTGTCTAATGATGGCAATACTAGATCGATATCTCTAAATTCCTCGGGAGATGCATAGTCTGAACCAGGAGCGATTGTTTCTAATTTTGTAGCCCTCCCACCAACAAGCCAGATGGCAGTGGTTCCTCCGAGAGAAAACCCTGCCATGCCAATCTTATTCAGGTTTGCGGATGAAGACAAAGCTTTGGAGGAAAATAGATCGATAATTGTGTGGATATCTTTAGGTCTTTGCCAGTGATTGCCGTGAGGTTTGCCATTCTGTAGGTCTAAATGTTGAGTTGCCAGAACGATATAATTGTTATAAATTAAGTGTTTAATCAACCAGGATAGCTGATGGGGGGTTCCACCATACCCATAGGAGATAATGACAACTGGCATCTTTTCTTTCGAAGAAGCTATGGGGGCGTTTAAAGCTACTTTGAACAGATCCCATTCATTAGGAGATTCCTCTCCAGCCGTTAAAGGTTCTACCGGATACCAGACGAGAAGACTCCGCGTTTGCTGATGAAATTCATCAAAAAAGGGAAATTCTATATATCCAACAACAGGATAGGGAGTCACAGGATGTGGTTCAAAAGCGTTTAAAGAGATCGATAAAAAACATAAGCAACATGTCAATAAAATGTGCATAGAGCTCCTGAGTAACTTGTCAAATACACTAACAAAGAAGTAACTCAGAAGTCAACTGATTCCAAAATTGCATCTTTTCAAAGCATGGAAAAGTGTGTTATGATTTTTGTTGGTGAAGAGCTTAGAGGTTAAGATGGCGACAATCATAGCGACAATTTTCTTTGAAAAGCGATTTTGGGTGGGCTCTTTTGAGCGAACAGATAAAGAAGGATATGCTGTTGCACGACATATCTTTGGCGGGGAGCCGTCTGATCATGAAATTCATGAATTTGTCTTGAATCACTACCACGAATTGAAATTTGGGGAGCTCAAGGATGTCGGCATTCAAATCCGGCGAATGAATCCTAAAAGAGTGCAGAGAGAAGTGCGTCGCGAAGTGGAAAAAATGAAGGAAACGGCTAAGCCCTCAACGTTAGCGCAAGACTACATGCGAGAAGAGATCGAGAAGAAAAAGAAGGAAAAAAAGAGCATCAGCAGCGCTGAAAAGCTGGCACGTCAGGAAAAGCAATTTTCTCTCAAGCAAGAGAAAAGGAAAGAAAAACACCGCGGACATTGAATGTGCTGCTTGATTGGAAAATAAAATATGGAATTCAACTTCGAAGAAACGTTCAATTCAGAAGAATACCTGTATTTCTATCGGGATATTCTCACTTTTGAACGGCTGAAGAAAGAGATAGATTTTCTTGTGAAATATGCTGAATTAGATCAGCCATTAGACATCCTTGATCTTGCTTGCGGTCATGGGAGACATGCCAATGCTTTAGCACAGCTCGGCCATCAAGTCACTGGTTTAGATCTCACCGATGGGTTTCTTAAGGTCGCTAAGAAAGAAGCCTTAAAGATCAATGTCGACGTAAAATACATCCAACAAGATATGAGAGAGCTAAATCTCGATCAAGTTTTTGATAGGGTTTTTGTTCTTTTTACAGCTATCGGTTATTTTGATGAAGACCAAAACGAAAAAGTATTTAGAAATATTTTTAAGCAGATTGGGTTTTCCGGTGTTGAATTTTATGAAAATTGGGAAGGAACCCCTCTGAGCCAAGATTCCAAACGAATGATTGTTGTGGTTAGGAAGTAAGAGGTAATTAAGGCAGAACTGGATTAGGGTGAATTTCACAAAAAGGCACTAGTTTTTGTGAAATTCATTGGTTGTGTTTTCGTGCTTCTGACCTTGTCTTGTAAAGACGTTCGGTTAATCCGCCCTTAACCAGGAGTATAGGTTTCTTTTACAAGATTTCTATGAGTAACTAAAACAAAATTTTTAGACTTGATAGCTGAAAAAAGCTCTTCTTCATTGATTAAGGTGTTGGATTTGATAAAATTTTCTCTGTTCTTATCTTGATCGAGAAACTTAAGAAAACGATAGATTAGACTTTGGGTGGGAGCTAGGTTGTGAAAAATTAAAACCATATCGTGGGAAACATATTTTTGAATGATAAGATCATCGGCATCTAGACTGAACGCAGCACGCTGATGCAACTTCTCTAACAAGCTGTATGGGATCCTTTCGTGAATGTAAATTTCATCGATACCAAATGTTGCAAGAGTATAATGATCTTGATATGACATTTTCCTAACAATTAATTGATGTTGTTAAATTCTTTTTCAAACTTTTCGATCGTTGTCAGAATGAATGGCCATTCTGGAATTTCTCTGAAAAACATGGCCTCCATTAAATCATAATCCTTTTGGAGTTCTTTTAAAATATGAAGAGGAGGGATAAGCTTCAAAGTTCCCTTTTGAGCGGTATTGTAGCTTGCCCAGCCTGATGCAAAGTAAATGCTTTTGTGGGTGGCAACTCGTTTAAGAAGAGAGGTCTCAATAAGTGCCTTCTCCTTGATTTCAGAATTTATTAAACGAAAAAAATCATAAAAATGTCGCGACATTCGTGGTGGAAGCTTTTTATCTTCTGGCAAATGTGCATATTGATGAAGGATTGTCGCTTTCTCCCAAAAAGTTCGTTCAGCATTCAGCACCCGAACACATATTTCAGATTCATGGATCTTCTCTTTTAGAGCCTCTTTAGCGTAGCTCTGTATTTTATGTTCACTGACGGGCCAGTGATCTGATCTTGCGCCAATTTCGATTTTCACAAGCGGACGAATGTATCCAGTTTTTGAGGCTTCACTTGGATATTCAAATAATAATGTTTGAGCATCGGAGTCTTCTTGATCAGGGAAGACTTGCCATTCATCGGTTGTTCCGAGTTTTGCAGCAAAGGCGTCTTTGAGATCAGCTAGCATCTGAGTTTGAACATAATTGGTGCAAGCTTTTGAAAGATTATCGATGAGAGCGTTTTGTTTTTTTTTGGAAGGTGCTTGTTCAGGGTCATGGGGAGCACCAAAACCAAAGAATTCTCTTTCGATCGAAAGATCAATATCTTCTGAAAAACGGTCAATTAATCCATAGACTTTTGAAAGGGACGTACCCCCTTTGAAGGTAAGATGAGGTTTCAGCTTTTCAAGTGAAAACAGTCTTTCCAAAACCCATACGACCCAATAGTCTTTTTCAATGATTTCAAAGGGCATATTCATGATTTCACTAGCTGTCCTAAAGAAAAGTACACGTTCATTTTTAGATAAAAGATGGATCTCATTCATAGTTTAAATTCCATAATTTCAAACACAAGAGCTCGGATCCAAGCTGGTGCGAATTTCATATTTTTTTTTATTTCTTCTTCGGTGGAGCTTTTGAGGAATTTTGAAATTTGTGCACGTGCTTTTTTGTCGATATGATCTTTTCCTAAATTTTTTAAAGCTTGTGTTAGAAGACCTTCTCTAGTTCCAGCAGAAAGCATGTTTTTCTTTGTAGTTTTTTTAAAAATTATTTCTTGATTACCAATTTTGACTTTTTTGGCCGCAGCCTCAGTTAGGAATATAATTCGACCAGGAACTTGCATAGTAAGGCCGACTAAATTTGCTGCATGGGCACCTGCAGGTTGAATTTGCACACTGTCTTTTTCCGCAATTGCTTTTGCAACTTCATTTAAATCAGGAGGAATAACACCTAATGTATCATGTTTTGTAGGATAGTCATAGAGGCCTCGTGCTAGCCTTCGTATGAATTTTTGTTTTTCAAGTTGAGACAAAGCTTTTCTAATAGAGGCATCACTTCCCAGATCCGCAAAATGCATTGGCGTAAAGCACCAACCGGGACTGTGCTCGATAATTCTATTTTTTACTGCTGCTTCAACACTGTGACGCATTTTGATCAATCTCTAATTTTCACAAAAACTACCATCTTTTTGTGAAAATTAGCAACAGGAAAATCATTAATTTCACAAAAAAATACTAGTTTTTGTGAAGTTCATTATGTTTTCGTGCTGCTGATCGTGTAGTGTGATATCAAAACTTAAGCTGAACACCATCGCCCAAAATGGCATGGTGTATGTTTGCCATCATAGGCTCACAAAGTCTATTGAGTTGTGTCAGGCCTTGCCAAGTTTGGATAAGGGATGTGGGATATGTCACACTTGTTAAAATAGGAAGTTCTGAATATATTTTTGTCTTTTCAAAGGAGTAATCGTGTTTAAATATCTGTTGGTAAGCTTCGGTCCTATTCTTTGGCAGTATCTCTGGAATTTCTTATGACGATATTCTTTTCTCAAGCGCATGCCAGCGAGTTTATGCATCGATCCTTATTAGAATATGAGAAAAAAAATGACACTTTCGTTTGGGAAGAAACACAACTGAGACCCTTTGATGAGTTGATTGTTTCTTGGGATGCCGAAAGACCGCTAAACGGATCATATTTAATCCAAGTAAGTTTATTGACGTCAGAATGGTCTCCTTGGCTTGATTATGCCTTTTGGAGCACGTATGATCAATATACATTCAAAAATTGTTTGCCTGATTTTAGCATACAGGTCTTTCAAGATGCTGTCGAAGTGCTGCAAGATAACAAGGCTAGTGGATTCAGAATCCGCATCATAGCGGATGAAAATGCCTCTCTAGATGGGTTTAGGACATTGCACATTTCTGCTATTGACCGCAATACTCACACTGTTAACTCTATTTCTTCTGAGAATGTATCGGTCAACCTGAAGGTCAATGGACTTTCTCAAATGATATTATCAGATGAACGTCACTTTCGTTTATGTTCACCTGCTTCTACGACTGCAGTGATTAATTTTTTATCAGACACTTTAGATCTTTCACCCATTGAATTTGCAAACTCGGTAGTAGATTCTGCATTCAATATCTATGGGAACTGGATTCTAAACTCAGCGCAAGCCTCTCATGTACTAGGAAAATCGTGGCATTGCTTTGTGGCCCGTCTTACATCTTTCAATCAAATTATTGATCAATTGATGAAAGGTTACCCTGTTGTAGTTAGCATAAGGGGGCCTTTAAGCGGTGGTGCGCTTCCTTACGAATCAGGTCATTTAGTTGTTGTAACTGGATATGACTCAGAGAACCAAGAAGTATTTTGTATGGACCCTGCATTCCCTACAGATGATTTAACCCATGTCAAATACCCTTTGAATGAATTTTTGGCAGCTTGGAGCAGGCGGCAAGGAATCGCTTACATATTCAGTCGATAATTTTATTTGGTAGAGATAATTGTGTCGTAGCACTGCTCGAAGAATGGAGTTGATCTGGCGATTTACAGAGTACATGTCCCGGCAGCTTGACTTCTTTGTAAATAAATAGGTAAGCCTGAGTTTTTTGCAATTGAAGTTCCCCTGCATAAATAAAGGGGCCTTTTCCTTGAAGAACTTCATGGGAGATATCAGTCAAAATTTCAAAATTTGGTTTATCGACTTCAAGGGCAAAGAAAGGCTATGGCAGAGGACATTGTATTGCCGCCACAGATTTCCCAGTGATTGATATATTCATTAGCTATTGTGATACCATATTGAGCTGCAAAATCTGCCACTTCTTGCATCCTGGAGACTGCTGCACGTAAGCGTTGATTGACCAGCAATGTTAAAGCAGGAGGTTCAATTTGTTTTCCATTTTTATCAAGAGGTCGAATAGATTTTTCTGAAAGACCGGCGATCAGAAATCGCGAGTTTCTAAATTATTGAGATAAGCAGCATGGTTTTACAGGTCTTTCTACAGAATGGTGGCATTTTTGACTTGGCAGAACTACCCTCCAATTGATCCAGCAACTCAGAACGATCTTGTCAGCCCCGGTAAGTTATATTAAGTTATTGACAGTTATAGTAGATTTTTGCTATAACTATGTATAACTTAAGATAACCTAGATAGGTCTAAAAAAATGGATCCACTTAAAAATCCTTATTCCCCAGGTGCTGGGGCTCCTCCTCCTGAATTAGTCGGTAGGGATTCTATTCTTATGCAGGCGGAAATCCTTCTGGGTAGAATTAAAAATAGCAAACCAGAAAAAAGCTTATTAATGACTGGACTCCGTGGTGTCGGAAAAACTGTTTTACTTGTCGAGATCCAAAAACAAGCCGAAAAACTTGGATATAAAACGATATTCGTAGAAGCTCATGAAGATAAATCTCTCGGAGCATTGTTAGCACCTTACCTTCGTACGTTGCTGTACAGCCTTGACCGAATGGCGGGTATTGGCAATAAGGCAAGAAGGGCACTTTCAGTGCTACGAGGATTTATCGGATCTCTTAAAGTTGCTTATGGTGATATCTCGATAGGTTTGGATATCGAACCAGAACTAGGGTCTGCAGATAGTGGAGATATTGAGATTGATCTACCGCAACTTTTGGTAGCTATAGGAGAAGCGGCTCTGGATGGTCATTCAGCCGTCGCTATTTTTGTAGATGAAATCCAATATTTGTCGAAGAAAGAGCTTGGAGCGTTAATTATGGCAATGCATAAGCTTCAGCAGCGCCAGCTTCCTGTTTTGCTTGTTGGTGCAGGACTTCCAGTATTACCTGGTCTTGCAGGAGAGTCTAAATCTTATGCTGAACGGTTGTTTAATTTCCCAAATATCGGGGAATTATCAAAGGTAGATGCTTACAAAGCATTAAGAGATCCTGCGCTTGCTATAGGGGTTGATTTTGAAGAAAAGGCACTCGAAAAAATCTATGATATGACGCATGGCTATCCTTATTTTCTTCAGGAATGGGGATATAAAACATGGAATAAAGCTCAGTCTAGTCCCATAAGCTACACTACCGTGAATTTGGCTACACAAGAGGTCATCGAACAGCTCGATAATAATTTCTTTCGTGTCAGATTTGATCGATTGACTCCTGGAGAAAGAAACTTTTTAAGAACGATGGCAGAACTTGGTGAGGGGCCTTATAAAGCAGGTGATATTGCTGACAAATGCTCTGTAAAAGTATCAGCCTTGAGCTCTACCAGAGCCAATCTCATGAAAAAGGGAATGATTTATAGCCCTTCATATGGGTACATCGCGTTTACTGTTCCATTATTTGATCAGTTTATGCGAAGAGCAATGCCAAACCAGCCATAAGAAGATCACAATCGATTGAAAAAAGTCACCTATACTTATTATACCGTATCTGTTGATGCCGAAGATGCATTATTGTGAAATTCACAAAACTAGCATCTTTTTGTGAAATTCATTGGTTTTGTTTTCGTGTTGCTAATCGAGCCCATACAGTCCATAAACCTGGCTATGAACTTGAGCTAGCAGGCGCTGCTGGGGGTGGAATTTTGCTGATTTGAAATTTGAACCCTTCTGTGCTTTTCAACCAAAGCACCGGGTGAGTCATTCCTGGCTTGTTGTACACACCTTCGTATAGATTTATTGAACCAGAAATCTCGAGTCGATATCTTGGGGGAACTTTAGATCGAATCCAACCGGTTAATTTGTGAGGGTTCTGTATGAGATCTGTTCTTTCAGCTGTAGAAAGGTCGTGAAAGCCTATCATTTGACCAGGAACGATGCTAAGTTTGTGGATTTTATGGGTAATCATTAACATGAACAACGTTGAAGTACTTGTAAACAAAGGACCTCGTTCGGCTTCTAAAACAAACGGGTGTGTTGAGGTTGAAATTTCAAGTCTTGGGGTTTTGAAATCAAAACAGTAGTTAAATTGGGTGGAAGAGGCATCACAAGATAATCTCGTGAAAGAGAACCCACCCAACAACAACCAGTCTGCCATGCTATCTCCTAAACGATATGGATCTTCACATAAGTTGACATAGTACTTGTGTTCAACACCATTCAAGTACATGTTTTTGTGTGTGGGAATGGTTAGGGTAGTGTTTTCAAGGAAGTGCTTAATCAATTTTTTGGGATCGTAGATGATAGGCTTATCCTTTGGCATAATCTTGCAATGTTCTTGAATCCTGGGATGAAAGAAACGTAGAAATTCTCGAGGAATTGAAACTTCTTCGACATGTGTCAGGTCCTTAGCCCGAAAATATGCCTGAGGAAATATTCTTTTATTCCATTTGATTTCAATAGTTGATTCCTTGATACGGCGTTTGTTTGGCATAATAACGACGGTCTGTAAATCCATTGCTTTGAGTGTATCAACGATAGCTTTTCCTGTAAGAAAGTGATCCCACCCCCAAATTGCGAGGACTTTAGCTGAACTCAAGCTCGCCCCTTTAATGCATTCGGTCAGGCCTTCATTGGATTTTAGGAGTTGAACATCACGAAGAGAAAGATTGTAACTTGGGAGAGTAGAGTGATTTGATTCCCGCAATGCTACAGCGTGCTGCTCTAATAGTAGATCGAATTCCTGCAAAAATTGATGTAATTTTACGAAAGCCTCGGCACTCATTTCTAAAATTCGATTTTCAAAGGATAGTTGTGTACCATTCAGGTGTTCGGCAATCTTTCGAGTAGTGCATTTAAAGCCTTCTTTAAGTTTTAAACCTGATTGGATTTTGAATTCGCTAATTCTCAAAAAGATTTCCATCTGATGATTATCGAAGCTGGCATCACGAGATTCCGAACCGTGTATAGTAAGAGTCGGAGGAAGATTTTTCAAAAAAGGGATTTTTTCTCGATCTAATTGCAAACCTGTTTTTAACCCTTCCAAGAGGAGGCAGTAATTTTCAACTTCACCCCAAACTCTGAATAAAATATTCATCAGTCGTTGTTGGAGTCGGTGCATGAGATCTGACTGATGGATCTCACCTATTAATACGACTCTAGCGTTAATCAGGGAGCTAAAATCGTTATAACATTTTCCAATGGCCGGATCATAGAGGGTAAAATTCTTTTCCAGGAATTTGATCTCTTTTGGAGAGAGGTTTAGGGGATTCATATATGACACTGAAATTTATATTTAAGAGTGGTTATTACAAAAACGGCATCAAGTTAGAGTCATCTTCTATTGAATCATGAACATGATGGACAGGAATGGGCAACAGCTGGCTGGGCTTCAGTCCATAAAGTGTTCTTGCTGCAAAAAAATGGCTCACATAACATTGTGAGCCATATTATTCTTTGGAGGTGGAGAGAATCGAACTCTCGTCCTAAGCAAACTACGAATTAACCACTACATGCTTAGCGTTCTGTTAATACTAGCCTCGATGCAGAACGCGGTCACTAAGGCTAGTTTGCTCCATTTGTTCTCGGCCTCAGCATCCTAGGAGCGGCGGGTGCTGAAGACACACCAAGTGAAAAACGATAGGCTCTAGAGTCCTTGGTCCAGCTCTAGTCTATCGAGCAACTTAAACTGTTAGGTCTAAGCTACTTGCTCTAGCACCATTTCTTCAGTTTCATCAACAGAGAAATTACCTACTAAAACATTGCCTTTTGTGTTGGCATTTAATTGTTTTACCGGCTTTTTTAGGAGGCCAACCGATATCCTCCGCATGCAATCAATTTTTCACTTCTCAGTCGAAACCTTGACACCCCCTTTGAATTGTCATACCTTTATTATATGCAATTCTTATTTTTTATAGAAGAGAAAAAATGAGAGTGTGTGACTCGCGAGAATAGTGAGTGTTGAAAGAGCAATGAAAAAATAAATATCACATAATTAAAAATAAGATTTGACAAAACAAAGACCATTTTTTATAATGAAGATATAGGGAATGAAAAAGAGGAGGTTTTGCAGTTGAGGCGGGTAGATCTGGATTGAGGGTGTTCGAGAGGTTTTAATTTATTATTATAATTTTGAATATCCCATCATAGGTCTGCCCTCCTCAGCTTCAAAGGAAAGCTTTTTAACCACTCCTGATTCGATAAAAAAAGAAGAGAAATGGTTGATAGAATCTAGCTATAGACTTCAACTCAAGCAAGTATGCAGCTCTTCTAATGGAATTAGAACACTGAAAAGTGAAAATAATTTCATGGTTTTATTGTATCGAGGGTGGTTTTTTTATCTAATTGAATAGTTGCGTTGAAAGGAAGGTGGAAAATGTCTGATTTCATCAAGCTGCTCTTCAGAAAATCCCCCCTCTGTCTTTCAATGACTTTATTTTTCCTGTTATTTTCTCCCGAAGTGCGGGCGGTTGATAGCGGCGGATTTCAAGTCACCAATCGGGGGCATCACTGGACGGAACGGTCCAAGCAAAGAGGTTGGTTTAGAAACTCGGATCGCAACGTAAGAGGATGGGATCATCGCACTGCACTGTCGAATGGCGATTGGGGGGGGTGGCGACGAAATAACTATTACTATGGCGACGCATGGGGAAGTCCCTCTTATAGCTATGGGTGGTATGGGTATCAGCTTCCTTACTACACCAACTATTGGGTTTCTTATCCATCGAGGTTTGCGAACTATACATATCCCTCCTACCCCTACAATGGGAAGTGGTATACAGGGAGCTGGCGTTCTTTTGGAAAGCCTACACAAGGGTATCACAACACCGGCTATTATAGCGGCACTAGATAAAAATTAATGGTTGAGGCACTGAATCAGAGACATCGCAGCGATGACTCTGAGAGTTTGTGAGGGTTCATTCAATGTCTGAATCAAAAAAGGGATGGAACGGATCGCTCCGATGCGGCCTAACCCTTCCAATATGCGGCTTTTGAGTTCGTGGTTGGCTGTGCCATACCCCTCTTCCAAGGCTTGAATCGCTATTTCTTCTCGTCCCCAGAGAGAGAGAACGAGGGCAGCTTGTAGTCGGACTTTTGGTTGTTCATCGTTGAGGAGGTCTTGAACAAGGCCGATGGCAGGTTCGTCTCCTTCAATGAGAAGGGCAGCTGCCGCTGCGGCTGAGATCCCCCAAGAGCGTTCTAATAGATAGCTCCGAATTGTAGACAACGCATCGGTGTCGTTTAGAATTGTTAAGAGGTTGAGGAGTTCGATTCTGAGCATTTGATTTTCCATCTCAGGGGTGACGACTCCTTCATCATCCCTATCCTTTCTCATTCTGTTGTGTGTAATAAATTGAAATAACCCCACCTCTTTTTCGATCCACTTATCTTTGTTTTTTTTGAGCATCTCTTTCAAATAGGCGCAAGCTTCATCGACGGCAGTCCGTTGGTCAATCAACCCCAAAGCAAGGTTGAGCCTAACGAAAGGGTCTGGATGCTTCCTAAAATGGTCAAGAGCGAGAGAGACTCCATAATGCCCTGTAGCGCGCAATGCCGATGCTGCGAGAATTCGCACCTCTTGTCGGGAATCGTAGAGGAACTGGGTAAAAGATGGCTTCGCTTCTTCTGGAAGATACAAAGTGAGAAGCCATGCAGCAGAGAGGCTGACTTGAGGATGGATATTGAGGATGCCTTCTCGCGCACAGCTGATGACCTCGTTCGTATGCTCTGATGGTCTGACTAATCCGATCGCCTGAAAAGCTGCGGTTTTTACATCTGAGTGGCGGTCTTTTGCCAGTGTGAATAAGAGATCGAGGTCTCGTGTGAGTTGAAAGTGAGCGACTGCTTGACAAGCCAGCAGCCGCAGACCTGCCCGGTTGCTAGTGGAAAGGCTGCTAAGTTCTTGACGGTTGATTTTTTCTTCCATCAGCTTCAATAGAGAGGTGATAGCAAGCTTTTTTTCATCTGTAGAGCTGCTGTCAGAGGCGAGGAGAGCTTCTAGGTCGCCTTTCAACTCCCGGATTTTCATTGTTCCGATGGCTTGAATCGTCCCTTTTCGAACTTGCCATACCTTCTCCTTTTTAAAAAGGAGGTTTACTTCGTCAATCAGCTTCTTATCTCGGCAGCGGCCGGCTAATTTGACGGCAAAGGCTCGGATGGCATAGTTTTCATCGCGCATGCCTCGGAGTAAAATGGAGATTCCTTTCCCTTCTTGACTGAAGAACGCTGCCAATAGCGACATCTGTCTGATCACTAAACTTGATGAAGCCGAGGCTTTTTTTAATACGCCCCAGGCCATCTCTTCGATGAGTTCTCTGTCCAATTCTTTCTCAGGAAAGTGTTTGACATAGCTTTCCCATTCTTTGAGCATCTCTTTTTCCATCCCTAGTTCTGCCAAGAACCGGATGTTCATAACTTGAAAAGAGGGCGAATCGGGATAGAGCATCACGCATTTCTCAGCCTCTTGCTGACCGACGTTCCAATCTTTCAGGATTAAATGGGCTTGCAAACGTCTGAAGAGGTGCTCTTCGGAGGGAGAAGCTTGCAAGGAGGTCATACCGGCATCTAGTTGACATCGTCCGTATAAAATGACAAGAAGGATGATCAAGATTCTCAGATTAGCAGCAACCACAACTTGCCTTAACTAATTGAGAGATCGACTTAAACTGAGGATGTGAGGCATCTTTGATCAATTCAAAGAGCACTGTTTCGGAACTGCTGATCCGCGCACCAGCGTCGCGCATTTCTGCGATAGCCGTTGAATAGTCAAAGATCGAGCGGGAAGCGATGGCGTCATTTAAGACGACAACCTCTTTTCCATTGTTTATAAGGTCTCTCACCGTTTGCAGAACGCAGATATGTGCTTCGATGCCCACAACAACCCATTGTGTTTGTTGAGAGGAGAGAATATGCGTTTCCAGCGCAGGGTCGTTGAGGCATGAAAACGCTGTTTTAACAAAGGGGTGATAGCTATCTTTAAGCAGGGATTGCAGAGGAGCTAAAGTGGCTCCTAATCCTTCTGGATATTGCTCAGTCAAGAAAATGGGCAAATGGAGGAGTTGGAAACCTTGTACAATTTTCCAGAGGGCGCCCAGAAGAGCTGGTCCCTGTTCCATTTTGGAGAAGAGCTTGTCTTGCATATCCAGGATCAAGAGAGCGGTCTGAGTTGGTTTTAAGGTAAAAGATCTCATCCCATTGCTCCTAAGGGGCGGCCGCCGATTAAGTGGAAATGAAGGTGGAAAATTGTTTGACCGGCATAGGCTCCGTTATTTGTTAACAGGCGATACCCCTCTTCGATGCCGAATTGAGCAGCTAATTCCTGCGCGACGAGCATCACTTCCGTGATCAGAGTCAGATCCTCTTTCGTTGCTTTTTGCAAGGAGGCAATCTCTTTTTTTGGAATGATCAGGAGATGTACCGGTGCAATGGGATGAAGGTCTTTGATCGCAAGAATTCGTTCGTTTTCGAAAACTTTTTCAGAGGGAAGTTCCCCTTTGATGATCTTTCCAAAAATTGTTGCCATTTCCTTCCACCTTTCCATTTTTAAGGGTATATTCTAAGGCTTTAAATGCATCTTCACGAGTTTCCCAAACAGAAATAAATCGTCCTTTATGGCAAAATATTGCTCCTGGTATTCCTGAAACACGTTTTAACTCTTCATCCAGCAGACCTGCCCATTCAATAGGTAGCGGCAAACGGACTTTCATCCGATTCTGGTATGAAGGGGGGATGCCTCTAAGCTTCCAATGATTGCCTGATGGCATAATCACAAACAGTGCAGGATGCTTTTCTCCGTCCAGTTCAAAAAAGATATCGAGCCAAGGGATGTTTTTCTCAAAGATCAGGCAATTTTTATATGCTGCCATACAGGCCGAGACCGTTTCGCGGCAAGATTGGACGTAACGGAAGCGTTCGAGCATTCTTCTGAGGTAGTGATAGGCAAACTTTAAAGCTTCATGAAACGCTTGGTCCTGTTCCTCAGGCGTGCAGTCATAGTGGATGGGAGTGAAGTTTGAGACGACATGGGAGAAAGAGCAGAAGCCTGGGATCAGGGGGTCTCGACCGTTATCGTGAGCGTCAACTCCCATCACTAAGCTTCGGTTGAAGAAGTCGTATTCATTCGATTGGATGATGTTCTTGCGTAAGAGGTATTCCAAAACCATTCCTGCACTGCTATAAGGTCCTTGATAGTCAGCTTGGTGATGGTCAAAAAGCTTCTGTTCCGGGTCATAAAGACCGCCGACATCACAGACAAATTCACATGTTGCTAGGATCGTAGTGTCTCGTGTGCGGAAAATTTTATCTTCGTCAATGAGATTAAAGAGCATGAGCAGAGCGCATGCAGTGACTTCATCTGCATGAAATGTTCCATCATGTATTCCGCAGCTGCGAAGGATTTTTTGGATATTCAAGGCGCCCTCTCCAATCAAAATACAGAGTTTTAAGAGGGGGGATTATGTCAGAAAAATCATTTATCGCAAAGGCTATAAAATTAGACGTTAGGTTATGAACAATTCTTGAGAGGTCATCATGAGGCTTGTTGACAGAGAGTATGAGGCAAAGCTATCGAGGGAGGTTTTTGTAACATGTTGATGATTAGTATTTTAAAACAATTTTACATCTCTTAAAAGATGAGGTATCCCATGCTGTTGTGCTTAATAGACGGAAATCCGAATAGAGTTATCCACAAAATTCCCACAGTAACCCCTTTAAATACAAAATATTTAAAAAATATAGGCGTAAATTAGGCGTACAAAATAATTTTTATCGTTAAAAATTGCAAGTGCTTATAAAGTGAAGATGCACTAGAGGTGAAAGAGGTTATGGAAGAGTTATTTGAAATAGATCAATATGATTTAGCGACGCCAGATGGGATGATTACCGATATAAAAATCATCAATGAATACTCTGCCGAGGCGGTTGTCTTCATCGAAAAAATTTCTTCTTCTTTTGTCGGATTTCAAATCGATCCTGAATCCATCTTCTTCAATATTAAAAGTACCCTTGCGCAACTTGGTTTGAACGGCATTTGCCAATCTTATGAGTTAGATCGAAAAAATCGCTGCGCTCAAGTGCAGGTTTTGCTCCAAACGTATGGCCGCCTTGCAGTCGAGATGTTAAAGCTGTTGCAAGTAGGAGCTTACATCGGAAAGTTATTTGCAGCTGATGAGAGACGCCGTGTTCGAGATCCTGATTATCTTTCTCGGATGTTTGGACGCTCAGATCGAAGTGGAAGACCATTGCTTGCTTTAGGAGGTCTGCAAGGGAGCGACGATTTAATCTTAGACAAAGTTGATGGGAGAACAGTCGCTTATCTGACGTTGCAGAATGGACGCATCGTCTACGATTCATCCATCTACGGTTTCCTTCCTACACTTGCTAAAGCTCTTCTTGTTAAAAATAAAATGAGGGGGTTGCTTGCACTGCATCAAGAATGGAAGCCTCTCAGTCCAAGGAATGTCAATGACGAGGAAATCCTCCTTGTTAAAACCTTGCCGCTGCATATCCGCACAGTCTTTGGTCGGGTTGTCGATAGCTTGCTTTCAAGTGGTTATCACCATACCTCAGCCTCTATTTTGCAGCCTGATACTTTTGCTTCTGGAGATATCTATGAACTCTATGGAAAAAGTAAAAGGGAGATCACTGATATTCCCCTAGAGTTCTATACACTCGAACCCTACAGAGAGTATGTCTTTTTTTCCGATCGCGATCAGTTGCAGGTATGTCTAGAGGATAATAAAACCTTATTCGAAGCCTTTGAAACCGCTCCGATGCCTTTTGAAAATCGTGCTGCGGTATTTATTGTCAAAGGACAGCAGTTAAAAAATCTTAAATCAGATGATTGGGTTGCCAGAGAACCTCGCCTGCATGAATTTCCAGGATTATTTCATAGCACGCGGCAAGCGCTCATGGTTGAGCGCTATATTGAGCAGCAGCCTTCCTACCCCTTTCTAAAAAGCATCGATAATGGCACCATCACCAGCCAGGGGATCTTGCTCACACGCTATTTTCCCTCTCCGCTGATGAAGCGGATGCTTCTTAGTGATCAAGTCCAGCGTTGTTTAAAAGGGATCTATTTCTTATATCCTTCTTTTTCAAGCTTAAATTTTTTCTCAGCTGAAGATCGCGCTCTTCTTCATGACCTCGATAAATTCGCCATCCCTGTTTATTGGGTCGATACTGTCACCAAGCAGATCTTGCAATATGCGCAGAAGCCCGAGAGGGATTCCGGACTATTTGTTCCACTCAATGCTGTCGACCTATTTTTGAAATCGACAATTTTTGGTATATATGGCTCTAATCTACGTTCAGGATTGTTTGAACAAGAACTGCATGCACTTTTTAAAGGCCTTTTGGAGATGCGTGCAGAAGTCAACCACCCTTTGTTGAGTAAAAACACTCCTCTATCCTTAGTGACGGGAGGAGGGCCGGGAGCCATGGAAGTTGGAAATCGAGTTGCAAAAGAACTTAAAATCCTATCGTGCGCTAATATTGTCGATTTCAGTCCCCCTTCCGACCATGAGGCTGTCGTCAACGAACAGATTCAGAACCCTTTCGTTGAAGCTAAAATGACTTACAGGCTCGATAAGTTAGTGGAAAGGCAGGCCGAATTCAATTTGGATTTCCCAATATTCCTTCCTGGAGGTATTGGAACAGATTTTGAGTATTCTCTCGAAGAGGTGAGAAGGAAAGTCGGATCGGTCATCGCAACGCCCATGCTCCTCTTTGGCGATGCCGATTATTGGAGCAGGAAAGTGAGTAGCCGCTTCAAATGCAATCTAGAGACAGGGACAATTGAAGGCTCTGAATGGATCAGCAACTGTTTTTACTGTGTTCAAACAGCAAAACAAGGGCTGCAAGTCTATCGGGACTACTTTTTAGGCAAGCTCCCTATCGGAAAAAATGGCCCTGTCTATGAAGAGGGTTTTGTTAGGGTTTCAGCCGATGGCGTTGTTGCATAAATCATCAATCACCACTGATCTCAGTGGCTCGGTGGCGATTTTATGTAACAAGAAATGACAGGATGGGAAAGATAGGAAGGATAATGATGATAAAAGGAGAAAGGAATCAGATTCTGGCGCCAGCGCAGGGACATAAATTCACTCCTCCACCAGCGATCCCGAGTTGTATGGTGACTAGGCATCGATCAAGGATGATCGTTGAAATTTTTCCAGCAGCGTCGTCTCGGTCAAAGGTAAAGATAAAAGAGGGGTCTTGTTGTGTTGAATCACCATGGGGATCAAAAAACTCAACATCCCTATTCGGACGAAATCTCACGGCAAATGTCTCTGTTCCTGCACTGATCGTAAATCCTATTAAGTGATCCATGGAGTCGATCAAACTCTGAACAGAACTAGTTAATGTTTGATGTTCCCGCCCTTCAACGTCCAAATTAACTTGAATTGGGAAATAGGTTGCCTCTCCAATTGCGTCTACTAACATCAAATTAGAGAAAGCGTCTAACATTAACAGCTCGGATGGGTCATCCATTCCGTAATTGCCTTCTGCATCAGGAGGGAGGATGCCTCGTTCAAGCCCTCTTTGAATGAAATCGGTCAGACTCTCTGGAGTAAAGTCGATTTCTTTGCCGCTGGCTAAAAAGCCTAAGGAGTTTCTTGTGCAGCCTGCTCTAAACCCTTCCTTACTCTGGTTGCTCCAAGCGATTGTGACGCCTTTAGCGCCATATTTTATTGCTTCCGCGCGAACGTTATCAGATGGCAGAGCGTTTTCAGGAATGATACTTTGCGGTTGAACAGGCACCTCTTCAGTTGTGATTGCTCTGTTAGCAACGTCATTGAGCTTAGAATCGATTGGAGGTGTTTGCGGTTGGAGGGGAACAGCGGAATGGTTTCTCAATCCATGAGGAAAATAATGACGAAGAGCAATGAATGCTGCTGCGATCAATGCGATGACAGTGACAGCAAAAAGAACAATTTTATTTGGCAGTGTGTTAATCCACTGGTTTGTTGTATGAAAAACTCTGGAAATAATAGGCTGAAATATATTATTCATGATAATAACTTTGTTGTTTTAAAACGCTATTATATCAAATAAATTTTATTTTGTCAATGAATACATCCAAATCATGGAGAACAGGATTGACAAGATAGGAAAGATAAAATAGATGGAATAATCTTTTTCACTTTTTCTCTTAATTTTGTCTAAATTCTCTATCTTTTTTATCCTGTCAATCCTGCAGCGAAGCGATCCTGCCTATCCTGTTAACCTTGATTTGGGTGTATTCACTTGTCTGCGTCTGCTTATCCTGTTAACCTTGAGTTGGGGGACTGGTTTTTGTGACAGTTGTGACAGCCTGATCTTCATTGTACATGGCCGCTTTAAGAAAAGAAGTGAGTTGGTCATTTGGAAATTTATCTCCTGGGTTCGGCATTCCGATCAGCAGAAGCGAAAGATAATTCAACCCTGCAACAGGTTGGCCGGCTATCTCTGCAATATTTCTCCAGTAGTTGCGTGCATAGTTTGGATAGTTTTCTAAGAATTTTTTCACCTGTCCAATCGTTGGAGCGAATGCGTTGATCTGCGGCCCCGCCTTGTAGTAGTTTCTCCATCCTTGGAAGGCTATGCGGACAATTCTTGGGAGTTCATCATTCGTTAACGTCTCTAAATTATCAATTTTCTTATAGCCTTCTGAGTTGACTAAAGCAACATATTCAGGGGGGGCGGCTTTCCAATTTGAAGGGATCCATTCAGGCAGTCGTTGAAGAAATTCTTCAAATTCTGCCGAGCTGATCGGATGTTTAGCATATTCTGGAGCGAGTAAACGATTCCATGTGTGGTAGAGGAAGAGAAGGTCTGGTGGAGCAGAAACATTTTTCTCAGCCTCTTGAACGATCAGATTTTCCTTATCGCCGTAGAACCCAGGAAGATATCCCATTTTTTTTCCAGCATTGACTTTAATATACTGAGGGAATTGCCACAGAAAAACAGAGAATTCTCGATTAGTTACCGCTAGAAAAGGGGCGGTGCTGTCTTCTTTCTGAATGAGTTCCCCATACCATGAATACATTCCCAGCACGATGGCTAAGAGCGCTGCTGCCATGAAAAGCCAAGTCCAAAACGGTAAAGACTTCAGTACCGGCTTATTTTGAATAAAATCCTTCTCGGATAACGGCTGAGGAGGTGGCGAGAACATTTTATCTCTAAGGTCGCGTTGATCTTTGTTCATATTAAAATCCATAAGTTCCACGAATTGCAAAATAGCGCGTTGGACATAATGAGAACTGTCCATCGACCGAATAGCCATCATGATATTCTATAAATAAGCGCAGCCGGCGGCGGAGGCCGGAAACCTTGCCCCATTCATACCCAAGCGTATACGTTGCATTGATGTGGTGCTTGAAATGACTTTGATAGTAGAAATCCATCGCCAAGAAAGGGACGCCATAAAGACGGTCGCAATAGTCCCGATAACTCAACTCAAAAAGGCGCAGCTCCACCCCTCCCTCACAATAAAAAGGGCCCACGCGGAATGACTCATCTTGACAGGCGAGCCAGCCGACTCCGCAGTAGAGTCGTATATCGCGCGTGAAGTGGTTGGAGATGTAGAAATCAAACGCCTCAATACTTGGGTTGCGCCGGTCAAAGCCGGGATGATTCAAGAGAAATTCGTCGCCGATGTGAGTGGAGATATGATATCCCCGCAGACGAAACGCCCAGTTACCGAAAGCATAGCTAATCGGGAAGCCGACATAGTAGTCCGCATCGATCAGTGGGGAAGATTCATGCAAAGGGTCAAAGACAGCCCAAACTGCCCCTTCAATCCCGAATTCAAGGTCACCGCGTAAATACCAGATGTCGCACCAGCGGAAGATGGGGAAGATGTCTCCAAAAGAGACAGGGATCACATTTTTTGTCAATGCCTGGTCGTTGAACCTCCACCCGACTGAGTAGGTTATCTGCCTGGGATCCGCGATGAAGGGGCGGAAAAGCGGAGGAACTTCAGGAAACCAGATCCCCCATAAATTATTCGACCTTGCATACTCGCAATCTGTTTCTCCGCCTGCCGAGTACCAACAGTGATCTGTGTAGTGGTCGTGCCAAGTTTCAGGATCATGAGGGTCAAGCGATGCTGATGGATCGGGACAGTCTGGGGAGGGGTTTCCACTCTTCACAGCCTCGGCGGTAAGAAATAGGGGATTTCCACAACAGAGCAGAAGAAAGCTAAAAAACAATAAAATCGTTCGTGTCATGATGTTAGTCACATTTAAGTTCGGCCAAAGAGGGCAGCAACAATAACGATAACGTTTAACAAATCAGCGAGATTATATCAAGGCAGTTTTTTACACTCCGGAAGAAAAGGGCAAAGATCCCTTTTTTAACGCTTTTGTTTCTTTGCGTTAAAATCGTTCATAAAGTCCATATCTGTCCATTTAGGCTATTTTCATAACTTTGTCAAAACACTCCTCCCTCTGAATAACACCTATTCTGCCCCTATCTTTCCTATCCTGCTAATTTTACAGGATGAGGAGGATAGGAAAGATAGGGCAGGATAGCAAATATCTTACGTACCATCATCCTTTTTATCCTTCCCATCCTGTCAATTTTTACAGGATAGGGAGGATAGGAAAGATGGGGCAGGATAGTTTGTTATTCAGGGGCTAGTGGCTTGACGAAGTTATGAAAATAGCCTCCATTTAAACTTATGCAATGACCTCTTGTGCTCTCTTATGTCTTCTCATTTCTTTATTATTTTAGTATTTATCATAGATTAACAGTGATTATACTATAATTAATAATTGTTATATTATCGTATGATAAAGTTGTAATTATGGATATTAATCAAGGTTCGATATCACCAGAGTTAACAGAAGCACGGCGATTCGCTGCTGCGATGGGGGAATTAGCACAAAAAGGTGGTTACATCAAAGAAACGGTCACGGCAACTGGCCGAGACTATGTGCACATTCGACCAGGTCAAACGACAAGGGGCAAGATGGAATCTATAGACCTTGTTGACACTGCAAATAAGATTTCAAAATTTGCTGAAGATAATATTGAATTATTCAGCCTAAAAGAAATAAAAAATATTCAATCAGGAGTTGAAGCTTTAAAAGAACGCATTAGTACTCATCCTGATCGTTTAAGTGGAATTAAAAAATTTTTCATTTCACTCTTTTACGGTGATAATTATAAAGAATATTATAAAGGCATTTCAAGTGATATCAAAGAACGAAGTTTCAAAGATAGTTTATTAGATTCTCTTGCAAACGCTGCTTCCAAACCAGTTGTTGTCGAACAAGATGAAAAAACAAAAATGATAAATTCTTTTCTAAAAAATAAAGGAGATAACAGATCGGTCAGCAATCAGGTAGAAGATTTGTTAATAGATAAATTTAAAGAAGACAATATAGTTCTTATTGCTAAATTGAAAACATTTGGAATTAGTGATAAAGAAATAGATAATGAAATTAAAGTGAATAAAAAATTTCAAAAACAGTTGAAGGCTGAAATCGCAACTACAAAAGAAGAAATCAAGGATAAATTAATAGAAAGATTAAATCGTATTCCTAAGGAAGATCTTGCTAACAATGAAGAAGTCCAAATTTGGGTTAAGAACTATAAACAGGAATTTGAGCCTGAATCGGAAAAAACATGTGAACAGATCATTCAGGAATTATTGACTCCACAACCACCTGTAACCGAGAATGTTGATGAAAAAGTGATTTTACCTGAACGGCGATCATCTTCTCTTGAGCAGATAGAATCTCGTATCACTAACTTAGAGCAGGAAGAATTCATACCGGGGTTGATAGATCTGGAGAAAAAACTCGCTAACGACTCACGCAAGGAATACTTTAACAAAATTGTTAAGCGTACAGGTATTGTTGAAGACCGGAAAGATATCCTAGCGGTGTTAACATATTTAAAAAAAACTATCTGGGGATTTTTTGTTGGTAATCAAGGATCAAAACAAGCGGATAATATTGCACGATCTCAGAATCAACCTGCTCCTTCGGAAGCAGAGAAAGAGCAATTAGATGGCGAAAATACAATCGCACATATGTTTTACTTATACAATCATTTAGAAACAAATACCACTGATGATCCAAAGGTTTCGAAATTGAAAGATGATCTTGAAAGATCTCTTCCATTTGCGTTTGAAATTGGTTTCCTTAAGTCTCGCGCAGGTGAAAATACAGAAAGGAAAGCAGCATTATCTGAGAGGATTTACCGGGAATTATCGACAATGAAACCAGGTCAAAAACTTTTTCTCCCCATTGGTTGTGAAGGCCATGCCACGCTCTTATCGTTGACGAAGAAGGAGGATGGGCGGGTGGAAATTCAACATTTTAACACTGGTTTTGGACTTCAAGAACATCGAAATCTGGTGGGAAAAGAAGAGGGGCAACCCATTGCGATAAGTTTAGAGGTGGATTTAAGCCGAGAAGGAGCTGAAAAACATATTACAGAAGGATTGATAGGCTTCATTAATTCGGCACAAGTTGGGAAGTCTATGGAAGATGTCACGCGCGGACTTCAGAATTTAAACCAACATGCAGGAGTTCCCGGAGGAAAGATTACTGCTTCTGTTCGACGAAAAAAAACACAGCAAGGAGGGAATTGTTCTTACCGCTGTTTGTTAGAAGGAATCAGGGGGGCGCTAGGGGTTGATAGTTATCGAGGTTTTAAAACAGGTTTAATTAAAAAACTTAAACTTGACTATAAACAAAATTCACAACTCAATGAAAACGACAAAATGATCGCTGGATTATCAAAAACAAAAGCAGGTGTCAAGAAAAAACAACAGAGAGAAGCTCGCCAAGCCAATCCTACTGTTTGAATGTAAAACTCAACGATTCATTTATGCAATTAGACACTAGATCTTCTACAGGTCTTCTATTCGAGGATCGATGAACAAGAAGCTTTCGGACATAAATTCTTTCAAATTACAATTTTAAATCGTAATTCAACATCTTTTAAGGGTTTAACGTGTTAATTATAATTTAACAATATGATCGTATAATGACATTATGTTTAGTTAGATTATAAGAGGTTTGCATGATTAATCCAGAACGTCCTGTCACTCTGCAAGAAGCTCAGTCATTTGCGCAGGCGATGGGACAATTGGCTGGAGAAAAGGGAAAGGACAAGGGACCTCAAGGACCTAAGGAGGTAATTGCAGAAGTCGAACCCGAACCAGATCTGCGAGCTATCGCCGAAAACAGACTTTTATCAACTCACAGGTTTTCTTGCCAAAATTGACCATCGAAAAGCGGAAGAAGACTTCATACGCGTTAAGCTAACATAATACACCTAATTTTAATAATTTACAATTATACACATAC
>JAGVJP010000092.1 GCA_020051075.1 Parachlamydiales bacterium
ATAGGCAGGATAGAGAAATATATTTTTTCTCTATCCTGCCTATCTTGCCGCGAAGCGATCCTGCCTATCCTGTTTCTTCTCTCCTGTCTATCTTGATTTTTGCTATCTTGTTTATCCTGTCGCGCCTCTGCTAAAATGCAGGTAATACTGCCCCTTGATACTTCTGCAAAATGAATGCTCGCATCTTTTCCGATGTCATCGCTTGTTTTAACGCTTCTATTTCAGGGCGGTTTTCCTCTCCTTGTCGGACGGCAATGACGTTAGCGTAGGGGGAGTCGCTGTCCTCGATGGCTAGAGCATCTGTCAGGGGGGACAAGTTGGCTTCGAGGGCATAGTTGGTATTAACCGCAGCTGCATCGACATCGTCTAAAGAACGGGGGACCATTGCAGCATCGACTTCAATAAACTTCAGATTTTTTGGGTTGCGGACAATATTCAATACCGTCGACTGTAGATTGCTTGAGTCCTCTAATTGAATCAACCCATGCTTTTGAAGCAGCAATAAAGCTCTCGCTTCATTTGTCGGGTCGTTTGGAACGGCAATAGTGGAATTGTCATTTAATTCTGAGAGGGAATGGATTTTCTTGGAGTAGATCCCTAACGGCTCGATCTCAATTTTAACCAGGCTCTGAATGGGATAATGGAAGTGTTTAACTTGCTCATCCAGAAACGGAATATGCTGAAAGAAATTGGCATCAACCTCATGATTGGCTAGTGCCCGATTTGGCATGTTATAGTCATCGGAGACAATGATGACAAGGTCGATGCCTTGTTTTTTTAGATCTGGTTTAATCGTTTCCAGGATTTGTGCATGCGGCACGGAGCTTGCAGCGACTTTTAATTGGTCTTTGCTGTCTGAAGAGCAGCTTGAAAGCAGTAACAAAGCACAGAAGAGAGGGAAAAGAAATTTAATCATGCGAGAACTTGCCTCTTTTTTTGTTGATTGTTTTGACGATATAACCTCCTAGCCACTGCACAAACTGCACGAGGAAGATGAGGAGGATCACTGTGGATATCATGATGAAGGTGTTGAATCGATTGTATCCATACTGAATCGCGACTTGCCCCAAGCCGCCTCCTCCCACTAACCCTGCCATCGCGCTGTAACCGATGAGGTTGATGATGGTTAGGGTGATGTCTGATACGATTGAGGGCAGGGCTTCAGCGAGTAATACTTTGGTGATGATTTGCCATGTGTTGGATCCCATCACAATCACAGCTTCAAGGATATGACGATCGACAGCCTTCAGACTCGTTTCAATGAGTTTAGCAACGAAAGGAGCGGCAGCGATCGTCAAAGGGACAATGGCAGCCGTGGTCCCTAAACTTGTCCCTACAATCCATCTTGTTACTGGAATGAGGGAGACCATGAGGATTGCAAAAGGGAAGGAACGGCCGATGTTGACAATGGCTTCTAAAACTTTGTAGATCGTGACATTTTCCTTGATATGGCCTTTGTCAGTGATCGTGAGGATGACCCCTAGAGGCAAGCCAATAAGAACGGAAAAGAACCCTGAAACAACAACCATGTAGATGGTATTCCATAGCTGCAGCGGTAAAAGCTGAAGAGCGAGTTGAATATTTTCACCGTTCATTTTCAATCACCTCGTAATAGACCGATTTTTCTAGGAGGTATCTCAAGGCGTTTTCGATCCCTTCGGGAGTCCCTGTGATTTCGATGATCAACGTCCCTACAATCATTTCTTGCAGCCGATCGACCCATCCGAGCAAAATGTTTGTGTCGACGTTGAACTTTCGTACGACGTCGGAGATGATCGGTTCGCCTGCAGCTTTTCCTTTGAATTTTAGTCTTAGGAGCTTTCTATTGGGAGAAGACTCTTTGAAAAACTCTTCTGGGATCTCATGAGAAGCGCTTTGTAGGAAATTCTTGGTGGTGCCGTGTTGAGGATCAGAAAACACTTGCGAGACCAGCCCCTCTTCGACAATGCTTCCATTTTCGATCACTGCAACTTTATTGCAAATATGTTGGATCACGTCCATCTCATGGGTAATGAGGACAATCGTCACCCCTAACTTCTTATTGATCGCTTTTAAGAGGTTGAGGATCTCTTTCGTCGTCTGAGGATCTAGGGCTGATGTGGCTTCATCGCAGAGCAGTACCTCAGGCTGATTGGCCAGCGCACGGGCAATGCCAACCCGCTGTTTCTCTCCTCCACTCAGTTGAGAAGGATAGCTCTCCCGTTTCTCAGTCAATCCGACTAAGCCGAGCAACTCATCGATCCGCTGCTTCTGTACTGTGAGGGGGACTTGTGCTATTTCCAAGGGGTAGGCGATATTGCCTGCTACAGTTCTTGAGCTGAGCAGATTGAAATGTTGGAAGATCATCCCGATCGTTTTTTGGAAATTGCGAAGTGCTTCTGCTTCCATTAAGGCGATGTCATCGCCATGAAAAAAGATCTGCCCTGAGGAAAGGGTGACAAGCTTGGAAAGGGCGCGGATGAGTGTCGATTTACCCGCGCCGCTCAGACCAATGATCCCATAAACATCCCCACGTTCAATCGTTAAAGAAACCTCACGCAAAGCATGGACAAGCTTATCCGCTTGTTTATAACATTTTGAAGCTTTGATGATGTCAATGATTGTCGGCATATGATTTCAGCAGTGAAAATAATTTTATTCTATCGAAATGAAAGGTTATTCTCAATTAAATGTTTTACCACTGAGTTCACAGAGATCACGGAGAGGGAGGGAAATGCGCAATTGTCTTGAAAAACTATTATAAAGAGGCTTGCGCATTTTCCTCCCTCTCCGTGATCTCTGTGAACTCAGTGGTTAAGTATTTGGAGTTTTGCATATTACGGTTCTTTTCGATTTATGCAACAACTCCATGCGGAAGTCCTTGATTAGCAGTTGATTTCTTGCATTTTGTTGTGTAAACTCATAGATGTTTATGAGAGAGGGGTGTACCATGTCACGAAAGAAGATTTGCCTTGCTAGCGATAATTGGGCTCCAGCTCATCCTTCAGTGATAAAAGCTGTAGTTGAAGCCAATGAGGGACATGCTCCCTCCTATGGACCTGATCCATGGACTGAGAAAGCGGAACATGTGATTCAAGAAATATTTAAAAGCCAATGCAAGGTCTTCATGGTCCCCACAGGGACAGGAGCAAACATCTTTGCGCTTAAACTTTGTTGCCGAAGTCATGAATCGGTCATTTGCACTGACATCGCTCATATCCACTACCAGGAATCCGGCGCTGCAGAATCAATCATCGGCTGCAAACTTCTGACAGTCCCTCATCTGGAAGGGAAAATCACTCCGGATGCCATAGTGAGAAAGTTGAAAAGTGAAAGAGCTTTCGGGAAACATTCGACTTCTCCTCGCGTCCTCTCCATTACCCAACCCACAGAAGTAGGAACACTCTATAGCCTTGAAGAGCTAAAATCTTTATCCAACCTATGCCAAGAAGAAAATCTGCTTCTTCACATTGATGGCAGCCGTTTCTATAACGCAGCAGAGAGCCTTAAGATGAATTTGCATGAGGTTGTTCATTCGATTCATTTGGATATCTTATCGCTTGGTGGAACTAAAAATGGGTTAATGGGAGCTGAATCCATACTTATTTTCAATCCTGCCTTGTACGAAGGGAGCAACCACCTTCAGAAACAAACGTTGCAGCTTCTCTCGAAAATGCGCTATCTTTCAGCACAGTATCTAGCCCTTTTTAAGGACGAGTTGTGGCGTACCCTTGCGATGCATGCCAATCAACGAGCTCAGGAAATAGCCGATATCATTAAAGCAATCCCCGACCTTAATCTGAGTTATCCTGTTGAAACAAATCAGATTTTTTTCACTGCACCAGCTTCTTGGATTCCACATATTCAGAAAGAGATTTTTTGTCATCTCTGGAATCAGGAAAAGAACGAAATCCGATTTATCGCATCTTGGAATACATCAGAACAAGATGTAAAAGATGTGCAAACAGTTCTTAAAGAGATAAAGATTTCATGAGAAAGAGGTGAGAGTATGAACACTATTGAATGGGATGAATTCGAAAAAGTTGAGCTTCTGGTTGGGACGATTGTAGAAGTGGAAGACTTCCCCGAAGCGAGAAAACCCGCCTACAAGCTGACGATTGATCTTGGCCCGAAAATAGGGTTGAAAAGATCCAGTGCCCAGATTACAAAACTTTACGTTAAAGAAGAACTCCTTGGAAAGCAGGTCATTTGCGTGGTCAACTTTAAACCAAAGAAAATCGGACCCTTCATTTCAGAGGTGCTGACAACAGGTTTTGTTCTAGGAGAAGAGGTCGTTTTGGCAATCCCAGAGCGTCGCATTCCAAATGGTTCAAAGTTGGCATGAATAGGAGTAATGAAATGATGCTAACGTCTTTCCTTTTTTTAACGCAAAGGCGCAAAGAAGGGTCAAATTCTTTCATCATTTTTCATACTTAATTTTTTCAGCTTTCATTTTATACCCACATTCGTTCCTGGGATAACGAGAGGGCTTGGCCTTGGCCTCGCCATCGTTAAAGCTGTTGTGGACATCCATCAAGGCAGAATCGAAGTAAAAAATCGTGAAGTGAAAGGGACCGAGTTTTCTCTGATCCTGCCTATATAATCTGAAACAAACACTACTTCTTGTCTTGAGGTTGAATTTGAGATGAGCTGTTGAGCGGTGTGAGTAATTCTGTTGTTTGATTCTCCATTTCAACAATCCTATTCAAAGCTTTATTATAGTTTATTTTTAAGAAAATAGCTGACACAATTAACAATAAAGCTGATACTTTTGGACTACCGTTCAAGAATTTATCAATTGCAAACAAAGTTATTGCAACATTCAGAAATCTACCAACTGCATCGATAAAGATCATTCGACGTGGGTTTGCTCTGAAATAGTGGGTGTTGAGTGTATTTAAATTAGTAAGACTTCCAAAACCTATAGAAAGGATCAGTAATAGACGTGCCAGATCTGATTGTCCCATTTTACTGAGTACAAAAGATCCTGCACTGCCTCCTCCAACCACATAAGCAGTGTCTTTACAAACTTGTTGCCAAGTTGGGGGGATATTTGCGAAAGATAACATAAGAATAAACTCCACATTAAATGGTTGGTAAAAAATTGAATTCATTTTATCATAATGAGAAAATATTTTCAATATTAAAAAATTACGAAGGCTTTCCCTGACTCATCATCATCTCTAAGTTGGAGTCAGGATTTGTCCATTCATTCATCAAGGAAAAATCGAAGTGAAGAATCGCGAAGTGAAAGGGACAGAGTTTTCTCTGATCCTGCCTATATAATCTGTTTAATGAAAGGATAAACCTATGCCCGATGTATCTGCCTCTGCTAACTTAGGTTTCGATGCCTTAGAGACCCTCAACACGATTCTCGTTATCATTAAACATCTGATGGCTCTTTTTGGGGCTCTCGTTATTCTTACAGGGGCTGTATTTGTCATCGGCCATTTTCTCTACCGGCTCATTCAAAGCGGCCGCTATCAGCTTCTCGATTTCGATATGATGCGGCTCGGGTTGACTCGCTCTCTAGCGTTGGGACTCGAATTCATCATCGCTGCGGATGTCATTCAAACATTGACGACTCCTGATTATTATGCTGTGGGGATACTGGCGTCTTTAGCCGTGATTCGAGCCTTTCTTAATTATTTTCTGAATAAAGAACTCGACGATCTTGTCAAACGGGAGAACCAGTTGCAAAAACCGCCACAATGATCTATTCTTTGTTGAGGAGTTCGCTAAAATCTATTATTTTAATGAAGTAATCGCTTTGTTTTATAGACTCGCTTATACCATTAACGTGGATGAGAACCGGACGGCAGGACATATAGTTTTTTCTTTTAAGTCGATTGATTTTTTCTTTAACTTCGGTAATGACACTTGCGGCAAGAGGGTCTTTTCTGAATTTTATTTCGCACACATAAAGATTCCCATCTTTGGTTTGGATGAGGAAGTCAATTTGACATTTAAGCCTTCTAGTCGTTGGAGTTTGTAGAAAAGGATTTGCGTGGATAATACTATCCAAGGGGATGCCTAAGAGTTCATATATTTTTAAGCGATTGTTTTTACTTAAGACGAGATTTTCAAACTGCAACCCGATAATAGAATCCCAACCTTGTGGTAATGATCGCATGGTATCCGCTGAAATTTTTTCCCTATTCGGTTCTATAAATTTTAAATAGAATCTGATGTAGTTATCACTCAGCCTAAACATGCTTGTTCTGGACTCTTTGCCTGTTTCCAGGTCCCAGGTGTAATCTCGTGTCACAAAACCAACATTGCAGAGATCTTCCAAATATTCACTCACATCCCCACTAGATCGTTTTCGGCCAATTGCATGAGCAACTTCAGCGAGTGTGGATTTTTTGTCGGCCAGATGTTGTACAATAGCTTTATAATGCTCACTATTTTTAGAGAGTGAATCTGAAAAAATATCTCCAAATTCATGAAACAGAAGACCTTCTTTTCTAAAGCAAAGTCTTTTGATGTTTTCTTCTGCAGTTTCATAGGGAGCGATTTCCTCTAGATACCTTGGAATCCCACCGGTGATAGAAAGAAGTTTGAATTTTTCAAAAGGAGAAACATCTTCTCCATGTTTACCCCAGAATTTATTACTTTCTGATAGAGAAAGCTCTTCCAGAGTTAGTCTATACGATATTCTTCCCACAAATCCTGTGTCGTTCAGGATGTTTTTTTCAATCCATGTCGAGTTGGATCCTGAGAGAATTAATACGAGGTTTGGGTTCTTTTTGAATCCTAAGTCCCAAGAATTTTTTAGTTTTGCGAGAAATGATTTTTCACCATGGCCCATCCAAGAAATTTCGTCTAATAAGATGAGGATTTTACCATCTTTACAAGCATCAGCAAGATCATCAAATAGGCTGCCCCAGTCGTTATCTCCCAGACTACGGATTCCTTGTCGCCGCATTTGACGAAGAAATTCGGCCTTCTGTTCTCCGCTTGTTGTGGCTTGGCTTGGTGCTAAACCGGCAAATACATAATGTTTATCGAAATATTCTCCAAACTCTTCGGCCAAGCGAGTTTTACCGATTCTTCGTCGTCCCTTTATTACCACAAGGCTTGCGCTTTTCTTTTTCATTAAGCTTTTCAGACCTTCGATTTCTTTTTTTCTTCCAATAAATCTACTAGTTGTCATGACATCTCCTGTGGTTGAACTTAATTATAGCATAAACCCCCCCGCGAAATCAACATTTTGTCGATTTCGCGGGGGTTTTACTGGATGCAAAAATCCACGCGAAATCAACGTTTTGTCGATTTTGCGGGTCTGTTATCCGGATCTCTCTCTCGAGATTTTCGCTCAAATTCGGGAATGAATTTCCGTTTTTTTTATTCAAACGATCACTTGAGTGGATTTTGGAGTAATTCGCAAAATTTTACTGCATGAGGATTTTGCAATTTATTTTTCTTGAAAATAGCATAGATTGTATAAGGAGTGGGTTCAAGATCTGGAAAAACAACATTGAGCCGTTTCTCCCTCTTTCTTGCAACATAGTCTGGAAATAGGCCTACTCCCAAACCTGCTTCCGTGAGGTTTGCAATCACTTCCCAACTCGATACTTCCATGGCAATAGGAAGTTCTTGTTTGTATTTTTCTAAATAACGCCGTTTCAAAACATTCGTTTCCTTTCGTTCGTCTGAATCTAAGAGGAATCCCAGTGTAGAGAGATCTTTATGTTGTTTTGCAGCATATAGGAGAAAGCGTCCTTGATAGATTTTCTTACAGTCGAAGAGAGAAAGATCATCATTATCCAATAAAATCCCGAAGTCGATGATCCCCTTCTTCAACCATTCCTTGATATCGAAATAGTGTCCCAGTCGGAAATTAATTTTTAATGAGGGCAGGGATTGTCGTGCTTGTTTTAAGTATTCTGGTAAAAGTCCAACAGCAAAGCTATGTGTGCAGCCAAAAGTCATGTGTCCAACATCTTGTTCTAGGGCAATATTCTCAACTCTTTGTAGGATTTGAAAAATCTCACGAGCTCCTTCAAAAAGTTCTAGTCCTTTTTCAGTGACTTTGCAACGTCCGGGTTGGTGAGAGACGAGCTGGCATTGAAGTGTCTCTTCTAGTTTTGCAATGCCTTGGCTTATCGCTGATTGACTGACATGATTAAGTTTGGCTGATTCGCCAAAACTCCCTGTCTTAACGACGTCAAAAAAATATTTTAAATTAATGAGATTGTAGTGAAGTTTCATCATTAGCCTATCTTATGTTTTATATAATATATGTTAATTTTACTTATTTTAAGGTCAAGGATAAAATCAGAGGTTTGATCAAACAAGGAGGATATATGTGCCAAAGAACTGCTATTCCATTAGAGGAGGAATGTAAAATGAATTGTTCTCTCGATAAAATGGTTTCTTTTTTGCATCAAGCAGAGAAGTTGAAATGTGAATTGAGGCATAGCTGGCTTTCGTCCGGCCGGCAGGAGAGTGTTGCAGAGCATGTGTGGCGTACTTCTTTAATGGCTTTACTCTTTTCTCATCATGTCAGTGAAGAAATTGATCTATGTAAGGCTCTAAAAATGATTATCATTCACGATCTCGTCGAAATCGAAGCGGGTGATACTCCGGTTTTCATGCAAGATGAAAACGGCGTATCTCAACGAGAATTACAGGCCATTGAAGAGATCAGAACACTGATTGGAGATGAAATCGGTGAACAGATCTATGCTCTGTGGCATGAATTCAATCAGAGAAAAACCGTGGAAGCACGGTTTGTATATGCATTGGATAAGTTGGAGGCAAATTTGCAGCATAATGAGGCTGATGAGCGTACGTGGACGCAAGAGGATAAAAACCAAGTTTTTAAAATCGATCACGCTTGTGATCATGATCCATTTCTTTCCAGTGTCAATGAACGTATCAAGAAAGATGCAAAGCAGCGCCTCCATCCAAAAATAGGTTGTGGAGTGTTTGTGATCAAAGATGGGAAGGTGTTAATGGGGAAAAGGAAAACAAAGCATGGATGCGGACAATGGGCTTCACCAGGAGGGCATTTAGAATATGGTGAAGAACTTGAGGAATGTGCGAAGAGGGAGGTTGAAGAAGAAACAGGGTTGCGAATCAAAAATATTCGACAGGCCGCTTATACAAATCATCTCTTTGAAGGGACTGCAAAACACTACGTGACTCTTTGGATGGTGTCGGAGTATGCAGGCGGAAAGTTAGAATTGAGAGAACCAGATAAATTTGAAAAATGGGATTGGTTTGACTGGGATAATCTACCCTCTCCACTTTTTACGGAAGAGACGCTCGTCAAAAGTGCTTTTAATCCCCTGAGATTTATTGAGAAGTATTCGTGATATATTTATATTGGATGGAAATTTTATTAAAATAGAGGAACATATGAAACAAAAATTAGCGATATACCTGGCTGGAACGATCAAGAAAGAGCATGAAAATCTGGATGAATCTTTTTGGACAGAAGAAGATATGCGTATTTTAAGCGATCATCTTCCAGAGTTCGACGTATCTTATTTAAATCCTGCCTTGAGATCCGACGATCTCTCCGATCAATTTTCTGTATTTGGGAGAGACATGCTGCAGGTGTTTTGTAGCGACATCGTCTTTGTCGATGCGAGAGAGCGCCGTGGGCTTGGAGTGGGAGCTGAAATGATGTGGGCCAAATTAAATAAAATCCCTGTGATTGTGTGGGCTCCGCAAGATACTCATTATCATAAAAGCAATGCAACAGTTTTGGGAGTGCCTGTAGCAAATTATGTGCATCCCTTTGTGGCAAGTTTGAGCGATGCAATGGTTCGAGATATGGTGGAGGGAGCACATTCGATTAGAGCGCTTAGATCTAATCCGCAGGACGGGATAAAAGGAAGAGAGCATATTGAAGCGGCGATGAAGCATTATCAGTCGACTCAGCTGGAAAATGACGAGCCGATGCAGCAAATCATCAACACTCACGATGCCCTCAGACATCGAATTCAGCATCGTCTGTTATCGCTTTATTAAACGCTAAATCTCCAACACCTCCTGCTACAAACTTCTCAGCGCTCAGAGTGGTTCATAGCTTCTATTAAACGCAAAGACGCGAAGTCTCAGAGGCGCAAAGGAGCGAATAGTTAAATTGGAAATAGACCAAGAAATTCAGATGGAAAACGATGAAAGAATTAGTTTTATATCTTTCCCTTCTTTGTCTCCGTGCCTTTGCGTCTTTGCGTTTAATAGAAGCGATGAACCACCGCGCATCACAAATGCTTATATCCTTAAATCTTGCTTCCTTCTTCTTTGCCGTATAACAATTTTATTGCAATCATTGAGAGGAATGTGATAGTTATTCAAATAATTTATTGCAATACAGGTGCATTGATGAGTTCTCGTTTTTGGACCAGATTCCTTTGGATGGCGCTATTTCTAGCCACCACTATGATGAACACAATTGTTGGAGTCATTCCCCCAGAATTGCAAAATCTATCTTATGGGATATATCCGAATAGCCTCGAATACAATACTGCGCGGTTTAATTTTAACAAGCGCTTTAATATTTTCCCCCAAGCCATCTTTGCCCCCACCACTAATGATGAGCTTATTTATGTGATGCAGAATATTAAAAAGTTTGACCTTTGTTTTTCTGTAAGATCCGGGGGGCATTGCTTTGAACCTGGGTCTTTATCTTCGAACTATGTTGTCGACCTGAGCAATTTCAATTCCATTATTCCAAATTTGATGCAAGGCGAGGTTTACATTGGAGCAGGATGTTTGCTGAAAAATGTCATAGCGGCATTGGGTGCGTTCGATTACGCGATTCCAACCGGAACTTGTCCATCCGTTGGAGTGACAGGGTTAACCTTGGGAGGGGGGATAGGACTTCTTAACCGTTATCTCGGACTTACCTGCGATTCAGTTAAAAGTATCACATTTCTGACGGCAGATCTTGAAATCATAGAAGTCAATGAGGCCAATGATCCCGACTTGTTTTGGGCACTTCGCGGGGGAGGAAACGGATCGTATGGAATCGTCCTTGGATTTACCTTTAACATGCATTACATCCCTGAAGTCACCTTCTATGAGCTGATTTGGGAATGGGATTATGATAAGATTATTCCTATCATGAAAGCTTGGCAATTATGGGTAAACAATTTGCCTGCGAATATTTCGTCTACACTGGGGATACGCCATCCTAACTTTATGTGTTCACATCCGGAAGAGACACCGCCTTTAGTCATACGGGTTTTTGGCCTTAAAGTGGGGCCAGGTGATTTTACAGAATGGGAGAAAGCCTTTAAAGATCTCAAGCCTTCGGTTAGAACAATTCATGGGCGGTATATTGATACTGTAAAATTTTGGTCTTTTGAATCTGATCTTCCTTTTAATAAACTCAAGTCAAGAATACTCATGAAGCCCGTGACAAGAAACGTGATGAGAGGAGTGAGAAAATTTTTTATCAATTTAGAAAAACACCACGACAACTTTTTGGCTTATTTCAATTTTGAAGCTTTTGGAGGAAATCTTCCATCCTTTCATACGGCATTTTTCCCAAGAGATGCCTTTGCGTGGTGGGAACAAGCTTATTATTGGGCACGTGAAACTCAAAATGAAGAAGTGTTAACCCTTAGCCGTAAGTTCTATGCACAGATTCCCAAGGAGGTATCGCAATATTGCTATGCAAATATTGTCGATTACGACCTTGGAAAACGGTATCTGAAAGCGTATTATGGAGACCATGTCGATCGCCTGATCAAAATTAAGAATAGGGTTGATCCGACAAACCTCTTTCGCTGGAAGCAGAGCATTCCCTTAAAGAAAAGGCACTCCCACCCTTACGGCATCTTATTATCCAAGCTGTAACTATTCAGACGCACTCTAGCTCGCATTTCAGCTGTACGTGTGAGGACCCAAGCAGAAAACAGCGCTGTGATGAACCAGGTCCAGCGGACTCCCTTGGCTAAATCGAAGGATTGAACCTCTTGCGATATATTTCCGATTAAGATGATCCCCAGCAAAGCAGGAGCAATATACTTTAAACAGAAGGTATAAGGGCGCAAACGGTTTCCTTTCATCCAAACAGAATCATTCTTGATTTCCCGCGATGCATATTGAAAGACGATGATCAATGCCAATCCGCCGATCAACATATTCGTTCCCATGACCATAGGGACTAAAGCATCAATCAAGTGAGAGGCATTTCCCATGCAGAACAACATGGCAATCATTGTCACCGCAAAAATTGTGGCGGACACAGCTCGTTTGCGAGAGGTCTGAAATTCAACCTCTATATTCCCTGCAATACTTTCGACGATCGAAAAAACTCCTGTTATTCCAGCAATGAAAATGCAGAAGAAGAAAATAACCCCGACCAGTTGTTCTAAAAATGGTCCGAAAAATTTCAATATGTGCGGGAAGACAATGAATCCGATCTCGAACGTTGAGTCACTCGTCAATATGGATTCAAACGGGATCTGTTGTATATAGCTGACGTGCGCTAAGCAGCCGAAGATGACAGATCCGGCAATAAATGAGACTGCAAAGTCGCCTAAAGCGACATACATCATCGCTTTTGGAACATTGATTGTTTTACCGGTGTGCCGAGAATAGCCTACAACGATCCCTAAGCCCAATGACAGGCTGAAAAACAGCTGTCCAAAGATATCTCTCCACAGTCCAGGATCGGACAATTTTGTGAAATCGGGCTTCAAGTAATAATACCAGCCATCAATCCCACCAGGCAGGAAATTCACTATAATGGCGAATACAGTCATGATGACAACAAGCAAAGGCATAAAAACGGAGCAAATGCGCTCTATTCCATCTCTGACATTTCTCGATAATACAAACCAGGTCACCACCGCAACAGCTATCGTTGAGATGAAGATGGGGATCGAGAGCTGTCCAAAATCTCCAATGCCTGATGTTGTCTTCAGGAAGGAATGAATAAAAAAGCTCTTCGCATCTTCAGGAATGGCATTGACAGCAGAAAAATAGGTATAAGCGACGGAATAGCCAGTTAAAACGATATAAAATCCACCAATAGACAAGCAAGCCAGCACAGCGAGCCATCCCAATGTCTTTCCAGCCCTTCCCCAAACACTGCCATAAGCTGACACAAGAGGAGATTTCATCCGATGGCCAATGATCCCTTCTAAAATCAGTAAAGGGACGCCTAAGATGAACAGAGCCATGCAGTAGGGGATGAGGAAGGCTCCGCCGCCATTTTTGTATACTTGCGCGCTAAAGCTGAGGATATTGGCAAATCCAACGGCAGATCCGATTAATGACCAAATAAACCCTGCCTGACTTCGCCATGTGGTGTCAGCACTATTTTTATTGTTCGACATATGAAACCCTTATACAAATTCTAGTTAAAAAAAACACTTAAGCAATGTGAGCACCTAAGGTGCATAATACTTCAATATGTTCTTGCAAGCGTTGCAAGTAAAACTATTCGCAGAAGAAGCGGTTTGCTCATTCATGAAATAGGGAAAAATGATTCAACAAATAATGAGAATTTAGCTTTATAAGCTAAGAAGGAAAAGAGAGAGAAGGGGTAGAGACAAGGCACAAAAAGAACTCGACGTGGATTTAGAAGGTATTGATTGCTCAAATACTTTTGTAGAATTAATAGTAGACATAGCCTTAAACTCCTTAATTTAGCTCCTGAATTATACTAGTTTATTGCTATTTTTGTCTACACATTTTTTTTATTCTAACAGATAAGCTTCCAGAAGAGTTGCGCATTGTTCCAAACTTTTTTGATGGGTAATTTCATATCCATGAGTGTTTTCAACAGGAAAACAGAGTAATGCCGCTTTAGCTGTCTGCCCTCTGCTGTAAGCTAGAGAGGCATCAGACCCATAGCCTTCCCATATGGCACATTGTGGTTCCAGGCCAAGAGTCTTTCCTAAGAACATCAGCCTGTCGCTGATTTCTTTATCGTATAACGCAACAGAATCTTGATAGACAACAATTGGGGAGGGGCTGAGTACAGTTTGATATTCCTTGGCGACAGGACCAACATCGACAGCAAGTGTGATTTCTCCTGGGAGGGTGCGCGCAGCGTAGGAAGCTCCATGGGCTCCAATTTCTTCGGAACAGGTAGCCACAAAGTAAATATCTCTCTTAGGCTTCCTTTTGCTTGAGTGCATTTTTTTCAATGCTGTTAAAGCAATGAAGATAGCGGCTCGATTATCCAAAAAATAGCCAGCTACGCAATCTTCGAAGAGATGTAGTTGACGCCTCGATTGAGCAATGACCACTCGTGTTCCTGGGTGAACTCCTGCATCTTTAAGTTCGCTTGGAGTTTTTCGAGTCACAACAGTCACATCAGCCCAAACGGGGGTTTTACCCTGACCTCTGTTTTCTTCGGGGACCATTTTATTAATCGTGGGAGATTCTTTCGAAGTATGCATGCAGCCAAAAGAAAGGACTCCGGAAGAGAGTTCATTATCCCCTAAAATATCTACAGGGCCCTGTCCAAACGTGAAGGGGAAAATCCCTCCTAACGGGTTGACTCTAAGGGAGCCGTCTTCATTAATTCTCTTGACAATCAGTGAAAGCTCGTCCATGTGTACCATGACGCGTATCGCTTCAAGATTTTTTTCACTTCCTGAAATTTTACCAATCACATTTCCTGCAGGGTCAATCCAGGTGTCATCCACGAGAGATTTGAGTTGTTTATGACACAACGTACGCACTTCATCTTCTTCTCCAGAAGGACCTCGAGCACTCACTAATGCTTGCAATAGCTTGATGTTTTCTTCACTTTTCATGCGATGATTCTCCTGTGGGTCGATGCCTTCCAAAATAAGGATCGAAATGAAAACCTAGATGCTGTTCATCATGAGAATGATCAATAGATTCCCTAGAGTGACGTGAACGATCAAAATCGCGATGAGGGTTCATAAATAATTCAACTATTTCATCAGTGATGAGGGCGCGTGCTTCTTGATGCTCTTTTACAACCTCCCAGATCACTTCAGTCACTCTTTTTTTAATCTCTGAAGTCATCATTCGTCCTGACTGGTACTCGTGGGCGATATGTTTTAGTTCAGCATCATCATCAAGAAAATAGAGCAGGTAATGATAAGGGACATCAACAGCAAGATTAGCTCCTTTTTCAATGTGCTCTTGTTTTGTCATCCCTCCGCCTGAAAAAGCTTTTTCACGAATTTTCTTAGCCACGGTTTCGCGGGGGTCGTTCATAAAAATGACCTCTTTTTCTCCAGTAGAGCTGGCTTTGTCGTGGGCTTGTTCGAGGCTGGGAAGAAAACGGGATTGAATCGTCGCAGGCTTTTTAAAACCGAGCTTCTGACCAATTTCACGGGCCATTTTAAAATACGGGTATTGATCTATCGCCATAGGAACCAGGCAGAATATCTGCTCCCCTTTGAAGATATTGTCAAAAGAGGTGCTGAAAGCTGGGGCAGCTTGAAAACAAGGCCAGCTGAATTGACCGACGCTGTTGTTGTAGTCCAACCCATAAATTCCATGAATCATATTTCCTGACGTCTGCTTCATGATCAGCACAATATTGCGATAGAGGGACCCTCCAACCGTTTCCAAATTAGAAAAAATCCAAGTTTTCTTTGGATTGAATCCGCAAGCGATAATATCTTTCGCATTTTGTCGAGTCAGCCGGTTAGCTTCTTCGAGGGAAAGAGAATCTTTGAAGTAGTATTTTTCATCATCAGTCATCTGAACGACTACAATGGCGTTGAAGGCCTCTTGGAGATATTTTGTGAACATGAAAGGGATCATATGTCCGAGATGCAGCGATTCAGAGCTTGGCCCTCGGCCTGTGTATAAGTAAATTTCTTCTCCACGCTCATATGCATCAAGGGCAAGATCGAGATCTTTGTGAGAGAAGAAGATTCCACGGCGCAACCATGGATGCGCGTGCATTTTCGTCACTTTTTCAAAACGACGTATTAATTTCCCATCGATAGGTTGACAACCAAATTGGTTGATCAATTTCAAATAATCAATCCCTGTTGTCGATGTTACTTCCCAAGGGGTAATTTTTGTATTTTCTTCCATCATTAAATCCTGCTGTCTCTCTTGAAAACTAAGTGATGACTTGTCATAATGCTATTGGCTTCCGGTAAGCCAGAAGGTGGATTGTACCACAATGATGCCATTGTCAGAAAGGCGAAATCATAACAAGATGGGGAGAGTATGAAAAAAATAGCATGGGAAAAATCACCACAGAAATTAATCGATAGCTTTTATCATGTCATGGAGTCATTTCCAGATGCTGAATTACGGAAAATGTTTGGCTATCCCTGTGCATTTTTTAATGGAAATATGTTTGTAGGATTACATGAAGACAATTTAGCGGTAAGACTTGATGTTGAGGAACGTGAAAAGGCATTGCAAGAGGGGTGGGGGAATGTATTTGCTCCTATGGCTGGCAGAGTTATGAAAGAATATGTCGCGCTCTCGGAAGAAATGATTAATAGCAAAGATGATTTGAGAGAAGTGATTGAAAAATCATTTAATTACGTTAAAACTATCCCAGCAAGGATAAAGAAAGAAAAAACCAAATCGATCTCAAAAAAGAAGATATTATTTAAATAATACTATTAGGTATCATAAGTCGAATCAATATAAGGTAAAATAAAATGTCGAATGAAAGACTTACTTCTTTAGGGGTATCGTTAGTTGGTTCAATGATGGTAGCCATTGTTGCTCGAAATACTTATTCAATGGCACCTCAAGTTTTTTTAGTTTCAGCGGTTGCGGGCTTCATCTTTGGTGTGATTTCCAGTCTATGCATTAATTTCAGACTCCCTAAACTTGGGCATTTCATCTATCCGCTGGGTATCGGTTTTTCGGCAATAACATCTCTTGACATGTTCGGTCGATTACATGGAAGCATCATTGGCAATTGGGAATTTTTCCAGAATCGAGTCATTAGCAATGTAGGAGCAGTTACAGGTTTTACAGCAGGTTTTCTTTTAGGACACGTTGCTCTCAACTGCCAAGGATAATTGCCCTGGAAGTCTTAATCTACAAAATTCTGTAACATCTTGGTGATATAGTTGTTTAGGCTTTCTCCTTGAAGCTGAGCGGCAAGAGACAGCTTGGCGTGCAAGTTAGGAGGGATGCGTAGATTGAACTTCCCTGAAAATGGTCTCTCCGGTTCTTCATCCCTTTCCTTGCAAAAAGCAAGATAGTCATCGACAGAATCTTTAAATGCTTGTTCTATCTCATCAACAGTTGTTCCCTGGAAAGTGACCACATCTTTAATGCCAAGCACTTTTCCATGAAAGATTTTAGCCTCATCATCATATTCAACATGACCTGTATAGCCTTTATATTTCATCATGGTTTTGCTTCTAGTGTGCGCTGGTGTTTCTTGTTCATACCTTTGTAGTACCAAATTTTAGTATTATCGTCAAATTCAGATATAGCAAAAATCAAAAAGGAGTCAATAAGTTCGCCGTCAGTTCCTATTTTTTCACCGTCTCATCTCATTCCTGGACAGCTAAATTCTTACGCTGTAACCTGTATCTGACCTAGATTAAGATATTTTAAGGAAATCATTGCTCATGGAGAAACTCATTGCAGGCATTCACAAGTTTCGGAAGGAAGAGCTTGGGAGGTATCAGAGGTTATTCCACCGCCTCTCGCGAGAAGGGCAAAATCCTCACACACTATTCATTACCTGTTCCGATTCACGGGTATTGGCGGAGTTAATCACACAAAGCCAACCGGGCGATCTCTTTGTTGTGAAGAATGTCGGCAATATTGTTCCTCCTGCCGATGTTCGTGGCAGCACGAATTCAACAGCTGCTGCCATCGAATTTGCCGTGCAAACGCTTGGTGTCAGCGATGTGGTCGTTTGTGGGCATTCGTTATGCGGAGCGATGGCAACATTGCTGTGCGGCATACCTGAGGATGAGGCAATGCCGCATTTGCATGACTGGCTTGAATTGGCATCGCCGGTGAGGAAGCTCATCGAGAATGACTATGGGCATCTCACCGACCACGATGCACGTACAACCGCCGCTGCGGAGGAGAATGTGCTGTTCGCTCTAGAAAATCTGCATACCTATCCAGTGGTGGCAAACCGATTAGCAGAAGGGACGCTTCGCCTGCATGCGTGGTTTTTCAAGATTGCAACTGCCGAAATGTTTGCTTACGACCCTTCGATTCAGCAGTTTCTGCTTATCGAAAGCCAGACATAACTGCAATTTCAACTAGAGGCCGGTAGAGTCAATAAATTTTGCATGATTGCCTCATCATAGAGAGCATCAGCTGCAATATTGCCTCGCAGCCTTGTTTGATCTGATAATACCGCTACAGTGACACCATGAGCTAAGAAAGCGGCGAAGTGGGCAGAGCCTAAAGAGGATGCACCATTATGTTCCACAATTCCGTCGTGGTAAAATTCTCTACCATATTTTTCTAACAATTGATGTAAAGAGGTTGCTTGTTTCGGATCCTCTTGTTGATACTGTCTGCAAATGAATACCCCAAATTTATTTAGATCTTTAGCTGTTAGCCAGTACCCTCCAGCGGGTCCACCATATACATAACTATTGGGGTCATTAGGATCATAGTGGGCACCTGCAGGGGCTTTCTCTGCAAAG
>JAGVJP010000074.1 GCA_020051075.1 Parachlamydiales bacterium
ACAGCGGGCAAATGCGTTTGAGAGTTATTATGAAGTATGTGTATAATTGTAAATTATTAAAATTAGGTGTATTATGTTAGCTTAACGCGTATGAAGAGGCCTTCCGCACTCCAAACGCTTCGCGCTGAAAAAATGTGTAATGGTAAGGCCCGTTAGACCTGGGAATACTCAACCCCAAATGATGAGCCCTTAAAGGGTGGCACAACCCTTTCCAGATTAGACTCAAAAGATGTGGGTACAAGTATGGGGTGAAGGGAGCCCCGCGACCGGAACGTGAGGTCAAAATACTCAGGAATAGGCAATAAAAAATTTCGAAAATGTGACCAGAGCAAGTCTCGCACCCATGGTTTTACCCGAATTCGAAAGTAAAATTTGAAGCTTCAGTACTTGGCGATACGCTGCAATTATTCTCGCTTTGAGGCCAATGTTGTGTTATGTTTCTCTGTAGAAATTTTAAAGAAATTCAAAATGATATCCATAAGTTGAATTTACATGAGACTTGAGACAGAGAAACTTACTTTGCGCGAATTTACCTTGAATGACTTGGATGCCTTTGCTTGGCTAATGGCTGACCCCGAAGTCATGCGGTTTTCACTTAGCGGTCCAATGAATAGAGAGCTGGCAAGTGAATATCTTCAAAAGAGAATATTGGATCATTATGTCAAGTATGGATACGGGCTCTATGCTGTCGTTCAGAAAGCAGATAACTGTTTAATAGGCTTTGTAGGACTGATCGGCCAAAATATCGATGGGGAAAGCAAAGTCGAATTGGGATATCGTCTCCACCCAAAGTATTGGGGCAAAGGACTTGCTACCGAAGCCTGCTTAGCCGTGTGTCAGTATGCCTTTACCCAATTAGGCATGGATGAGCTTATCTCTATCATTGATCCTAAAAACACACGCAGTCTTGAAGTCGCTAAGCGAGTGGGGATGAAATATTTAAAAGAGGCTTCTTTTCATCATATTCCCGTTCAAATTTACATGATCAAAGCCCCCGAAAGCTGTCAAAAACTCGTTATTAGGAATTTGCAAGTCGAGGATCTCAATAAGCTAGCCAATACGTTTACATTTCCTTGGAGCAGTTTTGAAGCCACTTTAAAGCTATGGGAGCAATGGTTTAAAGAGCATCAAGAAGGCATTCGTACTGTTTGTGTTTTAGAAAGACAAAACCGATTTTTGGGGTATGGGAGTTTGCTAAGAGTTTCTGAATATCCTTTTTTCCGAGAAAAAGGTATTCCAGAGGTCAATGCAATATGGATAGATGAGCCATTCAGAAAACAAGGGTTAGGAAAAAAGCTTATTGAGCACTTAGAAAGCATGGCACGCCAAGAAGGTTATAAGACCATTGGTATCGGTGTTGGCCTATACAAGGACTATGGTCCGGCGCAAAGACTGTACTATAAAATGGGCTATCAACCGGATGGAAACGGCATTTCCTATAAAGGTCATTGGGTAGTTCCAGGAGCACAGCATCCGATAGATGATGACTTGCTCCTTTGGTTTACTAAGTCTTTAGCCACGTCTAAACCTTCTTTTCATTTTAAACATGTTGACGCAACAGAGCGTTCGCTTGTTCATCATTGGCTTTTGCAGCCCCATGTGGCCCAATGGTTTTATGGACAAGGTCTTGAAAATACATTTAAGCATTTAGATGAATTTTTAGCGGGCTCATCGTCTGCTCAATATTGGTTGGCATTCGATAAAGGTCATCCGTTTGCTTTTCTGATCACTTCCCACGTGGATAAGCCTCATGATGAGCTTGCAAAATGGTGCAATTCCGATGGACAAGCTATGACTCTTGATATGTTGATCGGTGATCCAAGTTATTTGGGTAAAGGTTACGCCGTTCAAGTGATCCATCAATTCCTGCTCAGTCAATTTTCCAATGTAAACGAGGTTCTGATAGACCCTGAAGCAACCAATGCAAAAGCCATCCACGTTTATCAAAAAGCTGGTTTCAACAAATTAGATGAATTTATTCCCTCACACAGCCCTCATCCTCATTACATGATGAAACTCAATTTACAAGAGCTGAGAAAACAGCAAGGAAAGCTGGGGGATTCAAAGAGCGTTGTTGCATAAATGTTTTTCATCTAACTATCTCTCAATTAAATGTTTAACCACTGAGTTCACAGAGATTAAGTCTTTGGAGTTTTGTATGTTAAGGTTCTTTTCGATTTATGCAACAACGCCGATTCAAAGTCCTAGAACGTGATTTCTTGAATAATTTCCTTCCATCGTTGAGTATTTAAAAATACAGGTCTTCCATCATGCAGCTGAATGCTGTGTTTCCTAAAATACATTGTGGGATATCCAAAAACATTAATCAATTCTGAATGATAGTTTCCAAGCATTTTTTCTTCAGAAAATTTAATCATTTGATTTTTGATATCTTCCGAAAATTCAACAGGATGATGTTCTAAAGGGACGCCAATGATTTTTTCTATCTCTTCGCGAATCCGTGACTTCACTTCAGAAGAAGATAAATTGTTGGTGTTAATAGTCACGATGGGACATGTCGCGAATTGGATGAGTTCTTCAGTATAAAACCTTCGCAATTCTTCAAGAAAACCGATCTCAGACCAAGGAAATGTAATCATGTCGCCCAACTGGTGCCTACGCAAAAGTCCGATCTCAGGACTAACATCGAGAAGAATAATAAGAGAAAATTGCTTATCTCTCAAATCATTATTAAAAATTTTAATATACTCATCATAAAAATTCGTGCCACAATGTCTATCTGATGCATATTTATAAGCAAGGTTTGAATAATAAGAACGATCAAAGAGAAGGCATGGCACTTTTTCTGACAAAGCGATTGCAAGATCCATTCGTGTTGTCCAGATTTGATGAAAGATATCTCCTTGATCGCTTGGAGAAAAACCTTGCCATTCAGAATTAGGTTCAGGATTGGTTTCAGAAAAGAGAATGCACCGATCGCTAAACTCGGAAATGAGGTCAAGCAAACTGGTGCTTTTTCCAGCGCCAGGCATGCCCTCAATTGCAATTTTATGGGTGGCTAAGCAACTTCCCGTAACAAAAATTGCGATACATATGCAAACCGTAATAAATTTATTAAAATATATCATTGAGACAACCTCTTAAACATGTTATTCTTTTTAAATCGCTCGAACACGTCCTATTTATACAGAAACACGGAAATCTGTGCAAAGGAGTTATGTTTCTTATTGAGGTGGTGATTCATTTTTGATACTCTACCAACTTTGAAATCTACTATATAATGGATGCGATGCTTCGAAAAAATCGGCAAAAATTTGCAGCTGTAAAAAAGCTCAACCTTCCAATTGGTCAATATGCCATCACAGGTAGTGGAGCGCTTGGCATTCGAAATTTAAGAGAGATAGGCGATATCGATATTATTGTCACTGCCGATTTGTGGAACGTTCTTGCTGCAAAATATGGCGTTACAGACGAAATAGGGGTTAAAAAGATAGTTTTCTCCGATGGAATTGTTGAAGCACTTGGAGAATGCTCATTTGATACCGAAAAGCAAGATCCTGACGCACCAACAATAGCTGATCGTATTGCAAATGCTGAAATTATTGAAGGCCTTCCTTTTGAATCAATCGATCACGTCCTGTACTATAAGCGTAAAATGGGTAGAGAGAAGGATATACGTGATGTACTGATCATTGAAGAATGGCAAAAGTCGAAACGAGTGAATCAAGTTCTTTAATTCGATAAAAGGGTTATGTCCATGAATCTGTCCGTTTTTAATAGCCTCTGCTACACAGCTGGTTGGTTTTGGTGTGTCCTTTTTGGTATTCATGGTCAATCCACTTTAGCGACTATCGGGGCTGTTTTTTTAATTTTATTTCAGCTCTATTGCACCAAAATTAAAGATATGGCTTTATACATTCAAGACGTACTTTTAGTCGGTTTTTCCGTTCCATTAGGAACACTTTTGGAAGTGTTTTTTATTCAAACAAACCTTATCCACTATGCTAACGCAACTAAAACGCTTCCTCCAATTTGGATTGTTTGCCTTTATCCTCTCTTTTCGCTGTTGCTCAACCACTCCTTGAAAATAATCAAAAAGAACTACTTAGCATCTTTTCTGTTAGGGTTTCTAGGGGCTCCTTTGAGTTATATTGCCGGTCTTTCTCTAGGGGGATTAACTTTCCCCTATCCACTTATTCAGACTTGGATCATTATTGGAACCTGCTGGGGTCTATTCCTTTGCCTTCTTAGTAAAATTGCGAATATCGTTGAAAAAGCCTCAGCAGAAACTTTAGAAGACCGTGATTCAAAAACTGATTTAGAGTTACTTTACGATGGTGAATGTCCAATCTGTAAACGAGAAATTTGCGTTCTTCAAAAAAAAGACAATCAAACCAAAATAAAGTTTATCGACATCTCTTCAAAAGAGTTTTCGCCATCTGAACATAACAATATTGACTATCACACCCTAATGTCCCAAATTCACGCTATTGATAGTCAAGGGAATCTTTTAGTAGGTCTACCAGCCTTCGCGGCCGTTTACGCACGCTGTCAGCTGTTGGTTACCTCAACTTTGCTGCGTATCCCTTTTATAAAGACTCTCCTTAAACCACTTTACAACCTATTTGCGAAAAAACGTCTTTGGATGACAGGAAGAATTAATACCAATCTCAAAAAATAGCTGAGGATCAGATGAAACAAAAGCAGTTGTGGATTTCGTTCGTTATTTTTATCCTTGTTTGCTTTCTTGTGGAGATCATCGGAAGTTTCTGGACAAAGGAAACAGTTTCGACATGGTATCCTACACTAACCAAGCCTTCATGGACGCCCCCGGATTGGGTATTCGGGCCTGTCTGGACCTGTCTTTACGTTATGATAGCTGTTGCTGGCTGGTTAATCTACCGAGCTGAATATTCGCATAAGCGGTCTGTTGCTTTGATGCTCTATGGTGGTCAGCTCGCCTTGAATTTTATCTGGTCATTTCTTTTTTTCTCTTTACGCAGTCCTATCTTAGGATTGATCGATATCGTTTTGCTTTGCTTATTAATCAGCTTAACGATCATTAAGGCTTGGCCGGTGCGTCCTTTAGCAAGTCTTCTGCTGATTCCCTATTTAGTTTGGGTCATGTATGCGACATCACTTAATGCTGGAATCTGGCTGCTCAACAGATAAGCGTGAGAGCTAATGATCTTTGAGAAATGATCCAATGCAAATGACTATGCTAAAAAATAGCATGATTAAAGCTGGTAACAACTTCTTGAAAGGGTCTCTGACTTTTATGTGCATGCATACAGCTCCGAGCATCATGAAAGAAACGACAAGAGCTGCAGGAAAAACCAAGAAAGGTTGCCACAATCCTAAAAGAAGGAGGAGAGCTGCGCTGATTTTGATGAATCCAATAACATAGAAAGACCATAAGGGGAGGCCATATGCAGCGAATTCATTTTTTAAAGAAGTACCATCGGATCCTCGATAGGGTGTTTTTTGATTACTTCGGATGAGCCACACGTTTAGCAAGCCGAATGCAACAATGAGTTGAAGCAATACTGTGATAGAATCCATGGTAGATTTTACTCTTAAACGTTCATATCTTATTGGTCTTTAATATTGACTTGTAGACTCTTGATAATTGTATTTCAAGAGAAAAAGATTGATGCTCGTAGTTTTTAGCAAATCGCTAGACTTTTAGGTTTGGAGATGATACTTAAAAGATAGACATAAAAAATTATAGGAAAGATCGTATGAAAGGTTATATAATAAACATTGAAAAGGCTTCCCTTGAGAATGAATATTTCAGAAAAGTTTTATATACGGCTAAAAATAGTCAGCTTGTCGTGATGAGTTTGAGACCTGGCGAAGATATAGGGGAAGAAGTACACCTGTTGGATCAATTCATAAAATGTGAGGCAGGAGAAGGAGAAGCGATATTGGATGGGATCACACACAAGATAAGCAATGGGTTTAGTGTAAGTGTACCAGCTGGAGCAAAACACAACATCATCAATACTTCTTCCGATAAATTTCTTAAACTTTATACCCTATATTCTCCCCCCAATCATCGTGATGGCATCATTCATAAAACAAAAACTGATGCTGAAATGAACGAAGAGCATTTTGATGGAGTAACCACTGAATAAAGAACGCGATCTTACATTGAGTGAAATTTGGCATAACTTGATTTTAGAAAGATTTTTAGCTCGTCTCTGTCAATATTTTGAACAAAATTCTCAGTACAAGCAGGGATCCAATGACTGGGATCAGCTGGAAGAAGCGCTTCATCTAAAATAGACAGAGCAAGCTAAAAAGAAATATACTCTACTCATCTTTAAAATGTATATCCGCAATGACAGGAAAGTTTTGTGTTTAATACAATAAATTTTCTGTTTGATAATTTGTCTTTAAAACAACAATAAGTAAAAGCGTTTTCGCATTGTTCATCGTTATAAGGAATGGTCTTAGATTCAATAAGTTCAATCCGGTTTTTATTAAAGAATATCGCATTAGTATCACTTCGACCCTCGTTCTGTCTTGTTTTCTCTCCATAATAACCGTAATCAGAACCTAAGACATTCATGACTTCTTGTATCTGATCTTCCTGGAGTTCCTGACTACCAATAACATCCGCCTTTGCGTAGGAAAGATATTCCAAAAGCCGTGGTTTACGATTGTTCCATTGATATTTGGATGGCAGCTTGTCTTCCGCATCTTTGGCATTATAAAGCATATTATAAGTCATTAAACGAAGCTTTTGAGCTTGCTTTTGAATGGCATGCTCCATAAGTTCTTTCTGCTTTGTATTTACTTTTTGTCCAAAATCTTGATGATAAATGTTGTCCATTGAAGGAAGGATAGATTCTTCAACGGCAGCAGAAACTTGAAAAGCAGAACCTAGCAAGGCAAGAACAATAAAAAAATGCTTCATCATTTTACTCCTTTTCGTCTAAGCTATATACCGATAAAGAGTAGCATGTTTTTTTGAGAAATCCAAAGAAGAATCTCATAACCTATTTATAAAATTGATATCCCCTTGGATGACTTGACATCGGTTATCTATGAATTCTTTTAGCCATCCTAGAGAATATAGCGTCAAGCCCATTCCTTCCTTTTGTAAGATATCATCTACAGAAACACCTTCCATGATATATGCAGAACCCTTCTTAAGCGAACCTTCCAAAATGGAGTCCAGTTTACCTTGATCTTTCTCATCTTGTCGCCCTATCCATAAAGTGGCTAAAAGAAAAGCTGTGACATCTTTGAAGAACAAAGTTTCTTTCAATTCCGATTCTTTGGGATCTCTTCCGAGGTACTGTTTCAACAAACCTTTAACTTGTTCATTATTCGCAGCTAAAAAGGTGGAGAGCCAGGCAATATCAAGAAATGGATGATCGATACTAGCTTGAGCCCAGTCAATAATATAGATATGCCCCTGATCTGTGACGAGGATATTCCGAGGATTAAAGTCTCCATGAGAGGGTCTATGCTCTCTCTTTAAGACAACAAAATCATTTTGCAGGGTTCTATGCAATTGATCAAAACAACTTGGAAATACGACTCCCTTTTTATTGTATCGATCGTATAGGTCTTGGATAGCCCCAACTTTTGTTCGTTTGACAAGTCGCCCTTCATCGGGATACTGATGAAATTTTTTTAACGCCTCCATAACTTCTTTGAAGATTTCAGCATTATTCAGGTCATCTCTAGTCAGAGTTCTTCCCTCAACAAGTTCCATTACCACAACGAGTAACAGTTGATCGACGTAAAAAATCTTTGGGGCGATCTGCAACTCTGCTCCAATCTTATGGGCGTTGAGTTCAGATCTTCTTCTTTCAATTGGCTGGTTCTCATCAAGAAGTCTAAGTACATATTTTTTATTCCCGCTATCAACACGGAATACTTTCGATTTCGTCCCACCTCCAAGGAGGGGAGTGACCTGAATGTTATCACCCACTTCTTCTGGAGCAATCAACGATAAGGCCTCATTGATTGGCAAGGCATAATTTTCCGAAACAGCAGCCAGCACTTCTTTTATCGAATACGAGCTTGGTTCAAACCTATTATTCTGTACTGAAAGCAAAAGAGGGTTTGCTAAGAAAATAAACACACTTAAAACTAAATTAAAAGAAAGAAACAATTTGAACCTTGTCATTATTTATTATTATTCCAAGCTGAGAACGGATATGTTTCTTCCATTAACTGCCTATTTTAGAAATCATTATACTTCTAATAGATAAATTTCCCAAGGGAAAAGCTTTGAATGGATCCATTGAACACTTTCGGTCAAGATATTGACATTGTTGTTAGGCAAAAGCCTACAAATCGTAAACAAGCGCAGATTAACGTTTATCGATACTGGGTGTAGGAGAAGCAGAACTAATCCTATGTGAGTAATAGATTTTAGAAAGATTTCTTGCCCGTCTCTGTCAGTCTAAGTATAAGGGCAATTTCATTCTGAAAGGAGGTTCTCTTCTCGCTCGGTACATTCCCATAGGGCGTGAAACAAAGGATTTAGATTTCTTGGTTGATAAACTGCAAAATACAGAAGAGTTTTTGAATAAAGCTTTCGATCACATTTGTAGCGTTCGCGTTGAAGATGGATTTGAATTTGAAAAAGTAAAAATCGGCAAACTCACACATCCACACATGGACTATACAGGCATTGAGGTTCTTTTATTAGCAAAGTTGGGTGGGCAGCAAACTTATATTCAGATTGATTTGGGTTTTGGAGATATTGTAGAGCTCATTCATATTCCTTCGGAGCAACCTCCAACTCATTTTCAATTGCACGGTCATGTCCACGATAAAAAACCTAGAAAGATCATATCCAATCAACTCAATCTTTGTGTTGAGGTGTGGGATTATAAGCCTGTCGCTGAAAAAACTATTATTAGTCTTTTGGAGATAAAGCATCTAAAAATGAAATCAGTTGTGAGGCACCTAAAGGCAATCTTTTGAATTAATGAAATCACCAAATCAATAATTCATGATTTGGTGACGTGTTTTTTCTCGATCGAACCAATCACCAAATCCAGAATTCTTTAGTTCATCAGTCTAGGATGATAAAAATGTCGGCATTTTTGCCTTTCTGTAGACATTTTTATCATTGTGAATCTGGCATAATTCATAAGCAACGATGGATCAAATGGCTGCAAGAAGCCATTTCCAACTGTTCACTAAAACGCACTGTTCAACATATATTGAACAGTAAACATTCTGGCAAAATCCGTGGACCACTGGTGGACCAAATAGGGGCAGCAAGGGGCATGAAATGGCATCAAGTTGGTGTGGACGAAAAGGGCTTTTTCGCTATGGTTGCAGTCAGTTACTGTAACTGACGGTAGTTTAAGGAGAGGGGGTGGACAGTTTCACGCCATACTTGTACCCACATCTTTTGAGTCGAACATGGGAAGGTTTGTGCCGCCCTTTCAGGGCTCACTTGAGGGGGGGGCTGTTCCCAGGCCTGACGGCCTTACCATAACCCATTTTTTCAGCGCGAAGCGTTTGGAGTGCGAAAGTCTTCTTTCGCTTTATTCTAGATCAATTTTTGAGACATTCGTGTCTTTTGAATTTTTCTACCGCTTCGCGCAGCGTTCAGTATCTCCTACTTTTCTCTCAAG
>JAGVJP010000083.1 GCA_020051075.1 Parachlamydiales bacterium
AGGTAACACCGGCGCAACCGGTAATACGGGCGCTACAGGTAACACAGGCGCAACAGGTAATACAGGAGCCACTGGTAACACTGGCGCAACAGGTAACACCGGCGCAACTGGTGACACAGGCGCAACAGGTAATACAGGTGCTACGGGTAACACCGGCGCAACTGGTGACACTGGCGCAACCGGTAATACAGGTGCTACGGGTAACACCGGCGCAACTGGTGACACTGGCGCAACCGGTAATACGGGTGCAACCGGTAACACCGGCGCAACCGGTAATACAGGTGCTACGGGTAATACAGGTGCTACGGGTAACACCGGCGCAACAGGTAATACAGGTGCAACAGGTAACACCGGCGCAACGGGTAATACAGGAGCCACTGGTAACACAGGTGCAACAGGTAATACTGGTGCTACGGGTAATACCGGCGCAACAGGTAACACGGGCGCAACTGGTCTCACAGGTGCAACAGGTCGAACAGGGGCAACAGGCGCGACAGGTAATACAGGACCCACAGGGCCACGTGGAGACTTTATCTCATTGGGAACGACGACAACGAGTCAGTCTGTCGCAAGTAGCTTGACGACTGGGATTACTTGGGGATTTGTAAATGCTTTTAAAGGGATCACTTGGAGTAGTGGGACTGCTAACCAAGTTCTTATTACAACGACTGGAACCTATCTCTTTATTTATGGAGTCTGTACCTCTACCAACCAGGGAAACTGGGGGTTAAGTAATAATGGCGTGTTGGTTCCAGGAAGCCTTTTTGGAACGCAAAATACTCAAGGGATTGCTCCTTTTTCTGTGATCGCACAAATTAATGCTGGAGCGACAGGAGCTACCATAAGATTTGTCAATCAAACCGGTGCATCTGTCACCGTAGGTAATTTTTCAGGTTTTACTTCAGCGGCTGGAGCAAATAAAGCATTTTTGGAAATTACTCAAATCGGGGATTAAATAACGGAGTCATTTATGCGTATTCTTGTTTTCTGCGATGCGATAATGAAATTTGTGAAATTCGCATTCATTTTTGTTGTAATGATTTGTATTCATCAAGATGTGGCAGCAAGTAGAATACAACATATCGCTCCGCAGCTATTAGTGAATGCAAATGGAGATTCAGTCACTATCTGGAGGTGTTCCAAAAAGAATGAAAAATATTGTGTTCAAGCTTCACAGAAGCTGAAACAAAGATGGTCTACGGCACATGACGTTTCAGATGACGTCTCGTATCTTGGGAATGTCCAAGCTCAAATGGACGAATCAGGAACGGTTTTGGTGACATGGACTCAGATCAATCATCAGACGCAACAATTTCAGGTTTATTCAAATACTTTTAAATCTGGCCGTTGGGGTAAACCTACTGTTGTTTCTGGATTAAACGAAAGGGTAGAAGGTTGTGTTTCTAGCGCAATTAATAACGGACATTCGGAAATACTATGGAATTCCTACAAAGACGATGACTTACTGATTCATTTCTCAGATGAAGCCGCACAACCATAACATTTTTCTTGTTTTCATTTGTATGTGAAAACATGGTTGCGAAAAAAATATTGGAGGTCATTATGATCTATGAGATAAGAAATGCGGTAAAATGTTTGTTTGTTTCCATGGTGCTAATCATGAGCGGAAATCATTTATCTGCGACAATATTCATGGTTGCGCCACAGATTGTCATCGACAGCAGTGGCAATGCCACCGCAGTTTGGCTTAACATAACTGATACACAGACTGACGTGAATTCAGCTTATAAGCCTGTTGGAAATAGCTGGGGTTCCGAAGTCACCATTTCTTCAGGGAGTGCCCCATACTTCTCTAATCTTCAGGTTCAAATCGATGCTGATGGGAATGTTGTCGCAGGTTGGATAGGCATTGACAGTGTTAATGAGGTTTTTAGCATTTTTTCCAATACTTGGGATGCCACAAATCTAGAATGGGTTGGTGCTGATCAGGTTTCTGAAGTGGCTGTCGGTGTTGAGGGGAACTTCACTATCGGGATCAATGGAGGAGATGGACAAGCGGTTTGGAGCTCATTCGATGGCGAAGATCTCTTGCTTTTCACAAATACTGCAGCTTTAGGTTCTTGGGGTGGCTCTCCGGTGACCTTGCCTTAATGGCTGCCGTCAGTTAGACTGCCAGAATTCTACAGTCTAATGTTCTTGGATCCGATTTTTCTAACAGAAAATCGGATTTTTTTTTGTCTATTTTCGGTTCAAGTGGACAAGGGGATACACCTGGCTTTTTTGCCGGGTGTTAGGAGAGTATAACACATCAGGCTTGCCGACTTGTAAAAGAAGCAGAGAATAATCGAGAAAATTTTTGTGGATGGCACTGCCTTCTTTAAGGAGAAAGACATAAGGATGGGTTAGATGTTCATTTGGCTTTGATTTTGACTCTTTCATGCTTGAGATCATCTTTGATTGATTGATGTTTATTATAAGGCTTGAGGCCATTTTTTGGAAAGGAAAAATATTGGAATTGACTGGCTTGGCTGATGCACGATGAAAGAACCAGAGAGAGAGACCCCATGTTAGTCTAAATGACAACTGATATTTTTATAAAGCTCCCGTTTGGGCAGCCCCCTCAATTCTGCAACAAGCTTAATCGCCTCTTTCCTGGTGAGCTGATACGTTTTCTCGGCCCAGTACACATGTTCTTCAGGAGAGAATGTCTCCCAGGTCGTTGCTGCTTCTTCAGTGGGAGGGCCGATGAGAAGGACAATTTCCCCTTTAGGAGGGGCTGTTTGCCAATGGTGGAGCAGCGTGTCTGCTGTCCCGCGAATGAATTCTTCAAATTTTTTAGTCAGCTCCCTTCCGACAACGAGGGCTCTTTCTGGCGCTATCGTCTGAATCAACGTCAATGTTTTGATCAGTCGGTGCGGTGTCTCATAGCAGATCGTCGTTCCGGGATAAGATAGAATTGTCAGCAGCTCTTTTTTTAATTCATTTTCTTTTCTTTTAAGAAATCCCCAAAATTGAAAGGGCGTTGTCGGAAATCCTGAACAGCTCATCGCTTGGATCGCTGCACAAGGACCTGGAATGGCTTGAACAGAGATGTTCTCAGCGATGCATTGCTGCACGAGGAATTCTCCGGGGTCAGCAATGGCAGGAGTGCCTGCATCGGAGATGAGGCAGATGATTTTTCCCGATTTTAGGTCTTCTATGATGCCCTGTGATCGAGAAGCTTCATTGAACTTATGATAGCTTTTGACAGGTTTCACAATCGCATAATGTTTGAGGAGATGGCAGCTATGGCGGGTGTCTTCGCAGAGGATGTAATCGCAGGCTTTTAGGACTTCAATCGCCCTTAGAGTGATATCAGAGAGGTTTCCGATAGGTGTTGCAACGAGATAGAGCACAGATATTCGTAGAAAATGTTGGGAAAGGTGGCACCCAGATTCGAACTGGGGGATGGAAGCTTTGCAGGCTTCTGCCTTACCACTTGGCTATGCCACCAGGGTAATAGCAAACTTATACACAAATGGGTTTGATTGAGTCAAGAGATTTATAGAATAATTTGCAGAAATGTAACAGGATAGGCAAAAAGGGCAAAACAGGATAGATAAAAGGGGCAAAACAGGATAGGCAGGATAGGTAGGATCGCTACGCGGCAGGATAAGCAAGATGATAGGCAAATGTCTAACAAAAAAATAGAGAAAAATCTATCTCATCTTATCATCACTATCTATCCCTATCCTGCCGCGAAGCGATCCTACCTATCCTGCCTATCCTGTTTTGCCCTTTTTGCTTATCTTGTCGCTTGTAATCTTGCCTATCTTGTTACGAGGCCATCAAGGGAATGGGAGCGAGCTTGCAAATATTGTGGGAAAGCTGCACCCATAGCTGCCAGTCTGTTTTGAGGGAACGTTTCAGATGATTGAGCTGAAGTTTGAGCTCTTTTAGCTGCTTGCTTTCGCAGCCTTCCCGCCGCAGTTTGCGGTAGTACTCCTTCAATTGGTTGAGTTCGCCGATTTCATTGACGATCCGTTCAGCAAGGTCTTGGATAGTCTTTTCCAGCTCTTCTTTTTTGATATACCAGAGGTTGCATAGCCGATCGAGAAGGAGGGCTTTTCTTTCCAGAACCATCCGTTTTTTGATCGTGAAGGGATCCATCCGCTTCAGGTCGCTTGTCAGTCCCATTTTATTCAACGTCCAGATTAACCATTTGGTTGGATCAAAGTGGTACCAGCGAATCCCATTTCTGTAATCATTCGCAAAGGTATGGTGGAAGTTGTGGTAGCCTTCACCGAATGTGAGGAAAGAGATGACGTAATTATTGACTGCTGACTGTTCTTGGCAAAACGGCTTGTCTCCCCAGGTGTGGGCGAGCGAATTGATAAACCAAGTGAAGTGGTGAAGGACGAAGATGCGAAGCCAGCAGGCGATGAAGAAAGCCCCTAGATAGTCGTTCAGAAGGGCTCCAACGACGAAAAAGACGAGGACATTAGAGAGAACCATCGCAAGGCCGATGTGCTTGTGCTGAAATTGGACTAAAGGGTTTTTTGCCAGATCGGGAACGACTTTAGCATCAATAGGACGAGGTTTTTCTAAAATCCAGAGAAAATGGGCGTACCAGAATCCTTTCTGAATGGAGTATGGATCATCATCGGTGTCGACATGGGCATGGTGTAAGCGGTGGTCGAACGACCAGCGCAAGGCGCTTCCCTGGCCTGACATCGATGCGAACAATAGGAGGAAAAACTCGACTACGCGATTGGTTCGGTAGGTGCGGTGAGAGTAGTAGCGGTGATAGCCGGCAGTGATGCTGAGTCCTGTGAGATAGAGGAGGAAGATTGAAATGGCGATCATGCCCCAAGAAGGGGTAGAGTAATAAAAATAAAATGGGAGGGAAATAACGAGGAGTGTTTGATAGATAATCAAAAATAGTCCTGGTCCCCAATTAAATTCTTTTTTATTCATCGAAATTCCCACACTTAAGGTGTTGTAAAATAGCGTGATAGAAGGAAAATTCTATCAAGTCATAATTATATGTCTTAAGAGATTAAAGCGCAACGCCGATCTTCCTTCATTTTTTAACGCAAAGGAGCAAAAGAGGGGGAGGGTGTAAATAGTTACGCCTTGGTGAATATTTCTGGAAAAATTCACTGAAAAGATGTACTCTTTTTGCATGATTTCATTAATTTTAGGCTCTGCCTCACCAAGAAGAAAAGAGATTCTCTCACTATTCAAAATCCCTTTTCAAACTATCGTGTCAAACTTCGATGAGGATTCTCATCCCTTCAAAGGTGATCCTTCACAATATGTTACGGAACTGTCTCAAGAAAAATCTTGGGCCATCCCCAATACCGACTCCAATACTTTTGTCCTTACTGCCGACACGGTCGTTTATCGAGAAGGGCAGGTGTATAATAAAGCTAAAGATCGGGCAGATGCTCGTCGAATGCTTTCAGAACTCAGCGGAAAATGGCACACCGTTTTCACTGGGGTATCTTTAAGAAAAGGCGATTGCATCGAAACTTTAGTCGACCGAACAGAAGTGGAGTTTGACGCGCTTAACTCTGAGGAAACAGAAATCTACCTGGACAAAGTGCACTGGCAAGATAAAGCAGGCGCCTATGGGATCCAAGATGGGGGAGCCCTTCTGATCAAAGAAATTCAGGGTTGTTATTACAATGTCAAGGGACTTCCTTTGGGAGTGTTGAAAACATTATTCCTCCGCTTCGATGTCGACCTTTGGAACTACATCTAGTGTCTAATTGAATAAATAACTACGCGCAAAACTACGCCAAAGTCCCGGGGTTGAATCGATCGTAAGTCATCTTGTATTTCTAATACTAGGTGACTTACGATCGTTCAACCGCGGGAGCTTTCGCGCAGTTTTTCGCATAGTTATTTATGCAATTAGACACTAGTCTTAAAAACCTAAGAATTTCTTCCTTTAAATCATTTTGTCGTGTAAATTGTAGTTTTTTTGGACGGCCACTATGCGCTCGATGAATATTTCTGCCATTGCGCAAATCTTGAAATCTCACTCTTTATCTTCCAGAGGCTTCATACAAGGGTATTCAACCGATTCTCGGACGATACGTCCAGGAGAGCTTTTTTTTGCCCTTAAAGGGGATCGTGTTGACGGCCATCACTATCTATCCGAGGTACGTCGAAGAGGAGCTATCGGGGCTGTTGTCTCCAAAGACTATACTCTCCCTTTTGAAGGAATGCCTTTGATTGCTGTTGACGACCCTTTGATGGCTTTGCAGGAACTTGTACAAGAGGTTCTTAAACAAAAGAGGCAGCGGATCATTGGAGTGACCGGGTCGATAGGGAAGACGTCGTCCAAAGATTTCATCTATGCGTTGTTATCGACAAGGTATCGTGTTGCGGTGTCTCCAGGCAATAGCAACTCCCAAGTAGGGTTGCCTCTCAGCATTCTCAATCATACGAGCGGCGAGGAAGATCTCCTCGTTTTGGAGATGGGGATGACTCATCCTGGACAGATTCGCCGTTTAATTGAAATAGCGCCTCCAGAAGTTGCTCTGATCAATACCGTTGCGTTGGTCCATGCAACTAATTTTGAAGCTCTTGAAGATATCGCTCGGGCTAAAGCTGAAATTTTCTTGTCTCCTCAGACGAAATTGGGGATTCTTCATCAGGATATTCCAAATTATTTGGAGCTTTGCAAGATGGGAAGCTGTCAAAAGATCTCCTTCTCAACTGTTTCTAAAGAGGCTGAATACTACTTAGATTGTTCAAAAGGGGAGGAGCTGCATGTCAAATCAGAGAATAGAACGGTTGCTTTGAGTTCTCTGACTCTCCCAGGAAAACACAATTGGCATAACCTTCTCGGAGCTATAGCTGTAGCGAGATATTTCGATGTGGATTGGAACGTCATCAATGATGTCATCCCTTCTTTGAAGCTTCCAGAGCGACGCCTCCAATTCATTCAGCGAGAAGGCGTCCTCTTCCTAAACGACTCTTATAATGCCTCAGAACATTCTGTGAAGGCGGCATTAGAGACACTGCCAAACGCTGCGGAAGCGGGAAGGAAGATTGCTGTTTTGGGAAGCATGCTCGAACTTGGAAAATTCTCAGATGCATGCCATCAGCGCGTGGGAGAATATGCCTTACAGCATGTTGATCTGATGTTCTGCCTCGGAGATGAATGTCAGCCTATCTACGACGTTTGGATGCATGCTGGAAGGCCGGTGAGACTATTTCATCAAAGGGCTGATTTGGTGGCTTCCCTGAAAAAAGAACTTCGCCCTTACGATGTTGTCCTCCTTAAGGGGTCGAGGTCAAAAGAAATGTGGAAAGTTTTAGACGAGCTGGATTTATGATCTTATTCCTCATTCAGCTGTTGAAAGAATATTACGACTGGAAAATTCCTGCTGTCTTTGGCTATTTCTCCACGCGGATGATCCTTGCTGCGGCGACGGCATTGCTGTTGAGCATATTTCTCGGACCTTTCTTCATACGGAAACTCTATGAGTTAAAGATTGGGCAGCCCATCCGCAAGGATGAATGTCCCCTGCTTGGTCAATTACATCAGAAGAAGGAAAATACCCCGACGATGGGGGGGATTTTGATCCTCTTCTCCATGGTTGTCTCTTTGTTCCTTTGGATGGATCTCACCCATATTTTTACTCTGATCCTTTTGTTGACCACGCTTTTTTTGGGGGTGATGGGAGGTCGAGACGACTATTTGAAGCTTAAGTATAAAAACTCCAAAGGGATGTCTGCGCGTCGAAAGCTATTTTTTCAGTTCCTCCTCTCAGGATTGATCATCTCATATTTCTTATGGTCTCCCATCAACGAGGGAATGGCAGTGGGCGAATGGTTTAATCCTCCTGTCATTAAAGAAAACGTCGTTTCACAAGATCTCGGTGGACGCAGCATTGTGAAAACTCTCTCGTTAGAGGAATATGCTGGGCGTCTCTACTTCCCATTTATTAAAGAACCTATTTTCATTGCAGGGGGCTTCTCGCTCCTTTTGATGGCAGGGTTCATGGCTCTTGTGATCACAGGGTCTTCTAATGCCACGAATTTGACTGACGGGCTGGATGGTTTAGCAGCCGGGTGTTTGATCATGGCTGCGGCAGCTTTGACGCTCATTGCTTTTGTGTCCAACCACCTTGAGATTGCCCGCTATCTCAATATTCTCTACATTGAAGGGAGCGGTGAAATTGCCATCTATCTGAGTGCGATGATCGGTGCCTGCATCGGCTTTCTTTGGTATAATAGCCATCCCGCGCAAGTGTTTATGGGCGACATCGGGTCGTTGACTTTAGGGGGAATCATCGGCGTCTCGGCGGTGTTATTGAAGAGGGAGTTTCTCCTTGGCATTGTGGGTGGGATCTTCGTCATCGAAGCTCTCTCAGTGATCTTGCAGGTTGCCAGCTATCGCCTCCGCAATAAAAAGCGGATCTTCCTCATCGCCCCTCTCCACCACCACTTTGAATATAAAGGATGGCCTGAGACGAAGGTGGTGATTCGCTTTTGGATCATTGCTCTGCTCTTTGCAATGATTGGCGTGGCTTCATTAAAGTTTCAGTGATGCGGCTGAGACAGAGATGCACAGGATAAGCAAAAGGACAAAACAAGATAAGCAAAAGGACAAAAACAGGATAGGTAGGATTGCTTCGCGGCAGGATAGGCAGGATAAAAAACAGGATAAGGAGGATGGGAAGGATGAAAAAATAGAGGATGATTGCCTCTTTCTTTTTGCATTATTCAAGAAAGGTACTTGATCTTACTCCTATTTTATTATCCTTTTTTATCTTGCTTATCCTGCCGCGAAGCGATCCTGCCCATCCTGTTTTTGTTGTTTATCCTGCTTATCTTGTTTTGTCCCTTAATGTTTGTTAAAAAATGATCGAAGCGGGTAAACTTTCAGTTTTTGATGGCGGGCTGGTCAACTTGGTTACTTTTTCAATTTCAGACAAAAGCAGAGTGTTAGTCTTAGGGATGGGACTGAGTGGACGTTCCGCTGCTCGTTTCCTGCTGTCTCATGGAGCTTCGGTCGTTGGCGTCGATAGAAATCGACGCCTCTTTGAAACCGAACCCGACATTCAAGTTCTTGGAGCCTTAGGCTTGAAGACAATGACTGAAGAAGAATGCGGCGATGTCACCCACTTTGATTTTGTTGTCGCTTCGCCAGGAGTTCCAGGGTCGCATCCTCTTTTGCAGAAAGCCAATCTGAATGGTGTTGAAGTGATGGGCGAGATAGAGCTCGGCTGCCGTCTGGCTTCTCAAGGCATGATCGCAATCACAGGCACTAATGGGAAGACAACAACGACGCTTTTAACAGAGCATGTGTTAGCGGAGTCCGGGCGGAAGGTTAAAGCACTCGGCAACGTCGGCGCCCCATTGACCCAAGAGCTGCTTGCCTTGCCGGCTGATGTAAACATCGTTCTTGAATTGAGTTCTTTTCAGCTGGAGAGTCTGATGCAACAGCGCTTGCACGGAGGGGTTATTTTAAATATCACACCCGATCACTTAGACCGTTATGCTTCCATGGACGACTATGCTAAGGCGAAATGCCGTCTAGAAGACTGTTTAGCTGAAGGAGCGCCTCTATACATCGAAGAGGGAACATACAGCCATTACAGCCACTTTTTGAAGAGGGGCTCCTCCCATCGCTTATACGGCTATCACCCTTCTTCATATATCTATTCCGATCTCAACGCTGTCTATCGAGAGGGGATTAAAGCGTTCGATCTCCCGTCAGCCCTGTGCGGAAAGCGAAGTCATGATCTTGAAAACAGCATGGCGGCTTATGCGTTGTGCGCAGATCAAGACATCTCCGGTGAACAGTTTCTCATGGCGTGGATGACCTATCAGAAACCTCCCCATCGGATCGAATTTGTCTTAGAGCATGGGGGCGTGAAATACTTCGATGACAGCAAAGGGACAAATATCGATGCTGTCATCAGAGCAGTGCAAGCTCTTCCCGGTCCGATCATTCTGATTGCCGGCGGCGTCGATAAAGGGGGAGCTTACACTCCGTGGCTCAGAGAATTTAAAAATAAAGTAAAATCCATTTGTGCAATTGGACAGGCAGCTGGTAAAATACAAGATCAGCTGCATGGAGAAATTGCTGTGATGACGTGTTCAACGATGCAGGATGCTGTGGAACATGCCCAGGAGAAGGCTGTGCCTGGCGATACTATCCTGCTTTCTCCTGGCTGTTCAAGTTATGACATGTATCGCGACTACGTTCATCGCGGAGAAGATTATCAGAGTATTGTTAGAAAAATGACCTGTTAAGGTTTAGAGGAGTTCGAGATGACAAGAAAAGACACCATCATGATTGCCGTTATCGTCAACGCATGTCTGCTGGCAATCCTATTTATTACAGCAGTGGTGTATGAAGAAGAGCAGGGGGCTTTTACTGCAGAGCCAAAAGTAGAGGGTAAAGGATCTTCAGAAACGTTGCCATCTTCTTCGCAAATCGCATCGATAGGGGATGAGGTCGATAACGTGCTGAAATATTATCACCATCCTGCTCCTCAACCTATTATCGTCGAAACGCCTTCTGAAATCTATATCCCTGAATCGCTGCCGGCTCATTACCATGCGATGGATGAGGAAGAGCCTCACCAACAGAATGCCAAGGGCTTCACAGAAGTGATCGTCAAGAAAGGAGATGCCTTAGAGAAACTCGCGAAAGCGCATCACACCACTGTGGCTGCGATTAAACAGGCCAATCACTTGGAGAACGAGAAACTTTCCATTGGACAGCTATTGAAGATCCCACTGCAGAAGGAACCAAAAGCTGCCGATCCTCTGCCATCCACACCGGCACCGAAGAGCGAAGAAATCGTTTCAGCTGCTGTCTACCATGTCGTCAAAAGCGGAGACAGTCCATGGAAGATCGCAAAACAGTATAACGTCAATTATGAGGAAATTCTTCGTTTAAACAATCTCAACGAAGAGAAGGCAAAAAATCTGAAAATTGGTGAACGCATCCGGGTCAAATGATGCACAGGATAGACAAAAGGGGCAAAACAACATAGACAAAAGGGACAAAACAGGATATGCAGGATCGCAAGCGGCAGGATAAGCAAGATAGCGAGTCGATGCTATCCTGTCCACCCTATAAAATTGACAGGATGGGAAAGATAAATTTAATGAGGCTTTTGAAAAAAAATTCTCAAAAATCTGTTTTTTTCAATTATTACAACTCATTCCATATATAGAATCATGATGAATTATTTGTATCTTCATCTTTCCTATCCTTCCCATCCTGACATTAATTGTTTCAACTATCCTGTCTATCCTACCGCGAAGCGATCTTGCCTATCCTGTTTTGTCCCTTTGCTTATCCTGTTGTATGTCCATCCTGCTTATCCTGTTTTGTCTATCTTGTTGATTTTGTTTGGTCAGGAGGGCTGATGTTTGCTTTTCACCGGATGGTCTTGCTTTTATCGGTCAGTGCGATCTTTATGATGGGGTTAGTGATGATTTTTAATACCACTTCTGCAGAGGTATTAGATCACGCCCTTGCCAGAAGTACCCACCAAGCTCTTTTTAAACAGATTTTATATGCTTTTGCCGGTTTGGCTCTCTCATGGGCTTCTTGGAAGATTGGCTATCGCCGGTTCATCCAATGGAGCCCTTACCTATTTTTCTTTCTTTCCTTCCTCTTGCTCATCATTTTAATCCCAGGGATAGGAAGAGAGGTCAACGGTTCGCGCCGCTGGATCGGGTTGGCAGGTTTCACGTTCCAACCCTCCGAATTTGTAAAGATCGTTGTCCCAGCGTTTTTTATCTTTCAGCTCAGGACCATTGATCCGATTCAACTTCAACTGAAAGGTTTTATTAAACTCATCAGCCTATTATCGGTGCCAATCCTGCTGGTATTAGTCGAGCCGAATAATGGGACTGCGGGTGTCATCGGTTTGACTGTGGTCGTCATCTGCATTTTGTCCCGCATCTGCCTAAAATATTGGGCGCTGCCTCTTGCCTTAATGATTGTTGTGGGGGGGGTGTCAGCTTACCATCTCCCCTATGTCACAGCACGAATCAACGTCTACCTCCATCCCGAGCTGGATCTACAGGGCAAAGGGCATCAGCCTTATCAAGCCAAGATTGCAGCAGGCTCAGGGCAGCTTTTAGGCCGCGGACCCGGCAATAGCCTGCAGAAGCTGAGCTATCTTCCCGAGGCCCAAAATGACTATATTGCCGCTATCTATGCTGAGGAATTTGGCTTTATTGGAATCCTATCATTAATTCTCCTTTATATGTCGATAGGCTTCGCAGGCTTTTTCATTGCTTTCAATGCGACAGATCTTATGGGACTTTATTTAGGGTGCGTCATCACGTTCTTGATCTGCTTTCAAGCATTTATGAATTTGGGCGTTGTCTCAGGACTGCTTCCCAGTACGGGATTAAACCTCCCTTTTTTCAGCCAGGGAGGAACCTCGTTGATGGCCAATGCAATCGGTGTGGGGCTGCTTCTGGACATTGTCAAACAACAAGAAATGGAAAAGATATGTCCAAAAAGCGGATTGTAATCACAGCAGGAGGGACGGGAGGACACCTCTTTCCCGCCCAGGCTTTAGCGCAGCAGCTATCAAAGGAGCCGTCTTCTCCAGAGGTCCTTTTTGTTGCAGGAGGGTTGAAGACAAGTAAATACTTTGACCGCTTGCATTTCCCTTACGAAGAAGTTTCCTGCGGCCCGCTGTTGTCTAAGAATCCGATCAAGTGCTGGCGGGGGTTAAGAGATCTTGTGAAAGGGATCAGCCAAAGTATAACAATCTTAAAGAGGGTTCGTCCACATCTTGTTGTGGGTTTTGGCAGCTATTATTCAGTCCCTACTGTATTGGCAGCCAGATGGTTGAATATTCCTATCCTTCTGCATGAGGCCAATAGCATTCCTGGAAAAGCAAATAGCTGGCTCGCGTCTTTGGCCACTTGTGTGGGGATCAATTTTCCGGTAAGTAAGAACTATTTTAACGGTAAAGTCGTTGAGGTAGGTCTCCCCTTAAGGGAGGGGTATCAAGCTGGCGCTGTGGAGAGGGATGCTGCCCATCACTATTATGGACTCGATCCCTGCCGGACGACGCTGATGATCTTCGGCGGTTCCCAAGGGGCTCATGCCATCAATCAAAAGGTGAAGGAGTGTATGCCTCTTTTTAAGGATTTATCGCTGCAGGTGATCCATTTTACCGGGAGAGCCGAGATGGTAAGAGAGCTCTCTCAGGGTTATGCCTTGCACAATATTCCCTCCCGCGTTAAAGTTTTTGAAGATAAAATGCAGATGGCATGGGCTGCTGCTGACGCCTTCATTGGCCGTTCCGGTGCCTCTGCAATTGCAGAAGCGATAGAATTTGAGGTGCCGGGCCTGTTAATTCCTTATCCTTTTGCCACCGATCAGCACCAAGATAAAAACGCCGATTTCTTTGTCTATGATGTCGGTGCTGGCTGGAAGCTGCCTGAACAACAGCTGACAGGAGGGAATCTGTCGGAGAAGATATCAGCGCTTTTTTCTGCTGGACAGCTTTTCCAATTTCAGAAAGCGATGAAGAACTATAAAAAACGGCAACATCAGATGACTTTGTCGGAGCTCGTGATGAATTTAGCTTAACTAAACGCAAACGCGCAACAAGATAGGCAAAAAGGACAAAAACAGGATAGGCAGGATCGCTTCGCGGCAGGATGGGCAGGATAAGGAGGATGGGAAGAAAAAAATAGAAGATAATAGTTTTTATCTTAGAAACCTACTTGATTATTCCTATTTTTTTATCTTTATCTATCCTTCCCATCCTCCTTATCCTGCCCATCCTGCCGCGAAGCGATCGTGCCTATCCTGTTTTTGCCCTTTTTGTTTATCTTGTGTATTAGAGTAGGAGTGAATATATGCATTATCATTTTATTGGAATAGGGGGCATCGGGATGAGCGGCCTCGCTCAGATTCTCCTCAGCAGAGGCATGACTGTGTCAGGCAGCGATATTGCCTACGGCTCCACCGTTGAAAGCCTTGTGGAAAAAGGGGGTAAATTCTATTTAGGCCACCGTGCTGAACATATCTCTCCTTCGTCGCATGTTGTCTATAGCACTGACATCAAAACCGATAACCCCGAATATCAAGCTGCCGTGGACTTACATTGTCCGTTGATGCATCGAGCCGATCTTCTCGCTCATCTCCTCCAAGGCTATCATGCTATCGCTGTGGCGGGCACGCATGGCAAAACAACGTCATCGTCGTTGCTGACTTCCACCCTCATCGACGCTGGACTGGAACCTTCTTTCGCCATTGGAGGGATACTCCCTTCTCTTCAGTCCAATGCTGCTCATGGTAAAGGGGGTCTGTTTGCTTTTGAAGCCGATGAAAGCGACCGTTCATTTTTAAAATACTCTCCCGCTGCCGCTATAGTGACCAATATCGACAAAGACCACCTCAACAACTACGAAGGGGACTTTGATTTGTTAGTCGATACATTTAAAACGTTTATGTCGCAAGTCCAATCGACAGATCAGCTGTTTTGGTGCGGCGATGATGCAGCCCTTTGCCGTCTCAACCACCCCGGTCAGAGCTATGGATTCAATCCCAATGCCGATTGGCAGATTACCAAATCTGCCCAAGAGGGATTTACCCTCAAATTTAACTTAGAACATCGCCGGCAACGCTACGATGCGATTCAAGTGCCGCTCGCCGGGAAACACAATGTCCTGAATGCTGCTGCTGTCTTCGCTCTTGCAATCACTTTGGGCATCGATGAAGAGAAAATCAGAGCGGCTTTTGCAAACTTCAAAGGGGTCAGGCGCCGTTGTGAAATCAAGGGAGAAAGAACGGGGCGGCTATTTTTAGACGACTACGCCCACCACCCAACGGAGATAAAGACAACACTGGAGGGGATCCGCAAAGCTGTCGGCTGCCGCCGTCTGATTGCAGTGTTCCAACCTCATCGCTATACGAGGACTAGAGATTGCTTAGGAACCTATAGAGAAATCTTTGATCATGCCGATGAATTAGTCATCACCGATATCTTTGGAGCCGGCGAGGCGCCTATCCCTGCCCTCTCTCATCAACTGATTATCAATGAAGTGAATCAACACTCAAAAATCCCTTGCCACTATGTTCCACGAGATGAATTGGGAAATTTTTTGGTTGATTTCACACGGCCTGGCGATGCTGTAGTCACCCTTGGTGCAGGAGACATCACAAAACTCTCTGCCGAGGTCCTTGGATTAATGAGCGAGTAGCCCATGCGCGATGATGAACTCACACTGAATCGATCCCTGGTCTGGATCTTGGTCTCAATGCTCCTGATTTCCGGTAGCGCCTTCATGGGATGGCACTACTACCTCCATGTACGTGAAATGAGGTTTAAAGATCATCAATTTGATATTGTTGCTATTGTCCAACGAACGCCTCATAGTGAATCGTTAAAGACAGCCTACTTGGCAGAACTTCTAGGGTTATCTTTTGATCGGCCTAAAAATCTCTATCAGGTCAACACAAAAGAGGCTGAAAGGTTGCTTCTAAACTGTCCTGTCGTTAAGAAAGCTGCTGTACAAAAAATCTTCCCCGGGACACTTTGCATTCATTATCGGATGTACCATCCTGCGGCCTATCTTGCCGATCTTTCTAATACCGCTGTCGATCGAGAGGGGGCGATCTTTCCCTTCCGCCCCTTTTTCTCACCTAAACGGCTTCCCACTTTTTTTTTGGGTCTCGATGGGGAAAATGTGCGGTGGGGGGAGAACTTGAGTGAGAAGGAGAAGGTTCAGTGGGCGTTTGACATTTTGCACCAGTTCTCCTCTTTCCCTCCGAATCATCTCTTTGTCAAGAAGATCGATCTCTCTCAAATTGATGTCAACAGTTATGGGCAAAGGCAAATTGTTGTGACTCTTGAAGAGCTCTCTTCAGATTGGATCGAAGCGTCTTCCCCGAAAAGGGAGATTTTTCTGAGGCTAAATCCGAATTACTATAAACAAAATATTGCCAATTTTCGAGCCTTATATGAAGCTGCCCGTGATCAACGGCAACCCATGCATTGGGAAGGCAAAAGCATCGTGGTCGATTTCAGAATCGCTCACCTCGCTCTTGTGAAGTAAATTGACTGTATTTGTATAAAATCGGTCATTATGATAGGATAAATTTTTTAATGTGATGTGCGAATTTCCGTTGGTGCAACGTCTCGAATCTGAAGCACGGGAAGAGATATTTTGCAACTATACGGATAAATGACAGGATGGGAAGGATGAGTTAGATCTGACAATATCTTTCCTATCCTGTCTATCTAGTTTGAAAAATATTTACGCGAATCATGGGTGAAAGGGCGGCACGTAGAAGTATGAGACTGGTCCTGCATACGCAGACGTAATAGAGGCAAAAATTTGCATTAAGGAGAATTGGGAATGAATAAGGAATTCATAGAAATCCACTGGACGAGTGGCAGCTTAGACGAGGCGCGCCGCGTCTGCCGTTTCCTAGTCCAAGAACGTTATGTTGCCTGCGCCCAGATTATCCCCTGGATAGAATCGATCTATCAATGGGATAACAAGCTAGAGACTGCCCAAGAGTGCAAAATCGTTCTGAAAACTGAACATGAGATGTTTGATAAGGTTAAAGAGGTGATTGAAGAGAACTGCAAGTATGAAATCCCTGAAATTTTGTGGGTTCCAATTGCAGGGGGAAACAGCAGTTATCTGAAATGGCTGGAAGAATCGATCACTCATCGATCAGAGAAGTCATAATCGATTCTTCACTTATTGGCTAATCCCTTCTATTTTTTTGTAGCTCGGGCTTGAATACTCGACGTTTGGATCCACAAGCCTATAGCAGTCGTTAAATGGAGTTCGGTTTTCTCTTCGAAACTTGATATTATTTTCAGCATATTGATTAAGCTGAATTTGTATATAACCTACCGGATTTCGGTTGTCTCGCTGAGCTGTTTTGATCATTCTGTCGATGCTTTTTATTGGCTGAAAGCACATAAACAGATCATTCATATAGTCTTGTCTATCATTCCAATTGAGGGAGCGTACAAGAGCACCGATAGCTTCGCGAAGGGTGTAGAGGGTGCGAGGCGCCAAAGGACCAACAATGAGCGCTGTAGCAGAAACAACTTCCATTGCCACTCCATAGAGCGGGGTTCGAATGATGTCAGCTAAAGATTTAAAGCTGTTCTTAACGCACTGTTTGGCGATTTCTCCACCAGCTAGCTCATTCTTTTTTCCCCGAGCGATCGTTTCAGCGATGATGTGTGGGATCGAGATGAAGAATGCCGCATGGTACAGAGTCTTCCCCAAAATTAGGACCGGTCGGATGATGCTATGGACGATGAATTTAACATAAATTTTCCGTTTCGAACAGTCTAGGTAGATGTCACCTGTTGTCTTATTGATCAGAGGAAAAAAATGATGCTCAAGTTGTGTTACATCACCATTTTCTTTATCTTCCATCCATTGACAGTCGATTCTACCCCATTTAGAGTTGACGCCTTCAGTATGATGGATTAAATGATGGATCTCTCGAGGGATATTATTATTGATCATATATTTTCTCTTTTTTTATTATTAATAAAGATTAATTATAAACTAATGATATTAACTTTTTGTAAAGTGAAAATTAAAATCGCACAAATAAGTGCTTATCCGAGAGAGAAGGGTAAAAGACAGATATGGACGAAAACGGACTATATGGACGAGAATCAGATTGATTGTTCATATGAGGTTATTGCAGAAGTCCTTATCGTGCCCGTGCCACTGCCCGTGCCCGATTGCCCCTTTTTCATGAACGGACCTGAATCTATCATGCCCATCCCTTTGCTCGAAAAGGGACAATCAGGCACGGGCAGGGGCACGGGCACGGGCACGATTGCAATTAACTCATATAGTCCATTTACGTCCATTTTCGTCCATTGCTCATCTAAACTTATGCAATGACCTTCAAAATAACCTTCATAATTGCTATTCCTTAAAGCTTCACGGTTAATTTAGTTGCATTTTCACTGAGAAAGGGTTTAACATAATAGTAGTAAGGGATGGAGGGTTCTCCGGGGGATAAGTCAAATCTTAACTTAACTGAAATGACATACAGCGAGGATTTATGAGCAGTAAAGAAGAATTGGTAAGGATCAAAAGTGAAGTAAAAGGGGAAATTTTAGTCCTTCAGTTGACTGGCCGCCTGGATGCTGTTTCTTCCCCTCAAGCTGAAAGAGAAGTTTTTGATTTCATAAACGAAGGTCATTACAAGCTGCTTGTTGACTTTTCAACTGTAGAATATCTAAGTAGCGCAGGCATGCGTATGCTCTTGTCTATAACAAAGAAACTCCGTACACTTTCGGGAAAATTGGTCATCTGCTCTGTTAACAGAAATGTGATGGATGTGTTAAAAATGTCTGGATTTGATCATGTTCTGGAACTCTTTGAAAGTGAAGACGACGCATTAAGACAGTTTTGAGAATACTTCTCTTCCCGATCAGGGAAAAAGGTGATGCATAACATAATAAGGTAGGTTGCGTGATTGGGAATATCTCAGTAGAAAATGAAGCAGTGAAGAAAATCGTATTGAACTTTGCCACTGAAGTGCAAAAGCATCTCCCAGAGAACTTCCAAAGGCAAAAAAAACGAGTCATCGTCATTTCCGGCCCGACCGGCTGTGGTAAATCAGATTTGGCGCTTCAGCTGGCTCAACAGATCGATGGGGAGATCATTTCTGCTGATTCCATGCAAGTCTATCGCGGAATGGACATCGGCACTGCCAAACCCACTCAGTCTGAACGGCTTCTTGTTCCACACCACCTCATTGATATTCGGGATATCTCAGACCATTTCAATGTTGTCGATTTCTACTATGAGGCTCGCCAAATGTGCCAGCAGGTGCTGGATCGAGGCAATGTGCCGATCATCACCGGCGGCTCAGGTTTTTATCTTCATTCCCTTTTATACGGCCCTCCAAGCGGCCCTCCCTCAGTGCCGGAATTAAGGCAGAATCTTGAAGAAGAGATCGAACGTCTTGGCTCAGAATCGCTTTATGAGCGCCTTGTACAACTCGATCCCAGCTATGCAAAAAGCATCACTAAGAACGATAAACAGAAAATTGTGCGCGCTCTGGAAATCATCGCTCTCACTCAAAAACAGGTCAGTAAACTCTCATGGAAAGGGAGGAGGAAACCCCAAAATTATGATTTCCGTTGCTGGTTTTTGCATAGGCCTAAAGAGAGGCTCTACGAACGGATCGAGAAAAGATGTGAGAAGATGTTGGAATTAGGGTTCCTCGACGAAGTAAGAATGCTCAAGGAGATGGGGATCAAAAATAACACTTCTGCTTCGCAAGCCATTGGCTATCGCCAAGCTCTCGATTATTTGGAAAAGGCTGAACCAAGTGAAGCAGAGTATCAACAATTCGTGAACAGCTTCAAACAAGCCACTCGCCATTATGCAAAAAGACAATTCACATGGTTCCGAAAAGAACCGTTGTTTCATTGGCTCGATATCGATATGCATGATCCTGAAGTTGTTTTAGAGATGATTAAAAAAGATTTTGAGCTTTTATGATATGAAAATCGTCGCTTTGGGAGGAAGCTTAAGAGAAGGCTCCTACACCTATCAAATCCTGAAACTCGCCATGCAAAAAATTGATGAGACGATCTCTTCCGAGCTCATCGATTTGCGCACATTGCAGCTCCCTTTTTGCAATGGCAGCGGCCATTATCCAGACTATCCAGATGTTGACCGACTCAGATCTGCCGTCCAGTCAGCCAGCGGCCTTCTTCTCGCGACGCCAGAATATCATGGCAGTTTAAGTGGTGTCCTGAAAAATGCTCTCGACCTTTTAACTGAAGAAGATATTGAAGGTAAAGTCGTCGGCTTGATCGCCGTTGTGGGTGGGCTGCACAGTACAAGAGCTCTAGATGCTTTACGTGTGATCTGCCGTCAGCTTCATTGCTGGGTTCTTCCCGAACAGATCGTCCTGTCTCCTTCCTGGGAGTGTTTTGATGAGAAAGGACTGCTCAAAGATCAGCTACTAGAAAAACGTTTAGCCTACTTCATCGAACATCTGGTTGCAGCCTCTCATAAATTAGGAAAATCGAGCTGACAAACATTGCACCTGCAACAGCGGTCTTTAATGCCTAAATTCATAATTTTATTTACTTTAAAAGTTCTGATCAATATTATTACTGACTAACGAAAATCGCTAATACCCTGAGTGTTGGGTTTTTCTTTTGAGTGATGAGGGTTATGCCAGATGTTGGTATATTACTAGTCAAAACGGTTTTACACAGAGAACAACGAATTCCATATCTTATTATGAGTAGTCAACAAGAAGATCTCCAAAATTCTTACCAAGTAAATGTCATGAGCGATGCTGAAAACCAAAAAATGCCCGAACAATCAGATGAAGGCTTGTTTTTTGGCAGTCAAGAAAATGAGCAACTTTCCAGCCAAAGTCAGGAAAGTTTTGAACCCTTCTTCGAGCAAAATCAAGAAGAAGGCACTGCCCACAAATCAGGGGAAGACATTATCTCAGATAAAGATCACAAAGAGTCGTTTTCAGCTCAATTTGTAGCCTTTAAAGTTACGTTTGATGAACAACCCTCTTTAGAAGCTAAACTGCAGCTTGCTATCGATTTTATGGAAGCATCGCTTGCGATGGGAAATACGCCTCATTTCCGTAGTTTTTGGGAGGTTCGACGCCTCTGCCTGCCTCTCTTTAGAGAAAATATTTCTTCTGCTCTTCGCGGACAACTTTGGGCGAAATATAGTGAGCTCTCCAAAGAAGCTCGTCGCCTTAAAGACATCCTGGATGAGCAGAGCGCTTTTGCTGTTGAACAGATTGAGATTGCTGTTAAAGGACTAGAAAATGATATTGCCCAATTCGATACCCTTGTCGAAAGAGCTGTTATTTCTGAGGATATTGTCCTCCCTCAATCTCTGAAAGAGAATCAGGCAACATATTTTCATCTGCAAAAGCAGCTTAATATCTTAAATTTGCTCGCCTCGCGGATCAATGCCTTGCGCAAAGAGCTGCTGAAAACAGAAATGCGTGTCAAATTTAAAAATAAATTCTTCCATCGATTGTCGATAGCTGGAGATCATGTATTTCCCAAGCGCAAAGAGCTCATCAAAGAAATCAGCCAACAGTTTATTCAAGATGTCGATTGCTTCTGCAACCAGCATTTTGGGAGCAGCGGTTCACGTGAATCGTTTCACCTCTTAAGGGATGAAATCAAGGCTCTGCAGGCAATTGCAAAGGTATTGACCCTCAACACCCATTCGTTTACTCTCACACGGACAAAACTCAGCAGCGGCTGGGATCAGATCAAAGTAGAGGAAAAAGAGCGGAAGAAAGAGCGGGTCCAACAGAAAGCGGTCTACCAGCAGAATGCAGACGAGGTGATGCAGCAGATTCAATCTCTTAAGGAGCTGTTGTCAAAGAATGAAATCACTCCGGTGGATGCATTGAATCAATGTGAAAACATTAGCCGGGCGATGCGCAAGGTTGAGCTTGGCCGCGATGAAGTTAAAGCATTGCGCGACGCTTTAACCGAGATAAAAGATAGCGTCAATCAACTGCTGAATGCCAGCCAGCATGCCCGAGCTCAAGAAGAGAAGGCGCGCCTTCAGGAAAAGAGAGCGAAGGTTAATGCCTTCAAAGAAATGATTGAAGAACTCCTGGGTCATGTTGCTCAACGAAATGCTGAAGAATTAGTTGCTAGGCGCGAGGCAATAACATCTGAAATTCACGACTCTTCTTTGACAAAAAGCGAGAAGATGGAACTTGAACGGTTGCTCAAACCTTTGAAAGACATCATTGCAGAGAAACATGAAGAGGCCCTCTTGGAGTTGTCTGAAGATGATCGACAGTCGTTACAGCAGTTGAAAACGATTTTGCAGCAACGTAAAGAAAGACGGCAAGAGATAAAGAATCAACTTGAAATTTTTAGAAAAGCTGCCGGTAGCTCCGGACTCGACTTTGAAAAGGCGATGAGTTATACCGCTCTGATTAATGAAGAGAAAGAAAGGCTCGATAAAATCAATCAAGGGATCGCTGAAATTGAAGAAAAAATTTTTCAACTTCAGTTAAAAATCCGGAGCAGTAAATGAGGCGGCAATTCCCTTAAACCACAGAGACACAGAGGGCACGGAGAAAGAGAATTGATTGTTCTCCATGTTTACTCTCTGTGTTCTCTGTGTCTCTGTGGTTCTATATTTTCACACTGTCGCGATTTAACTTATGTGACAATCATGAACATCACCATATTTGATCTCGACCACACCTTGTTGAAGAGGAATAGCAGTTATTTTTTTGGTTTTTATCTTTACCATCAGCGATTTATTTCATCGATTAAACTGATTGCTGCTTTAGCTGACTATGTGAGGCATAAGTATTTTGGACTCTCGATTCACAAACTTCATGAAAAATCATTTGACCGTCTGTTCAAAGGGCGTTCACTCCCTCTCATTGAACAGCATGTTAAAACATTCCTCGATCAGCAGCTTAACCAGCTTATCTCACCCATTGTTTTAGACCGGTTGAAAAAAGCGCAACGCTCCGGCGATACGATTCTGATATTATCCAGCTCTCCTGATTTCCTGGTCTCCGCTATTGCAGAGAGGTTTTCGATTGATCAATGGCATGCGACGCGCTACCTGACAGATGAAAAAAAACAGTTTACCTCCATTGGAAACATCCTCGATGGTGAAGGCAAAATCCAGATTGTCCATGAGTTGATTAAAAAACATGAATGGCATGTCGATAAAATCACTGTTTTCTCCGATAGCCATTTGGATTTACCGATTCTTGAAATGGCCCATCATTCTGTTGGAGTCAACCCCGATCCGATACTTCGGAAAATCTGTTTAGCGAAAGGTTGGGAAATTTTGGAAACCGCAGAGGCTGCTTGTCATGACTAAAATTGGCTTGTTAGGAGGGACTTTTGACCCCATTCATTTTGGCCACATTAACCTGGCTTTTGAATTGATGGAGAAGTGGGGGCTGGACAAAATTTGGTTTATCCCCGCTCGTCATAGTCCCCTGAAGCCGCATTGTAAACCTGCTGCGGAGCATCATCGATTAATGATGCTCAGGCATGCCATTCAGGGGATTCCCCAATTTGAAATTCAGACCTGCGAACTGGAACGGACGCCCCCCTCATATACAGTTGATACCATCCGCCAGCTATTAGCACTGAATGATCATCACCAGTTTTTTTTGCTCCTAGGTGAAGATTTGATCTCGAGTTTCCTCTCTTGGAAAGAGCCTCGCGAGATTGTTCGACTCGTCCCGATCCTTGTCGGTTCCAGAGCGCTTGGAAGAGAATGCCACATCGATGATCCAATGATCGACGAGGCTTTTTCAGCAGGGTGGACGAAGACCTGCCTGCTCGACATCTCCGGAACAGAAATCAGGCACCGCCTCGGTGCAGGGCTCTACTGCGGCCATCTCGTTCCAGCTCCTGTCCTCGATTACATTCACGCACATCATTTATACCAACAACTTGATCTCAACAGGATAGGCAAAAGGGACAAAACAGGATAGGCAGGATAAACAAAATAACAGGATATGCAGGATCGCTTCGCGGCAGGATAGGCAGGATAAGAAAGATAGGACGGGAAAAATAAATTTAGAATAAAAAATTAACATATTTACACCTATCCTATTTACACTTATCCTATTTTTTCATTATTATCTTCCCTATCCTGCCTATCCTGCCTATCCTGCCGCTTGCGATCCTGCCTATCCTGTTCTGTCCCTTTTTGCTGATCCTGTTTCCCTGAATGGGCATGGGAGGTTGTGAAGAATCGGGTTGCTTTTCTTCTGTAAATGTGTTAAATTTTTTCCTTTTCCACCCTAACGGATTGTTTGTTATTAAAATGAAAAAACATAACTCAGAGATATTAACTGCGGTTGCTCAAGCCATCTACGATAAAAAAGGATTTAATATCATCGTTCTGGATGTCAAAGGTGTCAGCTCGATGACCGACTATTATATCGTTGCAGAAGGTTCAGTCGAAAGGCATGTTAAGGCGATTAGCCAAAATATCCTCGATCAGCTTGCAGCACATGGACAAACCCCTATTCACATCGATGGACAGCAAGAGGGGGACTGGATGGTCCTCGACTACACTGACTTCGTGATCCACTTATTCATTCCCGAACTGCGCGAACGGTATGCCATCGAACAGCTATGGAAAGAGGCGAAAATTGTCGATGTCCCCATCGATACCAGCCATCCTTTAGAAACAAAACATCATATTGTCTAGGAAACATAGTTATGAAAAAGAAAAGAATTGTCATCACAGGGATGGGAGTCGTTTCTTGCTTTGGAAATGACGTCGACAAGTTCTATCAAAATCTTCTGGAAGGACGAAGCGGCGCGCGCGCTATCACAGAATTTCCTTGCGAAGACTTCCCCACACGGTTTGCTGCGAGTATCACAGGATTCGATCCTGGCGAATACATGGACAAAAAACAAGCCCGCCGTGTTGACAAAGCGATCGCCTATACTGTCGTGTCGGGAAAAAAAGCTCTCGAGCATGCTGGGTTGACCGGAGATGTATTTGAAAAACTTAAGAAAGAACGGTGCGGCATCCTCATCGGCTCGGGCATGGGAGGGATGTCTGTCTTCACTGATGGAGTTCAAACTCTCTTAGAGAAAGGTCAGAGGCGAGTGTCTCCTTTTTTTGTCCCTTATATTTTAACAAATATGTGCGGGGCGATCTTAGGAATGGATCTCGGTTTCATGGGACCCAATTACTCTATCTCAACCGCATGTGCAACGGCTAACTATTCCATCATCTCAGCTGCCAGGCACATTCAAGAGGGGGATGCCGACCTCATGCTCGCTGGAGGCGTTGAAGCGGCAATCATCCCGATGGGGATGGCCGGTTTCTGCTCTTGCAAGGCGCTGTCCCAACGGAATGATGAGCCGCAGAAGGCATCGCGTCCCTGGGACCGTGGACGCGACGGATTTGTCATGGGAGAGGGTGCCGGAGTTCTGGTGTTAGAGACTTTAGAACATGCTCAGGCTCGAGGGGCGACGATTCTCGCTGAATATCTCGGTGGAGGACTCTCTTGCGATGCCTACCATCTCACAGAACCCCGTCCTGATGGAGAGGGGATTGCCCTCTGCATTCAGCATGCCTTGGCAGATACTAGTTTAAAACCTGAGCAGATCAACTACATCAATGCACATGCAACGTCAACACCTGTTGGGGATATGGCGGAAATTCGGGCGTTGAAGAAAATCTTTAGTGACCCTTCGAAGATCTACATGAACTCGACCAAGTCGATGATCGGCCATCTGCTCGGCGGCGCTGGCGCTGTAGAAGCCATCGCGACTGTACAGGCAATTTTGCAGCATGTTGTCCACCCTACGATCAACTTAGAAGACCCCGAGCCAGACCTCGATTTCCATGTCTCCACGCAGGCTGAGAGCTTGAAGATCACATATGCGATGTCCAATTCATTTGGTTTTGGCGGACATAATGCCTCAATCATTCTTGCTCCTTATCAACCCTGAGGACGCTCAATGATCGATGAACGCTCATATGGAATCATCCCTCTCCAATGTCAAGGGGGAGAGTGGAGAGTGTTGTTAATTCAACATCACGCGGGTCATTGGTCTTTTCCGAAAGGGCACCTTGAGCAGGGAGAACTTCCCCTGCAAGCGGCAGAGAGAGAACTCTTAGAAGAAACAGGATTGGCTGTGCAGTCTCTGTTGTCTGTTGAGTCATTTTCAGAAAAATATAAGTTCTCTCGAAAGGGGGCTCTCGTGCGGAAGACTGCCGAATATTTTCCAGCCCTTGTCACAGGGGTCGTCTTGATCCAATCAAGCGAGATCAAAAACTCCCAGTGGCTCCCCTTAGAGAAAGCGTCGGAGCTGATCACTTTTCAAGAGGGAAAGGAGATCAGCAGGCGCGTCATCGAATTTATCAAACACCTTGCATAAACAGCCTTACTAAACCTCCTGCTTACATGATAAGCAGGATAGGCACAATTGCAACTTCCCAGCAAAAAAAACAGGATAGGCAAGATCGCTTCGCGGCAAGATAGGCAGGATGGGAAGGAGGGTAGGGGAATGGTTCCGGGTAGTATTGCTATTTTTATTAGTATTTTTATTTGTTTATAAATAATTGTTTTGTTACAATCACGAATGATTAATTTTTACTGAATATGATGCAGTTAGAATGGTGAAGAATCGGAGCATCGATTGTTGTATATCGCTTTCAGTATTATGAAAACGTGTTTTTATATAATTAATGATAAATGAATTCAAATAGGAGAATTTTATGTCTATTCCAGGAGTTGGGGCGTCGATAGCAGGGCAAGTGGCTCAAGAAGCAACTGTATCTCTGTGCGGCCGTTTTGTCAACCTCTTCCAAAATCGTTTTGCAGCAGTGTCTGCGTTGACAATTTCGTCGATTGTTGGAATCACTATTGGTTTTTTCTGCGGTTCTATGCTATTGTGTGCATCCAAATCTTTAACGAAAAAAATGTTTCCAAGAATGGAAGAACGTGAACGTTGTAGAAAAGCTGTTCGCTTGATTGTCTGGGCAGCAGCCTTCGTTACATTGAACGTTATCGTTTCAAAGTGTTTAAAACTTCCCCTTTCACGTCTTGCATCAGCAGGAATTTCGATAGGAGGTGGTTCACTAGGTTTTCTGGGGCTTGAGTTTGTTCTTACTCGCAAATGGTTTAGTAAATTCTGAGTGGGTCGTCAAGCATTCATGATTTTAGTCCAAACGCTTCGCGAGGCCACCAATGAATTCTTGTGACGTGAGCTCGATAAAACCATTCTACAATAAAGCGGAAGAGGACTTTCGCATTCCTGAGTAACACACTATCCTGCCCTTATCCTTTCTATCCTCCTCATCCTGTTAATTTTAGCATGATGGGAAGGATGGTAGGGGAAAAGGGAATGGCTTTGGATAGTATTATTATTTTATAATGTATTTTTATTTGTTTATAAATAACGGTTTTGTTACAATTGAGTGTAATTAATTTTTACTGAATATGAAACAGCTAGAAGAACGAGAAACCCGAATCTCGCCTGCAGCACATCAATTTCAAATGTAATGCAAAAGTGTTTTTCATGAATTATTGATATCGAAATCAAATAGGAGAATTTAATGTCTATTCCAGGATCTAGACCGTTAGTAGCACAACTCTCACAACCAGCTGTCGTGTCGTTATATGGCCGTTTTGCTAATCTTTTCCTTAACCGGGTTGTTGCAGTGGCAGCTATAGCTTTGACGTCCATTGTAGGAGGCTTTTGCGCGCTGGATGGCACATATGCTCTTCTGGAGAAAACCCCCCTTAAGGGAACCTTCATTCAAACGACCTTCTGTGTTCTGCTGACCGTGGTTAGTGTGACAGCATTAAACATATTGCTTACAAAGTGTGTCAATATTCGATTTACACCTCTTGAAATAGTATTCATAGCATCAAGCTCATTTACACTAGCTATTATAGGTGAACCAATATTGTCCAAATTTCTCAAGCGAAGCTAATACTTCCGTCAACATCTCTTGAATCGAGATCATGTCTCATTGATGAAAAAACGTTTCTCGAAGCACAAAAACTGCGAGCGCGAAGCGTTTGTCCTTTTCCCTTAGGTCACTTTATGTGTTTGAGTATGACTTTCTGTAGATCCATTTTTATTTGTTTATAAATAACTGTTTTGTTACAATTGCGAACATTGATTTTTACTGAATGTGATGCAGTTTGAATTGTGAAGAATCGCTACATGACGACTCCTGCACATCACTTTCAGACTAATGAAAGCGTATTTTTATACATTATTGATAAACGAATTTAAATTGGAGAATTTTATGTCTATTCCAGGAGTAGGGCCATCGATAGCAGGGCAAGTGGTTCAAGAAGTTACTGTGTCAATGTGCGACCGTTTTCTCTACCACTTCCAAAATCGTCTTGTCGCAGCGACTGCGTTGACAGTTTCATCGGCTGTAGGAATCGTTGGTGGGTTATTTATCGGCTTTTGGTTAAAGGCAGTGTCAAAACCTTTAATAGAAAAAATATTTCCAAGTATTGATGGAAAGTATGGTAGAAAATCATCAGCCGGATATAAATTTTGCAAAAATGCTGTTCTCTTTATTACCTGGGCAGCAGTCTTCGTTACATTGAACGTTATTGTTTCAAAATGTTTAAAACTTCCGTTTTCACGTCCCGCATCAGCAGGAATTTCGGTGATGGGTGCTGGACTAGGTTTTGGGGTGTTTTGGTCTATTATTTCTACTAGGTGATCTATTGTGATGCAGCCTGTAGGGCGAAGAATCGCTACATGACTTCTGCACATGACGTTTGGACTAATGAAAACGTATTTACATCAATTATTGATAAATGAATTCAAATAGGAGAATTTTATGTCTATTTCAGGATTAGTGCCGTTTTCAGGACAAGCCGCAGAAGCAATTGTATTGGTGTGCGGCCGTTTTGTTAACCTCTTCAAAAACCGTATTGCAGCAGTGGCAGCTATTGCATTGACAACGATTGTAGGAGCTGTTGGCGGGCTTGTGTGTGCCATTCAACTACTTTCGCTCGAAAAGGAGACGATTGATAGGATATTACTTATTACGACGATGCTCGGAGTCTCTTTCACATTGAGCGTTTTGGTTTCAAAATGTCTTAAACTTCCATTTTCACCTCTTGCAACAGTAGGGATTCCAGTAGGAACGGCTGCGATTGTGGTAGGATGGCTTTTTTTGAAGGATTAAATGATTCTAATATGCTTTGCTCAAGCCTGCTAGAACCCATGTATTGAGATTGTCCTATGTATTTGTGTCATCGACGTGTGGATAACACAGGTCATCACAAAAAGCATAAGAGGACTCTACTTCAAACGCTATTGACTGCTGCACATCATTTTCAGAATAATGAAAGCGTATTTATATAAATTATTGATAAATGAATTCAAATAGGAGAATTTTATGTCTATTTCAGGAGTAGGTTCGCTAGCAGGACAAGTCGCTCAAGAAGCTACTGTATCGCTATGCGGACGTTTTGTTAATCTGTTCCAATACCGTATCGCAGCAGTGGCAGCTATAGCATTGACCTCGTTTGGTGGGATGATTGTCGGGCTTTTTGCTGGTGCGGCCATATTGGACAAATTAGGGGAAAAGGGCACCCTGATTTTGATTATCGCTACACCAATTATGACCGCATTGAATGTTATGGTTGCAAAATGTCTTAAACTTCCGTTTTCACCCCTTGTAACAGCTGGAGTTGCAGCAGGTGCGGGAGTTTTAACTCTTGTCGCATTAGCAATGGCTTATGACTAATAGGCTCTGATCAGACCAGCCAACACCCCTTGAATTGAGATCAGCTCGTGTTTGAGCGTCATCGATGAGGGGTGTGGAGCCAGCCCTTCTAAACGGATGTAATGCCCCTCAGGGTAATATCTCTTCAAGAAGCTGTCGTGCTGGTTGATCAGTCCTAGAACCATTTCTCCTGCTTCGATCTCTTGCCTCGTTTCGATGAGCAGGAGATCGCCATTGATGATTGACTCCTCTTTAAGGGAATCCCCTTGCACTTGGAGGATGTATGTCGCCTCTGGACTGGCGACCAGGGCTGCAGGGACAGCCATATTTTCTGACTGAATAAACAGCTCCAATGGATAGCCGATGGAGAGATAGCCGATAAACGGGAGGATGAGTTCGTTTGAATTTTTTGCTACGACGGCTTCTTTAACGGGCAGAAGAGACCGCTTCGATTGCTTATCTCCTGTCAACACCCCTTTCCGCTGCAAAACCTGTATGTGCTTATAGACAGTGCCGGTGGAGCTAAAATCAAAATGCTCCATGATCTCACGGTAGGAAGGGGAATAATGATGCTCTTCAATATACCGTTGGATGAAGGTTAAAATTTCAAATTGCTTTGCTGTCAGTCCGTGCATGACCCTTCCGTAGATAGATGAAGAATAAATAGGCCAGAGACCAGGCGACCAGCCACATGATTAACGCTGAAGCAAGCACATCGGATAAGAAATGCCCGCCTTGAGCGATGCGTGCGAGGCTGAGGAGTCCCCCTAACCCCCAGGCGACAGACATCCCGCCCCAGTATAGCATGGCGTTCTGCAGGACGGCTCCCAAGATGGCGACAGAGAAGAAATAGAACCCCATGGTGCTATGTCCGCTTGAGAACGATTTCAACGGCTTTGATGAATTTGCAAGGTTTGGTTGATAAAAGGGGCGAAACGGCTCTGTCCCTCCAAATTCTTCAACTTGGCGTGGGCGGGGACGCTGCCAATTCTCCTTCAAGCCGGCATGGACGATCAAGCCTGAACCGATGGCTAGGGTTAGGATAAGGTAGAGGCAGGGGAGTCTCCAGCGTTGATTTGATGGATAGAAGGAGAGGGCGAGTCCGACGAGAGCAGCGCCAACGGTCAGCCAGGCGGGGATGATGCCATAGCGGTAGATGGCATCCCAAAAGTCATGTTGCGAGAAGAGTCCATCATGGTAGAAAAACCGGCTCAAGGAGAGGTCGAGCTCGCTCAGCCAGGGCGCTGCCGCTAGAAATAGCAAGATCGGTAGGAGGAATCCTGTCCATGGGTTTAATTTTAAAGTATTCATGTTCACTTATTTTAAATTAAAGATTTCCAAGCATGGTCGATCATCTCTTCTAACGTATAGTGTGGCCGCCATTGGAGTTGATTATACGCTTTTTGCGCATTTGCAACAAGGGTTGGAGGATCTCCCGCCCGTCGCTTTCCTTCAACGATCTTCAAAGAGCGACCGGTTACCTTCTCGATCGCAGAGAGAACTTCTCTCACGCTGTGGCCTTTGCTGTTGCCCAGGTTGTAGAATGCTGTTTCTGATCCATCCATGAGATTCTCTAGTCCTTTCAGATGTGCTGCTGCAAGGTCGTCGATGTGGATATAGTCTCGAACGCATGTGCCATCGAAGGTGGGGTAGTCGGTTCCATTGATGGTGACTTCTTTATTGTTTATGAGGTTTCGAAGAGCTAAAGGGATGAGGTTGGTGACGGTGGTTTGGAAATTCTTCCTTTTACCTTGAGGATCTCCTCCAGCGGCGTTGAAGTAACGGAAACGGTACGACTTCAGTCCATAGGCCTTGTCGAAGTCGTCCAGGATATTCTCAACCATCCACTTGGTCATTCCGTAAGGGTTGACAGGGTTGCAAAGATCTCCCTCTTCGATCATGTCAGCTTTAGGAGTGCCGTAAACGGCTGCTGTTGAGGAGAAGATGAGTTTGTTGACGCGATGGCGCGTCATCGCCTGGAGGAGGGCGAGGGTTCCTGCAACGTTGTTGTGGTAGTAGAGAGCGGGGTTTTTGACCGATTCACCTACGTCGATGAGGGCAGCAAAATGCATCACAGCTTCGAAACGATGTGCAGCGAAAAGGTCGTCTAAAGCTTGGGGATCTGTCAACTCACCGACAACCAACTTCCCATCGGGAGTCATCGACTGGTGCCCGCGAGAAAGGTTGTCAAAGACCACTATTTCATAGGATTTTTCTTTAACCCGGTGGGCGATGTGGGAGCCGATGAAACCTGCCCCCCCCGTGATAAGAATTTTTGGTTTTGTCATCTATTTATCTCATCTCCTGAGCTGCAAACGTCTATTCATGCATTGTTTAGCGCCTTTTCATCTAGAAATCATACCCCATCAGGTCAATCCCGTCTACAAATTGATGAAAAGAGGAAAGAATCTTTAATACGTCTATTAGTTTTGTATATAATTTTCTTAATTTTTGTTAATATCATGTAAATTATATGTAAAGATATCTAAGTAAATAAAATAAAAATCCTGTTTTGAGTGTGCTATGAAGATGATTGGCTTCATATTTTCGTTTGGATTCTGCAAATTTATGTTTGTTTATCTCGGGATAACCTCTTCTCAATAAGATCAACTTTGTGTTAACATCAAGATCATCAGGGATCAATGAGGTTTGAGCGCGCATGAGTGATCGAATGAGTGCCCTAGAGAACCAGCAAGAGCTTAAATTTGCTGGGGAACAAGGTTTTTTTGATAAGAGCAGGGTTATCCGTTACAGCATCATACTCATGCTCGTGATCACTTTATTCATGTTTCTCCACCATAGAGAAATTCAGGTGGAGAATCTAGAACTCAACACCATCGCACCGAGCTATATTGTCTCTCAAGTCAGTTTTGACTTTCCCGATGAAGAGGCAACGCTCATTCTGAGGCAGGATGCCCTCAGAGATGTTGGGAGAATTTATGCGTTGTCGCAGAAAGACGTCACGCAGAAGCGGATCGAGTTCGAAAATTTTCTTCTATACAATCAATCTTGGCAGGACGAAGGGTCGGGAAATGTCTTCAACACCTTATACAACGCTACTGACACGATGGAACGGGCGTTGTTGGACATTCGTTTCACCGATGCGCTAACCTATGAAACTCTTGAACGGTTAGGGTTTCCACTGAAAAATTATATCGTCTACCTTCCAAATACTTCTGAGAATGCTATTCTTCCGTCTTCTGTTTGGGCTAATATACAGGAACACTTCTTCAATTCTAACGCTTACAACCCTTTAGTCATCAGCTTAATTTTCGAGTTCTTTAAAAATGCTCCTTGGCATATCGAAGATGATATCGTCGCACAGCAGCTCCTACGCAGGAAGATTCAAGCTGAAGTGCCGGAGAAGATGACCCACGTCAGTGCGGGAAAACGGATCATCGGTCAGGGAGATCGGGTGACTTCTCGCCATATGGCGATGCTGCAAGCGATGAAGACAGAACTTGGCGTCAGCCGAAATCTAAACCACCCCTTGACTCACTTGGGATCACTGATCCTCACGCTCTTATTCGTCGGAGTCTTTCTCAGCTATTTCCAAATCAACCAGCCCCTACTGCTGACCTCAAACCGCAAACTCTTCCTCCTAGTCACCATCATCATATTGACTTTGGGTCTTTCTAAACTGGCTGAATTTTTCCTGCTAAGCTCCCGCAACAGTTTAATCGAGATCATCCGCTACCCGATATTCGTCCCTTTGGCTGCAATTCTTGTGTGTAATTTGATTAACCCTTCCGTTGCCACTTTTACAGCAGGATTTTTAACGATCAGTTCAGCCATAGCACTTGCATTCGATTGGCAAGGGTTCTTGATTTTCAATCTGATTGCTTCTCTCGTCGCCATCTTGAGTACACACTCGCTGCGCCGACGAAAAGAGATTTTCATTGTCTGCCTGAAAGCATGGCTCTGCACTGTCGCAGCTATCGTCGCTTTACATCTCTATACGAGCAATTATAACGAATGGTCTGTCCTAGCCGACATTGGCAGCACATGCTTCTTCATGCTATTGACAGCAGTCCTCGTTGTTGGGATCCTTCCTCTCCTCGAAGCGAGTTTCTCTATCATGACCGATGTGACGCTGATGGAATACATGGATCCGAACCACGACCTCTTGCGCCGTTTGACCATTGAAGCGCCTGGAACTTACCAGCACTCTGTCGTCGTTGGCAACCTCGCTGAGGCAGCTGCTCTCGCCATCCAAGCTAACGGCCTTTTCTGCCGCGTTGCGACCCTTTATCACGATATCGGCAAGATGGCAACATCGCAGTACTTCACTGAAAATCAACTTGGTGATGTCAACATCCATCAGCTCCTCACCCCCCAGGAATCTGCTCAGGTGATTATGGCGCATGTCCCAGAAGGCGTTGCCTTAGCTCGTGAAGCTGGTCTGCCTGAACCGATCATCGACATCATCAAGGAACACCACGGCACCACGTTGGTCTATTACTTCTACCGAAAACAACTTGACCGGATGAACGGTGATGAAAGCAAGGTCGATGAGCGGGAATTTCGTTATGCTGGTCCGAAACCTCGCAGCAAGGAGTCTGGCATCATCATGATTGCAGATTCTTTTGAGGCGGCATCGCGGTCCTTGGAACGGGTCACTGAAGAGGCATTGACAGAACTGATCGACAGGATTGTAAGAGAAAAGATCGAGGACGGTCAATTCGATCAGTGCCTCTTAACGTTTGAAGAGCTTTCCATCGTCAAGCGGATGTTAGTTAAAACATTGCTGGCCGCCGGCCACTCGCGCATTAAATACCCAGCGCATAAAGAAAAGGGGATACATGAACACTTTGAAGAGAGTTCTTAAAGGAGACAATGGATACAGAATCTGATTCGATACGAGAGTCTGAAGAGAGCGCAACATCAGGTTTTTCTCAATTTAACCTCGATCCTGCGATTATTAAAGGATTGAACCAAATTGACTATAAAGAGCCGACAGCGATACAAGCGCAGGCAATTCCACTCATTCTGGAAGGAAAAGACCTCATCGCCTTAGCCCATACGGGTTCAGGCAAAACGGCCGCTTGTGCGATTCCAATATGCCAGCGTGTCGATCCTTCCCGCCCGCAAGTGCAGGCGTTGATCATCGTGCCAACCAGAGAACTTGCCTTGCAATATGCCACCGACACCCAGAAAGTGGGACGGTTTAAAGGGGTAAAGACTTTTGCGATTTTAGGAGGCGAAGATGCCGCTATGCAGCAATCTAAGCTTAAACATGGGGTGCAAGTTCTTGTGGCTACCCCAGGCAGGCTGATAGACTTTATCTATAGCCGTCAAATCGATCTATCCCAAGTGGAAACGTTGATTTTAGATGAAGCTGATGAGATGTTGAGCATGGGATTTTATGATGATCTGGAATTCATCATCCAATGCCTCGTTCATGAACATCAAACGCTCCTGTTCTCGGCGACGATGCCTCCTCCGATACAGAAACTGGCTAAGTCTCATATGAATAATCCTCATGAGGTAAATTTAATCTTGGAGGTGCGGGACCCAGATAAAATCAAGCATTGCTTTGTTTACTGTGCGCCTCATGACAAAGAGAGCGAATTGATTAAACAGGTAGAACAGATGAACCCTGTCCAGGCGATTGTTTTTTGTCAGTCGCGCCACCAAGTGGAGAAAGTTTGCCAGGTTCTGCAGAAGAAGTTCCCCGCAGTGGATTTCTTGCATGCGGGCATGTCGCAGGATATTCGTACCATCGTCACGAGCAAATTTCGAAGCGGCAAAGTGCGCATCCTTGTTGCGACTGACGTGGTTGCACGAGGACTTGACTTCTCCAAAGTCAGCCATGTGTTCATCTTTCAGCTTCCTAAAGATCCTGATGTTTTCGTCCACCGCTCTGGAAGGACGGGCCGCTATGATAAAGAAGGCTTAGTCGTTTCATTTGTCACTTCGTACGATTTAGACCTTCTCCGTCCCATCATGAGCCATCTGAAACAAGAGCCCAATTGGCTTGGGGAACCCCCTTCGGAAGGCGGCCGACCGCATAGACCTAGGTCAGGCTATTCCAGAAGACCGCCGCGTCAAAATCCCAAATAAGACGCCAACACAGGATAAGCAAAAAGGACAGAACAGGATAAGCAGGATCGCTTCGCGGCAGGATAGGCAGGATATAAAAACAGGATAGGGAGGATGGGAAGGATAAAAAAAAAGATAATAATCATTTTCTCTTTAATCTCTAAAAAGAAGCTTACTGATCTTATCATGATTCTATTATCCTCCCTATCCTGTTTTTATATCCTGCCTATCCTGCCGCGAAGCGATCCTGCCTATCCTGTTTTTTTGTCTATTTTGCTTATCTTGGTTTTTGTTAATCCTGCATATCTTGTTAGTATTTAGTGATGGCATCTTCTTGGATGAACCGCTGGTTTTCGATGGTTTTAAGAGGAACGAGTGGGGCTTCCGGGCAGATTCCTTCACATCCTCGAGCGGCCTTTCGCCATTCTTCGGGGGATTCCAGCAGCTGCGGCCACCACGGAAACGTGCGGCACTGGGTTGGACGGACCGAATAAATGGTGCATTTCTTATCTTTCAAGAAGATGCAGTCATACGATTTAGGCATTTCAAGCAGGGAAAATCGTCCTTTGACCCGTCTGAGATAGAGGCGGGCAAAGTCGTCGATAGTGAGATTGAGAAAAGCAGCAATCTGTTCGATTTCTTCTTCGCTCACCCAAATATATCCGGGAGAGCCCGTGCAGCATTGACCGCAGCCTGTGCATTCGAAATGCAGCCCTTCGGCGTACCAAGGAGATGGGGGGAGGACGTTGAGTTTATTCATTCGTCGTTGTTATTTTTTCTGATTTGGCGGATCCCTGCAACAACAAATAAAATGAGGAAGATGATGCAGATGATCCCAACAACAGCAGCTTCAACAAATAAGGCTAGCAACATAACGATTCCTACTTTAAGTTGATAGTATTTTACAGAAATCTGACTTTCTGAGAACCTAATTAAACATTAGCTGATGAATTACGGAGATTGATCGATGCAGAAACAGAGAGAACATTGGGGATCGCATTTAGGTTTCATCTTAGCTGCAGCAGGTTCTGCAATAGGGCTTGGCACGCTGTGGAAGTTTCCTTATGTCACTGGGCAGAATGGAGGAGGGATCTTCGTCTTCATCTACATCCTCTGCACGTTTGTGATTGGCATCCCCGTCTTCATCGCAGAGTTGATATTGGGGAGGAAAGCACAGCGCGGTGCCGTCGGCATCTTCGCAACACTGGGAGACAACTCCGCGGTTTGGAAGACTGCAGGCTGGCTTGGCGTTGCCGCCTCCTTTCTGATTATGTCCTACTACAGCGTGTTGGCAGGATGGGGTTTGAATTACGTCTTCATGTCGCTGAGCCAGTTTTCAAAGGATATGACTCCGCAGGAGATCTCCAATGTCTTCGATGTCCTCTCTTCCTCTGCTGACATCACCCTATTTTGGCATGTTGCCTTCACAGCACTCACAGCGGCCGTCGTCTATCAAGGGATACGTCAAGGGATTGAATACTGGAGCCGTTTCATGACGTTGAGCCTATTGGTGATTTTAGTGGGAATGTGCATCTATGCAACCACATTAGATGGATTCAGCCAAGGGGTGAGATTCATCTTCTATCCTGACTTCTCCCATTTTAAGCCTTCAGCTGCCATTGAGGCGTTAGGACTTTCTTTTTTTACACTTAGCTTAGGACAAGGGATCATGTTGACGTATGGCAGCTACATGCGCCGCGGCGACGACATCCCGAGAACTGCTGTCATCATTGCAACGATGATCATTGTGATTTCTGCGCTGGCGGGTTTAATGATATTCCCTATTATCTTCACGTTTGGCTTTGCTCCAGAAGCAGGACCCGGCCTGGTTTTTAAAACATTGCCGGTGTTGTTTGCTAAACTCCCAGGCTCGCTCTTCATCTCGACGGCATTTTTCATTTTATTTGTCTTCACGGCGTTGACGTCGGCAGTCGCTTTGATCGAGGTGGTCGCTGCAAACTTCGTCGATTTGTTCGGCTGGTCGCGGCATAAATCGGTTTTAGTCGTGGCGATAAGCTGTTCAATCTTTGGGATTCCCAGCGCTCTGTCGAAGACAGGGACGCTATTTGCCAACTGGCCGGAGATTTATGGTAAAACGTTTTTTCAAACTGTGGATGACATCGTTTCTCTTTGGCTTTTACCTATTGGCGGACTCATGGTCGCGATGTTCACTGGTTGGTTCCTCGACAAGCAGATTAGCCAAGAAGAATTTTACTCTGGGACGACGATGCGGTGGCTATGGAGGCCTTGGATGTTTTTTATCCGTTGGGTCAGCCCTGTAGCTATTCTTTTTATCATCCTTCAGCAAAGCGGCATCATCAATGTCGATGCCCTTGTGGGAACAGGATAGGCAGGATAAACAAAAAAACAGGATAGGCAGGATCGCTTCGCGGCAGGATGGGCAGGATAGGAAAGATAGGACGGGAAAAACAAATTTAGAATAAAAAATAAGATATTTAAATCTACCCTATTTTTTCATCATGATCATCCCTATCCTTCCTATCATGTTTTTTTATCCTGCCCATCCTGCCGCGAAGCGATCCTGCGTATCCTGTTTTTTTGTTTATCCTGCGTATCCTGTTTTTCTTGCCGTGAAGCGATCTTGTTTATCCAGCCTTCTCGTCTTCATCGGCATCCGTAATCAGTGCTTCGGACAACAGGACAATCCCCGCTGTTGAGGCAGCATAGGTCAATGCGTTTTTCACAACTTTAGCGGGATCGATCACACCAGCGGCAATCAGGTCCTCAACTTTTCCTGTACGAGCATTGAACCCGAAGTTCTTAGGTGATTTGAGCACTTCGTTTAAGATGATGCTGCCATCGAACCCGGTATTCGCAGCGATTTGCTTGATCGGGGCTTCACAGGCATACTGGACGATTTTCGCTCCGATCGCTTCATCGCCGCTTAGTTTGAGTGCATCGATTGCTTTGCTTGCGTTGAGCAATGCCACGCCGCCGCCTGGGACAATCCCTTCTTCTAGTGCTGCGCGAGTGGAATTGAGGCTGTCATCGAACATCTGCTTCTTCTGTTTCATCTCTGTCTCAGTGGCTGCACCAACACGGATGACAGCGATGCCTCCGCTCAGCTTCGCACGACGCTCTTCGAGTTTTTCTTTGTCGTAGCTGCTCTTCGATAGGGCGATTTCCGCATCGATCTGCTTGATCCTCGCTTTAAGCTCTTCAGCAGAGCCATTCCCTCCAATGATCGTTGTATGATCTTTGGTGATGGTGACCTTGTCTGCTGAACCCAATGCTGCCGCTGAAATTTCTTTTAGAGTGATTCCAGCATCTTCAGAGACGATAGTCGCACCAGTCAAAATGGCAATATCCTGAAGCATCGCTTGACGGCGGTCTCCGAAACCTGGCGCTTTAACAGCAGCCACTTTAAGGGTTCCGCGGAGTTTATTCACCACGAGTGTCGATAAAGCATCTCCTTCAATATCTTCAGCGATGATTAACAGCTCTCTTCCAGAAGCTGCGACTGCCTGTAGGACGGGGAGGAGTTCATGGATGTTTGAGACTTTTTTGTCGATGAGAAGAATCTGTGCTTTGTTCATATCCACAGTCATCTTTTCTAGGTTTGTGCAGAGATACGGGCTCACATAGCCGCGGTCAAATTTCATCCCTTGGACCAACTCAATTGTTGTCTCGGTAGTCTTACCTTCTTCGATGGTGATTGCGCCGGAATTGTTGACTTTCTCCATTGCTTCAGCAATGAGATCTCCAATTTCTCTGTTCCCTGATGCTGAGACAGTGGCGACGTTGCAGGTTTCCTGCTTTGTTTTCACGGTGATAGCTGTTCTTTCAATTTCTTTGACAACAATGTCAACAGCTTTGTCCATGCCTCTTTTTAACCCAATGGGGCTTGCGCCAGAGGAGATGTTTTTGACTCCCTGCTCGACAAGGGCGCGAATGAGCAGTGTTCCTGTCGTCGTTCCATCACCGCATATTTCTTTAATTTTTTGGACCGCTTCTTTTGCCATCGATGCGCCCATATTCTCGTATTTGCATTCGAGTTCGATGTCGCGGATGATGCTGGCTCCATCGTTTGTGATGTTAGGGGCGCCCCATCCTTTTTCTAGACCAACATTCCGTCCTTGCGGTCCTAGGGTGAAAGCGACAACGTCGGCGAGCTTTTTAATGCCTTGTAGGAGACAATCGCGAGCCTCTTCTTCAAAAATAATGTCTTTAGGTGTTGTTGACATAGATACTGCTCCTCATTAAAAAATTTGTTTATCTATCTTAGCGTAGCTTAAGAAGATCCATAGTAGAGAAATGATTCGAATTTTGCAAGAGGAAAAAATAATAATTTAGCACACGAGAGACGAGATTGCCAGCTCGCCTTTCGTGCCCGATTGTCCCTTTTCGTGCCCGATTGTCGCTTTTCGTGCCCGTGCCCGAAATCCTGACTGAACGGGCCCAACTCGTTCACGAAAAGCGACAATCGGGCATGGGCACGGGCACGAAAAGGGACAATCGAGTGCGGGTGCGGGTTGTTAATGTCCTCCGCAGCAGCCACCCTTTTCATGTTTGTGGTGATGGCTATGTCCTGCAGGCTCACTTGCGGGTAGATGTTCGACGATGTGGATGAAGTTCCCTTCACTGTCTTTAATCATCTGCATTCTGACGTGGCCTGGAACTTCGCAGACTTCACCGACTAGAGTGGCGCCTTTCTTTTCCATCTCTTTACTCGCCGCATCGACGTTTTGAACGGTGAATGTAAGAACAGCGTTGTGGCCAGGTTTAACAGGAGATTCTTCCTCGCGATATTGACCAATCCCTAGGCGGATGCCCCCATCTTTCCCTTCAAGTTCTGCCCAGCCCCATTCTTCATTCGATTCCACCAACTTCAGCCCTACAACTTCTGTGTAGAATTTAATCGCTTTTTTGAAGTCTTGAACAGGAATCCAAGCTAGACCCATTTGTTTTGCACTCATTTGACTCTCCTTTACTAAATTTTTTCGTTGCACGACTGAGACGATACCACTCAGAGAATTTTTTTACATCGAAAATTCCTAGACCAAACATCGCCTAGCCTAAAATTACTCATTTCGGTTATCGTTTTCCTTTTGAAATCATGCCCGCAATCTAACACCCTTATTTAGAAAAAGAGCAAGACCATGCCGCATTCAACTTCTCACCCTTCGTATGTCATCATTTTACTCGGACCGCCAGGCTGCGGAAAAGGGACGCAAGCGGAGCGTCTCGTCAAAGAGCACGCCCTTCCTCACATCTCTACAGGCAACCTCTTCCGTGAAAATATGAATTTAGGAACTCCCATCGGGGTAGAGGCTAGAAAATATATCGAAGCAGGCCAGCTTGTTCCTAATGAAGTGGTCTTGGCGATGCTCTTCAATAGGATTTCAGAAGGCGATTGCCAGAAAGGCTTCATGCTTGACGGCTTCCCCAGGACAATCGAGCAGGCGGACATCTTGGATAAGGTGCTTCCAAAAAGTCAACATAAGCTCGTTCTCTACTTTAATGTTCCCGACGAGACGATCGTCTTGCGTGCTGGAGGAAGGCTTCTGTGCCGAGACTGCGGGGCGATCTATCATCAGCAGTTTTCGCCTCCCAAGGTAGAAGGCGTCTGCGACCTCTGCGGAGGGGAAGTCTATCGCCGAACTGACGATGCTCCAGACGTCATTCGTCAACGGCTCAAGATCTATCATGAGCAGACGCAGCCGCTTCATGACTATTACAAAACTCGTGGACTTCTACGTGAATTGGATGGCACCCAGTCCCCAGACGCTGTTTTTAACGAAATCCAACGTTTAATAGGGAAGAAGGTATAAAATCAAGAAAGCAGATGTTTGTTTTTTTCAATGTAGTTCTTGAGCATCTCTTTAGAAAAGATATACGCCTGCTTCAACTCCTTCACAGTCCCAATATTCAGTCGTTCTAACTGCTTCTGCACTTGAGTCAGCCTATCGGCCTGCGCCATATCCCCTGCAGTATCAGCAGCAGCTCCATCATCGTGCTGGGGGATTCCAAGATCATGGTAATCTTTATAAAACCAGATGGAGAGGCGGGTGAGTCCTTCAATGGCTGCGTCGCTATCTTTGAGGGAGGAGTCATAGAGGGTTGAGCAAGTAGTTTCAAGCGCGGCATACAAGCCCGTTGAAGGAAACTCTCCATTTCCCTGGCTTCCGATTGCATGAGTCAAGAGCTGGAGAAGCTTCTCTTTGAG
>JAGVJP010000101.1 GCA_020051075.1 Parachlamydiales bacterium
ACTTGAAGGATTTTCATCGGCTTATCATTGATTTCTCGAGATTTTGTGAGAATGATGTCGCGATGATTGAGCTCCCAATTGCTCCGCAGCGAGTTTGTATAGGTATGACCAATGACAAGCTGTTCAGGTCCAGGAATCACTAAATGTGTGGCCGAAATGATATATTCTCCGGTCATCGCACAGACGGCCTGGTTGACGAGGCTTGAAGGCATGCATTCAGTCGCCGTCACCTCTTGGGCGCCGCCATATTCTTCAGCTGCCCCCTTCTCAGAACATGAGAGGATGAGAAGAAAAAGCAGCCAAACGATTGACCTAAGAGATTTGCTGTACCAGATTTTTGACATTGAACACCTATCTTTGCATAAGATTTATCCGGTATACATGATGGAATCGTTTTAAGGAAACAGAAAATTTTAACTCGTGCTTAAAGTGGATGGGGAGGAGGAGGAGGAGCATGAGTAGATGTCAATGGGTCAAAGAGAGCTTGGCATAAGCTACTGCGGAATCTATTGAACTGAAAAGGTGGTTTTCTCCGACCTGTTTTGCAATGCTGGATTCCCTGAATAATCCTTGTTTAGATGAATCCACATCCGAGATGAGAAAAGATATTCCATTTTTCTGACATTTGAGACTGAATTTTTTGATGGCATTGATCCCGGTTTCATCGATGAGCGGGACCTTATTGACGCGGAGGATAAAGACTTTTGGTTTGGTTTCTAAACGGATCAGTGCTTCATCTAACAAATCGGCTACACTGTAAAAAAAGGGGCCGATTATCTGAAAGATCACTACATCTTGTGCGAGTTCGCTGCTTAGCAAAATTTCTGAATCTGTCGATTCAGAGCTCTCTCGCTCATCTTCGTTAACAATGATTTTGCAGGCTTCAACGGTGGTCTTGTTTGTCATCCTTTTGAGGAAAATCACGGCAGATAAAAGAACCCCCACCTGTACAGCGACAGCAAGGTCGATCAGGACTGTTAACAGAAAAGTGATCAACAATACAATAGCATCTCCTTTTTGTCCTTTCAACACCTCAATGAAGTGGGGGAGTTCACTCATATTCCATGCGACGAATATTAATACCCCTGACAAGGCTGCCAGTGGAATCTTTCCTGCTAGAGGAGCGAGGAAAAGCATCAATAAAAGAAGGGTGATGGCATGAATGATCCCTGCCATCGGCGTCTTCGCTCCCATCCTGATATTGGCAGACGTTCTGGCTATTGCTCCAGTGGCTGGTATTCCGCCAAATAAGATAGAGCCGATATTAGCGAATCCTTGAGCGACAAGTTCGCAATTTGATCGATGTTTATGCCCTGTCATCCCATCAGCAACGACGGCAGATAGCAGCGATTCGATCGCTCCTAATAAAGCGATGGTAATCGCATCAGGAAACACAGCCTTTATTAGATCTAAAGAGATGTGAGGGAGAGATGGGTGGGGGAGTGTTCGAGGGATTTCTCCAAATTTGAGTTCAATCGTCTCTATAGGTAGTTTGAAGAGATATGCTGTTAAAGTGGTGAAAATGATCGCAATAATCGCCCCAGGCAGCCTTGGATAAAACCGCCTGAATGAAAAAATCATCGCAAGTGTTGTGGCAGCGATGAGAAAAGCCCATCCATTGAAAGTGTGTGTAAAGTAGCAGTAAGCTGAACACTTCCCTAAAAACTCCGCGGGAAGATTTTCTATCTCTAGGCCGAAGAAATCTTTGATTTGTGATGAGAAGATGATGACAGCGATTCCTGTTGTGAATCCAACTGTGACGGGATAGGGAATAAATTTTAGGAAAGCTCCTAAACGGGCGAGTCCCATTAATATCATCAAGAGCCCTCCGATGAGCGTTGCTACAGCCAGGCCGTCATATCCGTGTTTTTGGATGATGGCATAGATGACGACAACAAAAGCGCCTGTGGGGCCTCCTATCTGGACTCGGCTTCCTCCTAACAGTGAGATAAGGAATCCTGCTACAATGGCTGTAAATAAACCTTGTTCAGGAGCGACTCCCGAAGCGATGGCGAAAGCGAGTGCTAGAGGGAGGGCGATGATTCCTACACTGATGCCGGCAAATAAGTCATCAAGGAAATATTGGCGGGTATAGCCTTCTTTAAAGCAGACAAAACTCTTCGGGATAAAGTCTTTGGGGTTCATATGTCTTCTGATGGAGTAGAGGTTGCATTTCTATCTGGTAATTCAGGAGTAGATTGGGACCCTGTATGCCAGAAATTGGATTGGGAATAATTAGTATAAGTGTTGTGTTCCACTCCCCATGGCCCCATACTATCCTCTCTTCCTCGATGTGATCTGGATTCTATGAAGTAATAAAAATATATCCAGCGCATTTATTAATCAATCTAGAATTGACATCTTTATAGAATTTAAGTCCACACTTACTTGTACCCACATCTTTGGAGTCGGAAAAGGAAAGGGTTGTGCCGCTCTTTTAGGGCTCATCGTTTAGTATCCCAGGCCTGACGGCCTTACCATTATCCATTTTTTCAGCGCGAAGCGTTTGGAGTGCGAAAGTCTTCTTTCGCTTTATTCTAGATCAATTTTTTGGACATTCGTGTCTTTTGAATTTCTCTCCCGCTTCGCGCAGCGATCAGTATCTCCTCATCTCGTGCTATCGCCTAAAACTAACTATAGTTTTTCCACAAGTTCTTACCAATGCTGTTCGTCGATAAAGCGGAAGAGGACTTCCGCACTCCAAACGCTTCGCGCTGAAACTTCCATTGAGCCCTGAAAGGGGGCGGCACAACACTTTCCTGGTGCGATTAAAACCTCTTCACATACGAGTGACAATAGGGGGTTTTGTTGTTCTTTTCATAGTAATTTTGATGATAAGGTTCTGCAGGATAGAAAGGCTGTGCTGGTAAAATCTCTGTGACCACTTTGAATCCATTTTCTTGCAGTTGTTGTGATAGTTTTTTTCCGATTTCAGCTTGTTTAGAGGATAAATAGAAAATAGCTGAACGGTACTGATCGCCGATATCAGGTCCTTGTCGATGGTGCTGGGTAGGGTCATGGATTTCAAAAAATAATTGAGCGACTTTTTCATAACTGACTTTATCGGGGTCGAAAATCACTTCAACACTTTCAGCATGGCCTGTTTTTCCTGTGCAGACTTCCTCGTATGTTGGATTTATTCTGCCCCCTCCCATGTATCCTGAAGTGACTCTAATGACTCCTGGAAGCTTTTTAAAGTGATATTCCACACCCCAAAAACATCCTCCAGAAAAAAAAGCTCTTTCGTAGCCTTCTGCGGTATAAGCAGGAATGAAGGAGAGAGAAATTGAATTCACACAATGCCTCAAATTTTTCTTTGTTAGGCTTTCACCTTCAAAGACATGTCCAAGATGGGCACCGCAAGCTTTGCAGAGGATTTCGGTCCTGTTGCCATCTGCATCTAGTTTTCGTTCGACTGCTCCTTGGAGCTCATCGTCAAAGCTTGGCCAACCGCAATGTGAAGAGAATTTATGCGAAGAGAGATAAAGCGGTTTATCGCATCGGCGGCAGACATAAACCCCTGGCTCGTCATGTAAATAGAATCGACCGCTTCCAGGCGGTTCTGTTCCTTTATTTTCGATGACATTTTTTTCTGATGGATTCAATGAATGATACTTATTCATGCTTGATTTGCTCTGATTGTAATTGTTTGGATTGTTTGAAAAATAGCGGGATCACTGACAGCAGGGCAAGGCCTGCCAATCCCCATCCCAGCTGAGAGTTAAACAATGTGACCAAGCTAAAGGGATCTTGACTCTGTAAGAGAACTTCCAAGCCTTCTCCGGACTGTGTGAAAAAATAGACGGAAGGTATCATCCCCAAAACTGTTGTCCAGAAAAATGTGAAGAAAGAGACATTGAAAAAGGCGCCTGCAATGTTGACGACCCAAAAAGGAAACAGCGGAATAAGCCGAAGGCAAAGGAGATAGTTAGCGGCATGTTTTTTAAACCCATTCTCCATCCTTTTCAAATGTTTTTCCGGAATTTTATGGAGCAGGAAGCTCAAAGCCGACCGAGTCATGAAGAAGAGAAGGCAGCTCCCAGAGGTGGAGGCAATGAGGACATATAGCGTGCTATAGGGCTGAGAAAACAAATATCCTGCTAATAGCGACAAAAGAAAAATTCCGGGGATAGAGAGAAGGGTGCAGAGGATATATACTCCAATGAAAATCAAAGGAGTAGAGACGGGATGCTGGTTGTGAAAAAATTGAATTTGCTGGTGAAGTTGGATATAGTCTTTGATGTTCCATTGCTCAGAAAAGGAAAAGATCAATACTGCAGCCATAGAGAGGAGGACCAAGACTAGAGGAATGAGTGAATAGATTGACGGTTTTTTTGGCTTGTTCATTATCAGGAATATCGTTAGATTAATTTATTCTATATATAGTATAGAAACAGCTTACTTATCCAACAATTTTATTAGAAGGGGGAGTATTTTTCATGTGCCCGGCTCATAAACGAACCATTAATCCGAATATTTTCTTTGCGATTGCGATTGCATTAGGCGTGTTATGCGGCTATCTTCAATATCCTCTGTTCATTGTTGCCGCTGAAGCAATTTCGGAGATGTTTATCAACTTATTAAAACTCATCAGTTTGCCGATCATCTTTCTCTCCATTGTCTCGACTGTGTCGGGTATGGAGGGGGTGGATCAGGTGAAACGTCTTGCTCAGAAAGTATTAAAATATACCTTGCTGACGACGGTGTTAGCTGCCACAATAGCGTTGTTCCTCTTTATAGTCATTAACCCCATTGATCAATCGATTCTTTCTAAGCCGATTGATGTTCAACCAGTTGTTGAGCAGTCGAGCTATTTATCTTTTTTTATGAAAATCATCCCCTCTAATCTCGTTCAACCATTCAATGAAAATCAAGTGATCAGCGTTCTTTTTTTGGCGATTCTTTTAAGCTCCGCTGTTATCTCCTTGCCTCAAGCACATCGAACAGTCCTCAATCAGTTCTTTGCAAGCCTTTATGCTGCTGTGATTGCCATCACTCGATGGATTGTGGCGATCATGCCTATTGCTGTTTGGGCATTTATCACTCTCTTCATGAGGGATTTGGATCAAGGCCTCGATATTGGAAGCCTTGCCCTTTACCTCGCCTGTGTTGTAGGTGCAAATCTCGTCCAGGCGTTTATTGTGTTGCCTCTATTGTTAAAGTATAAGGGAATATCTCCATTGAAGATGGTAAAAGGGATGTTTCCAGCTTTGTCTACGGCATTCTTTACAAAATCTTCCGCGGCAGCACTTCCGACTGCAATGCGATGTGCTGAAGAAAATGTTGGGATTTCCCGCAATGTTGCCAGCTTTTCTTTTCCTCTTTGCACCACGATCAACATGAATGCTTGTGCTGCCTTTATTTTGATTACAGTTCTGTTTGTCTCGATGAGTAATGGAATGACTTATACTTTCCCTGAAATGTGTTTGTGGATTATCCTTTCAACCATTGCAGCGATCGGCAATGCAGGAGTCCCAATGGGGTGTTATATGCTCGCGAGCGCTTTCCTTGCGGCAATGGGCATTCCTCTAAAAATCATGACTGTCTTCATTCTCCCTTTATATACATTGATCGACATGCTCGAGAGCGCGATTAATGTTTGGTCTGATGCATGTGTGACAGCTGTGGTTCAACAAGAGGTCACTGAGGAAACCGCTCAGGAAGTCCCCGCGTGACGAACAAGATAGGCAAGAAGGACAGAACATGATAAGCAGGATAGACAAGAAGGGCAAAACAGGATAGGCAGGATCGCTTCGCGGCAGGATAGGTAGGATAAAAATAGAAGATGATAGTCTTTTTCTTAGAACCTACTTGATCTTAATCCTATTTTTTTATCTTTTTCTATTCTTCCTATCCTCCCTATCCTGTTTTTTTTATCCTGCCTATCCTGCCGCGAAGCGATCCTGCCTATCCTGTTTTTTGCTCTATCTTGCCTATCCTGTTTTGGATTTGCGGTTTGATTTTTTTTCCAATCTATTATATGGTAGTTGCATAATTAAGAGAATAACTCAGGATTTGCATGACCGAGAAAGCAGATTATCATTTTTTTCAAGTCGATCGTCCCGATATCATAAAGAAATTAGGTCCACAGCCTCTTGTAGATTGTTTGAAAAAGATGTTGTTGATACGTAATTTCGAATTGCGTGCAGAAGCAGCTTATCAGCAGGGGAAGATAGGCGGTTTCTTTCACGCTTATATTGGTCAAGAAGCTGTACAAACTGCTGTCGTTCAAGCGATGGGGCAAAATAATTGGTTTGCTGCATCTTATCGCTGCCACGCCCTCGCTTTACTTCTGGGAGCAACGCCCAATGAACTGATGGCTGAACTATATGGCAAGGCGACAGGCAATGCAAAAGGAAGGGGAGGGTCGATGCATTTCTTTACCGACCGCCTTCTTGGAGGCTTTGGAATAGTGACGGGTCAGGTTCCAATAGCCACTGGGGCAGCATTCACCCTTAAGTATAAAAACATTAAAGACGAAGTTTCAGTCTGTTTCCTGGGCGATGGAGCTGTTCCTCAAGGGGCTTTTCACGAGTCTTTGAACCTAGCTTCGTTGTGGGATCTTCCCTGCATTTATGTCATTGAGAATAACGAATGGGGGATGGGAACTTCTGTCGAGAAAGCAGTTTGTGTTCGACGATTAGCAGAGGATAAAGCCCCAGGGTATAACATGAATGGATATACCATTGATGGAATGGATTTTTTTAGCTGTTATGGTGCCTTTGAACATATTTATCAAGAGGTCTTAGCCAGCAGCCGTCCAGTTTTAGTCGAAGTGCTCACTCAGCGGTTCAAGGGCCATTCCATTTCTGATCCTGGCCTCTATCGGTCAAAAGAAAAGTTGAAGCAGGTGATGGAACGAGATCCTTTGATCATTATGCAGAATGCCCTCATCGAAGCAAAGATCATTTCTCCCGATCAAATAAAAATCTGGGATAAAGAAGCGCGTGAAGAAATTTTGACTTCATTAGAATTTGCAGAAAAAAGCCCTTGGCCCGATCCTTGCACCTTAGAAGAAGATGTTTTAGCTCCCTAGGAGACCATTGATAATGAATGAAAAAAAACAAGTTATAGAACTCAGAGAGGCTTTAAGACAAGCCCTTGACGAAGAAATGGAAAGGGACAGCGCTGTCTTCATTATGGGAGAAGAGGTGGGGGAGTATAATGGAGCCTATAAGGTGACAAAAGGGATGCTGGACAAATGGGGTCCTAAACGGATTATAGATACACCCATTTCTGAATTAGGCTTTTCCGGATTATGTATTGGGGCTGCTATGACAGGCCTTCGCCCTGTTGTTGAATTTATGAGCTTCAATTTCTCTTTTGTGGCTGCCGATCAGCTGATCTCTAATGCGATAAAGATGTATTATATGTCGGGGAACCGCTTTAAAGTCCCCATTGTTTTTAGAGGACCTAATGGGGCTGCAGCGCAGGTTTCAAGTCAACATTCTCATTGCGTCGAAGCCATTTATGGCAATCTTCCTGGTTGGATCATCCTCGCTCCCAGCAATGCTTATGATGCAAAAGGATTGATGAAATCAGCGATTCGAAGCAATAATCCGGTGTTGTTTTTAGAATCGGAGCTTTCATACGGCGATAAGATGGAGATTCCTGTCGAGGAATATCTCGTTCCTATCGGGAAAGCAAAAGTGATCGTAGAAGGAAAAGACGTCACTCTTATCTCCCATAGCCGTATGGTCAATGTTTGTAAAACCGCTGCTGAAGAACTCCTCAAAAAAGGAGTGCGAGCAGAAGTCATCGATTTACGCACAATTAAGCCTTTAGATATTGCAACCCTAGCAGCTTCGATCAAAAAAACTAATCGAGCAGTTATCGTCGAAGAGGGGCACATTTTTGCCGGTATAGCTTCTGAAATTGGCTTTCAAATCATGGAATATTGTTTTGATTTCCTTGATGCTCCTCTAGAGAGGGTTTGTCAACTCGAAACTCCTATGCCTTATTCGAAAGTTTTGGAAAAAGCGACGCTTCCAAATGTTGAGAGAATCATCGCTGCTGTCTATAAAACGCTCAAATAATCGATGAGGAGAATATAAAATGCCTTTTACATTAAATATGCCAAAACTGTCACCGACGATGGAAGAAGGAACGATTGTCAGATGGCATAAAAAAGAAGGGGATTCTGTTCAAGTTGGCGATGTGCTCTTTGAAGTGGCTACCGATAAAGCGACAGTCGAGCACCAGGCTCTCGATGAGGGATGGTTGAGGCAAATCCTTGCGAAAGAGGGTGGAGAGGTCGTGATTAACCAGCCCGTTGCGATTATGACTCTTGAACAAAACGAATCGATTGCAGGATATAATCCTTTAGAGATTTTCCTTAAAGAAAAGGAAGCTGGCCGTCAAGTTATTGCATCGGCGCCGGTGCCTTCAGAGTCGAAGGCTATAGAAGAAGAGGGGGGAAAGAGAATGGGTGGAGGTTTGCAGCAACCACAATTTTCTCCTGAGCCGCCGCTCACTGACTATGTTTTTGATTATCCAAGTGCGATACCTAAAAGAATTCAAGCGTCTCCTTTGGCTAAAAAATTGGCTAAAGAGAAGGGCTTAGATCTGACATCGGTGAAGGGGAGCGGTCCGCATCAGCGGATTGTCAGTCGAGATCTGGAAAAGGCGCAACCGCTGGTGTTGGGAAAATTTCGGAGATGGGAAGCTCCACAAGATGTTCCTGGTTCTTATTCCTCCATTTCACTCTCGCCGATGCGCAAAACGATCGCACAAAGGCTGCAGGAGTCGAAAACGTTTATTCCGCATTTCTACGTGAAGCAGGTCATCGATGCTGAGCCATTGATAGAGATGAGAGATCAGTTAAACGCCCATCAAATAAAATTTTCAGTTAACGATTTTATTGTTAGAGCTTGTGCGATGGCATTGCGCGAGCATCCTTCAATCAATAGAGGTTTTGACACAGTCAACCAAAAGCTGATACAATTCCACACCATCGATATTGCCATTGCTGTCAGTCTTGAGGCTGGCTTGATTACCCCTATCTTGAGGCACGCTGACTACAAAAATTTATCTGAGATCTCTACCGAAGTGCGTATGCTTGCCCAAAAAGCGAGAAAGGGTCAGCTAAAGCCAGAAGAGTATAAAGGAGGATCATTTACAATTTCGAATTTAGGGATGTATGGAATATCTGATTTTCAAGCAATCATTAATCCTCCTCAAGCAGCGATTGTCGCGGTGAGTGCGATACAAGATGTGCCTGTTGTAAAGAACCATTGTGTTGTTCCTGGAAAGACTTTAACTTTGACGTTGTCGGTGGATCATCGGGTGATTGATGGGATTGATGCTGCATTATTTCTTCAAACGCTAAAGAAATTATTAGAAAAACCATCTATATTAATTATTTTGTAGATTTTTTTTATTAAAAAGTTTATTCTACATGTGTTGTTTACATTGCTTTAATACAATATTAACATTGTTTGATTAATATTTTGTCATTAAATGAAATGTTTTTCAAATAGGTAAGCTTGTGAAAATGACGGTGAACGCTCCCGAGAAAACCAAAAGAGCGGCACTGAGAGATTTCGAGAGCTGGACCCCTAATTAGGATGTATTTATGAATAGTAGTAGTAGAATCTCTAAAAGCCCCTGGTCCTCCGGCACCTGGCCAGCCGACGTCAATCCCCAACGCAAGCCAGTGTCAGAATTGGAAAGACAAGAAGTTGTTGAGCATCTTTTAAACGTGCTTGGAAATAAAAATGTTACTATCAATGAACTCGTTGATCGAAATATTGTAGATGACTTCGATCTATATGGAGAAAGTAGAAGTCATTATTTTTCTGCTTCAACTTCTGGCGTCTTCTCATACTTTCAAAAAGACACGTCGGATTTCCTTGATAATGCTCCATTAGGAAAGTCTTCTTCAAAAGATATTGCCCAACTTTTAAGTCATATCAAGACAGCAGCTAAAAAAATATTTATCGGTGAAGGTAATTATCGAGCGGAAAAACTAAAGTTAGACACTGCATCATTGGCTAATTCACGTTATCTAGCGCCATTTATGCTTGATCCGTTAATACATCCATTGAACATTGCGCAAAAACTCATTCAAACAAGAACAACTTATTTTCATTCGAGTTTTTCAGCCCGCATGTTTTTAGTTATCACTGCCTGCATGGCTGCGACTGGTAAAGCATTGCATCGACCGATTCTCATGAAGAGCAGCATTGCGTTAATGACTGTAACGTCTCTATTTATGATTGCTCTTTATTATCGTTTCTCTATGAAAGAAGAAAGTGAAGTATTTAATTTGAGATGGGATCTGGAAAGAGCTGTTAGGCTAAGGTAAATAAACGTAACCGTTCACGAGGTTATATCATTAACTTTTTTTTCTAAATCTTTCAATCTGGTTATCAATTGCTGGATATTGCGTACGTGTACTTGAGTACGGTTATATTCGTGCAGGGGAATTGCAGGGATGCCCCCATATTTACCTGTTGAAAGTGATTTTGTTACCCCGCTTTTGCCGGCAACTGTGACCTTATCCTCTAAGTGTAGATGCCCTGCAACGGCAACTTGGCCTGCTAGAACTACATATCGACCAGTCGAGGATGACCCAGCTATTCCAGTTTGAGCGATAATGATGTTGTGAGGGCCAATTTGAACGCCGTGGCCAATCTGCACCAGATTGTCCAATTTGCTCCCTTTTCCTATTCGAGTACTTTTAAAACGGGCCCGATCGATTGTTGTATTAGCTCCAATTTCGACATCATCTTCAATGATCACATTCCCAGCTTGATTGAGTTTAATGTGATTTCCTTGTTCGTCAGTGGTGTAGCCAAAACCACATGAGCCTATCACGGCTCCTGGTTGAATGACGACCCGATTCCCGATGATGGAATCTTCCCTGATGACCACTCTTGGATGAATCAAACACGACTCACCTATTGTTGTCCCAGGACCCACATAGGAGCCTGCCCCAATGAATGTATTCGCTCCAATCTTGACTTCCTCATCAACAGTGCAATGCGGTCCGATGGAGACGTTCTCACCAAGTTGAGCAGTTTCATGAATGACAGCAGTTGGGTGGATCCCGTTAAAAGCGGAGGAAGAGCTGCGAGGAGGGTGGAAGGTATCGATAAGCTGCTGAAAAGCTCTTGAAGGGTCTTTGGAAATGAGATAATTCTTTCCCTCTTGGTGCAGCAGCATTTCATCTATGAAGACAACGCCAGCTTGAGTATTTTGTAAAGCATGGAGGTATCTAGGATTAGAAAAAAAAGAGGCGTCATTTGGAGAAGCGGATTCCAAATCAGCGACGTTGGTAATGTGATGATTTGGATTACCAACTAATTTACAGTTTGTTATTTCAGCAATATCTTGCAATGACAGCGATATTTTTTTATTCATACCATTTACTCAAAAACTAATAAAAATTTGACACACAATCTTTTGTAAACTAACCCGAGCCCGAATTGCCTTCTCGTGCCCGTGCCCCTGCCCGTGCCCGAATGTCCCTTCTCGAGAACGAGCCCGAGTACGAAATTGCCTGAGAAACTTTGGAATATGGTTCACGACAAATTCGGGCATGAAAAGGGACAATCGGGCACGGGCAGGGGCACGAGAAGGCAATTCGGGCACGATGGTTATTTTTTCTGATCCATATCAAATTGTTCATTCATTTTTTTGATGACCCATTCTGAAACGTCTAATGAAGGGGCATAATAAGTTGTCGCTTCATCGGTAAAGATTGCATCATAAACTTGTCCGGACGGATTGTCGAGAGCGATTGCAGTAGAAGCTTTTGCTATTGCATCTGTCAATTTCTTAATGATGCGCATATTCTCTTCTTGCAAACCTCTAAGATATTGGTTTTGTAGTTGCATGCCTTCGTTTCTGATTTGTCGTTTCTTGCGAGTGAGTTCTCTGGCAGCCTCGTCTGAGATACTGTCCATGTAGTCATCGTCATTAAGTTTGCTTTCAATCTCTTCTAAAAGACTCTCTTTCTCTTTCAGGATGGATTCCATCTGCCCTTTCTTTTTTTCTAAATTGACCTGTTCTTGTTTCCCCAATTTTGATTCTTCAAGGCATTTTTTTGTATTTACAATACCGGTTTTTGTGCCTTTAAATTGAATAGGGGATGAACTCACTGTTGATACTTGTTTGGCTGCAGTTTCTTGAGCCATTATTTGTGTGCTCATCAGGATGCTTGTTAAGACAAATCCTTGTAGCCAGGTGTTGTTCTTTTTCATCATGTTGCTCCTTTTTTTGTAAGCTTTAACGAGGTATTTTAAAAATTTCCACCAAATGAAAAGAAGAATTTCTTTACATCACCCCGGTGATGGGCATTCAAGGGGTAACCCATCCCTAACGTTACAGGCGGAATGCTGTCAATGAGTTTGAAACGAGCTCCATAACCAATGGAGACTGCCAATCGACCAAAGTCCCATGTTCCAGCAGACAGGTGTCCTGCATCGAGGAATGTAAAGAGTTCGAAATCTTCCATAATGCGCCGCAACATTTCCACCGAATAGAATTGGAGTGAGAGACCACCTCTAGGCACGTTTCGGTGATGTGGATAAGTCGGACCAGCACGATAGGGGCGGAATCCTCGAATATTGAATTCACCACCCAGGAAAATTCTCTCATCTAAGGGGACCGTCTCATAACGGGTGCCAAATAATGGCTGTATAAATCGGAAATCGGCTCGATATTTAATTGTTGTACGGCTTCCAACGGGAAAGTAGTAACTGTTTAAGTAAGCAAAGTTGAAGAAATAGTGGTCTCCTCCAACACCAGCATATTCGAGAAATAACCTTGAGCGAAACCCTTGAGAAGGCTTGATCGGGTGGTCTGTGTTATCATAGGTCAGAGATGTTCCAATTGCCGAAATTAAGCCTCGAATATTCGCCTCTCTTTCTAACTCAGAGATCTCTTTGCCGTGGTGAACCACATTGACAAAGCTATTTTTCAGGCGATATTGGACCCCAAAGCGGAGGAATGAATTGATATTATAGTTAGCTCTTAGCAGGAGACTGGTTGATTGGAGATCATAATCTTTCGAGATGTAGCGTGCGCATGCGTTAGAAAGATCGAAACCAATCGTCCACTGTGAATCCATGAAATAAGGCTTTGTCCATGAAAGGGTGTAGTTTCGACTTTTTTGACCGATTTGAGAGGTGAAGTTGGCGTATTCGCCCCCTCCTCGGAATCCCCTTAAACCATCTCGTTTAAAATAGTAGAAGCCTTCATGGTTAAAATTGTTTTCTGTGATATTGAACCCTGCAAAGAGATCTTCGGCATTACTATAACCTAAAAAAGCACTGAATTGTCCAGTATCTGTTTCTTCGACTTCAATATAGACATCGCGATAGTCGCCTTGCAGAATGGAGGATTCGGTTCCTTTGACGATATAGACGTTGACGTTCTTGAAGTAGCGCGTATTCATTAGACGGCGCTCCGAAGCTTTCAATTTCAACGTATTGAAAATTTCGCCAGGGATCATGAGTGTTTCATGGAGGATGACAGAGGTTTTTGTACAGGTATTCCCAAAGACTCTGATCAAGCCAACGCGAAATTGTTGCCCTTCTTCGATTTTAAAATGGATATTATAAACATACTGATCTGGAGTGAGCTCTGCGTCGAAATCGATGAGTGCGTCAACATAACCTAGGCGTCCATAGGCATCCCCAAGGAGTTCTATCATCCCTTTTAGCCTCTCCATGGAGAAAGGTTGGCCTTTGCGAATCAAGAACAGTCGATCAACCTCTTCATCAGCCATCACTGTATTGCCTTCAAAGGAGAGATCTCCGAATGTGTACAATTCTCCCTTGCAAGCGATTATGGTGACAATGATTCGATTTGTGGAGCATGATTCAGCGACATTGATTTCCACTTGTGCGTCTGCATACCCTCTGTTCTGTAAGTAGTTGGTAATGACGAGCTTGTCTTGTTGAATAGCCTCTTCATTATAGATGCCTTGATTATTATACCAGCTTAAGAAGAGGTTGTATTTTTTCGTTGCCATCTCCTTCAGAAGTTCACTTTCTTCTTGTTCGGTGAAGTTGATGAACTCAATCTTTTGGATTTTTCCAGAACGGCCTTCAATCACTTCTATTGTGATGGTGACTTCGTTTGTGCATTCGTCTATCTCAAGGTTGTAGTCTAGGATGGCTTCGAAGAACCCTTCTTGCATGTAGTAGGCTTTTAATTTATGAAAAGCGATGTTAAAAGCCTGTCGGTCAAAAACTTCGAAACATTTAATCCCCAATTCATTTTGGAGATCAGATGTTTTAATTTGTTTGTTTCCACACCAACGCATGGAACGGATCGTTGCTTTAGGCCATAAGTGTATGGTCAGGGCGATTGTTTCATTCTCTTCATCGATTTGAACGGTGGGTTCTATCCGATCAAAGTCGCGAGCAAGAAGCTTCAGATCTTCATCAAATTCGTGTTGCGAAAAATAGGCATTTTGTTTGGAGGCCATCCGAGCTAAGGTGGCTTGGTTGTCTGTAACAGTTCCAGCACCAGAATGGATGATAAGATTGAGGCAAGAAATCGTATGATTTTCGAGCTGCAACGCCTGCCCGAATAATTGAATATTGGCAAGTAAAAGGCAGATGATGAAGAACTTGTAACTTGCTCTAAAAATTGTTGTCATACGACTTGTTAGCCATGTAAGAGAAAAAAGCATGTGATCCATCTATTAATCGATTAGCGAAGGTAAGTGATTGTAGGAGAAAGACGGCTATTTTGCAATTTATAAATTTCGGCTATACTATAGACATCACGAGTATTGGTAAATCGTGCCCGTGCCCCTGCCCCTGCCCGTGCCCGATTGTCCCCGTCCTTCCTATCTTTCCCATCCTGTAAAAATTAACAGGATGGGAAGGATAGGGAAGATAAGAAGGGTTCGTTAAGTTGTTCACTATCTTGCCATATCCTTCTTATCCTGTTAATTTTATAGTTGAGAGGAGTGCTCGTAAGGCTTGCCTCATTCACATCGCAGGATAAACGGGATAGAGAAAAGTTTGCGATGATTAAACTGTGATACAATGCTCTAGATAACATTGCGTAAATTTCAACTCTTCATCTATGATGTTCATCATTTTAACTAGGATTGAATATGCGATATCCAGATCATCTTCTCAAGTTGATTCAGGTGTTAAGGCGATTGCCGGGCGTGGGCAATAAAAGTGCTGAACGCTTTGCTTTTCATCTGCTGAACTGGCCAGAAGAGCATTTGCGAGAATTTGGCGAAGCTGTGGCAGTGACTAAATCGAAGCTTAAGCAGTGCTGTGCCTGCGGATGTTTAGCTGGCGAAGAAGGTTGCTTTTTTTGCCATCATCCTCACAGAGATTCTCGTGTCATCTGTGTGATTTCTTCTCCCCGCGATGTTTTCGCTATCGAAGAAACTCGAGAATATCGTGGGCTTTATCATGTGTTGGGCGGGCTGCTATCGCCTTTAGAGCAGAGAGGTCCCGACCAACTGTCCATAAACCTGTTAAAAAACCGTGTCGATACCCTCAAGATCAAAGAGCTGATCATCGCCTTGGATTCTACCTTAGAAGGGGATGCAACGGCGTTATATCTCAAGCAAGAGTTCTCCTCTTTTCCGATTCAGATTTCACGCTTGGCTTTTGGTCTGCCGATGGGAAGCTCTCTTGATTATGTCAATGGAGGAACCTTGGCTCGTGCGTTTAGCGGCCGCGGCGAATTTTAAAAGGAAACAGGATAAGCAGGGGCAACACAGGATAGGCATGATAGAGCAAAAAACAGGATAGGCAGGATCGCTACGCGGCAGGATAGGCAGGATATATAAAAGATGATCATCTATTTCTTTTATTACTCAAGAAAAGACTTTTTTTCCATTTTATTATCTTTTCCTATCCTTCCCATCCTCCTTATCCTGTTTTTTTTATCCTGCCTATCCTGCCGCGAAGCGATCCTGCCTATCCTGTTTTTTGCTCTATCGTGCCTATCCTGTGTTGTCTCTTTTGCTGATCTTGTTAAGAATGGCTAATGTGAAGCGTCATCTGAGGGAGGGCGGCTGCGCAGCTGCTTTTTCTTTGAGTGTTTGGCTTTCGTATCGAGGATTTTACTTTTGGCTGTTTTGGACATCCGGGTCGGAACCCTGACTGGGCGGCGGTAGTTCAATTTTTCTACCTTCTTCCGCAGCTTCTCAATGCATTCTTGTTTATTTAAGTATTGGCTCCGCCCTTTTTGAGAGGTGACGGTGATTCCTGTTGGCAGGTGAATCAGCCTGACCGCGCTATCAGTGACATTGACATGCTGTCCGCCGCTGCCGCTTGCCCGAAATGCACTCACCCTGCATTCTTTGAGTAATTCAGCTGTTGATTGAGGGAGGGCGATTTTCTTATGCATAAATCACAGCTGCTTGAGGCATAGCAGGGTCATGTCATCTGAGATGGGGGCCCCTGCAGTAAACGCAGCGACATCATCTAAAATCTGTTTTGTAAGAGACGGCAAACTTCCCTGGGGCCATTTTAGTAGACTCTCTTCAAACCTTTTTTGCCCAAACTGTTCATTGGCATATGTCATGGCTTCTGTGATTCCGTCTGTATAGAGAATTAACGTATCGGTCGGGTTGAGTTTGATGGTCTGCTTGATATATTGGGTTTGTTCTTGGACTCCAAGGGGAATCCCTTCGTTAGGAGCGATCAACTGAATGGTTTGATCAGCTTTCAGCAAAAGAGGAGGGTTGTGTCCTGCATTTGAACATTCGATCGTTTGGGTTTGGCTGTCATAAACGCCATAAAATGTTGTGACAAACATACAGGTGTCATTGTCGATGCAGAGCATCTGGTTCGCCTCTTTTAAGCATTCTTCTGGAGAAGTGGCTCTAGGGGCTATTGTCCGTATAATCGCACGACTCATCGCCATAAAAAAAGCTGCAGGGATTCCTTTTCCAGACACATCGGCGATCAAGAAACCAATTCGTTTATCATCGAGAGGAAAGAAGTCGAAGAAGTCTCCCCCCACCATCTTTGCTGGGGTCATGCTACCAAAGATCTCAAAAGATTTAATCGAGGGGAGAGGGGTAAATTGGTGGGGGATGACCGCCTGTTGGATACTGCTGGCGATGGCAATTTCTTTTTCTAAACTTGATAAGGTCAGCGCTGCTTTTAATGCATTATCAAGAGTAATATATTGCTTAATCGTATTCGCAATCGTAATTTCTAAATCAGAGAAATCAATTGGCTTGGTGATGAAGTCGCAAGCCCCTTGATTCATGGCTCGTCGGATGTTAGACATATCGCCATAGGCGGAGACAATAATTGCTTTATACAGCCGGTTAAGTTCAGGGAGGTGGGATAAAAGGACAAGTCCATCCATCTCAGGCATGTTAATATCAGTCAGGATGATGTTGATGTCTCGATTATCTGCTAAAATCTTCAGAGCCTCTTTGCCATTAGCCGCGAAGAGAAAGTCAAATTCTTTGGATTTGATCTGCTTAGAAAATTTTTGCCTGATCAGCAGTTCGACGTCAGGTTCATCGTCGACAACAAGAATCTTAGTCATGTCCTTTCTCCTTAAATTGTACTGGCATCTAGTCGATGGGCAGAGCGATGACAAACTCTGCATACTGTCCTGGTTCACTATTGACTGTTAGGGTGCCATGATGTCCTTGTACGATGACATTATAGCTCAGAGAGAGTCCCAATCCGGTCCCTTCACCGCTTGGTTTCGTAGTAAAAAATGGGGTGAATAGATGAGACTGCACCTCTTGAGACATTCCTATACCATTATCCCGAATTTTTATCACGACATGTTCCCCTTGCGTCTCTGTTGTGATCGTAAGGGTTGGATCATAGGAGGGAGGGCTGGATAATTTTTTTTGGTAGAGGGCATAATAGGCATTGTTTAATAAATTGATGATGACGCGGGAGATCTCTTGTGGAACAGCAGAGACTTTAGGGAGATCAGGATCGAAGTTCTTTTCGACTTTGACATTAAATCCTTGGTATTGTGCCCGCATCCCATGATAAGCAAGGGAGACGTACTCATCGATAAGGGGGTTGAGATTAATTTTTTCAATATGTCCCGGAGCGGCTCTCGAATGTTGTAACATGTTTTTGACGATACTGTCAGCTCGTTTTCCATGCTCGTAGATCTTTCCGATGTCAAGTTTTAGGGTGTCCAGCAATTCAGTGATTTTCTCTTGTTGTTCTTTTGGAATGCAATCGTGAATTTTTACGCATTCTTCAGCGAGTTCACCCTGGATTTGAGAGGTGAGTTCTGCAAAATTGTTGATAAAGTTCAGTGGGTTTTTAATTTCATGTGCAATTCCTGCTGTCAATTGTCCTAGAGAAGCGAGCTTTTCTTGAAAAATGAGTCGGTCTTGAATCTGTTCTAATTTATGGATGGCCCGCTCGAGTTCGGCATTTTTCTCTTCATATTGCTTGGTTCGTTTTTCGACAAGAGAGTCTAAATGTGTGACGAGGGAGTGTAATTTAGAGGCCATGTCGTTAAAGGATTGACCTAACATCCCGATTTCATCTTCCCTCTTTATCTCGATGCGTTGAGACAAATCTCCTTCAGCTAAGAGCCGTGTTTTTTCTGTGAGTGCCAAGATGGGTTGGCTGATCCGGCGAGCTAAGAATGAAGCTAAAATGATGATAGATCCAGATGTCAGGGCAGCTAGAATCCAAAACAGCCTTTTGAGACTTTGAATTGGAGCTAATATCTGCTCTATAGTGACGATATTGACAATCGCCCAATTCAGAGAAGATTTGAAATGTCTGGAGATCATCATCGTCTCTTTGTTGCGAAAGTTAATGATGTCAATAAGGGTTCCTGGCTGGTGGATGGCTTTTTGAATAAACGCTCGAAAATCTGTTTCTTCTCCCTCGATAAGCTGTAGTCCGACTTTATCTTCAGCAAGATGTTTTGGTGTCATGACGTAGAGGTCCTTCCCGACCTTTGTCACAGTGATGACGGTGCTGGCAGGGTTGCCATGTTTCAAGACAATTTCATTGCTTTCGGCAAGGACCTGATAAAATGAAAAGGCATCAAAAACTGCAATCCCATAACCGAATGTTTCATGACCTATCGATAATGGGAGTGTCGTAAGTGCAAAATAATCGGTGGGGAATTCTTCCAGATAAATCGATTCGATCGTGATGTGTCCGGCTTCTTTGGCACTTTTAAAGTAGTTGCCAAATTCAGTCGTGTTCAGGTGATGCAGATAAGAGCTGAGCGTTTTTAAATAATCATTTTTTGTTCCTTCTCCTAAAGCTGCGACCTCATCTCTGATCTCCCCATTAGGGGTGACTAGGAAGAGATAGCTGTAGTTGAGAACTTGAAGCTGCTTAGCAAGATTAGGATGGAGTTGTTTTGTGGCTGACATGAGTTTTTCTGGAGAGAGTGGTTCCAGCTGTAAAATTGTTTGTACTGCATCGATGGCGGATGGTGCAGTCAGGTCGTCGATGATTTTCTCTCCTTGGGCGGTTCTTATGTTGATGAAATGGTCTAATAGATTCGCTTGTTTGATGATGCTCAACTCAAGGTCCCGTTTTGTCTGCTCAAAGAGAATGTTTTTACTGAACTGATAGGTGAAAAAGATTGTTGAGCAAAGAGGGACGAGCGTCAGCAATAAGAGCCAAATGGTTAGCTGTGTCCGTAGATTAAATTTCATGAAATAGCTCTGGGGAGGAATTTTATTATTGTGATGACTTGATTCACTATTTACCACAAATGATCTTGGCAACGAAAGATAAAAAAATGATAGAAACAAGATAGACAGGATAAACAAAAAAACAGGATGGGCAGGATCGCTTCGCGGCAGGATAGGCAGGATAAACAAAAAAACAGGATAGATAAAGATAGTTAAAAATAGGAGAAAGGAACAGATGAAAATGATATATTTTTTTTATTTAACCTATCCTTTCCATCCTCCTTATCCTGTTTTTTTTATCCTGCCTATCCTGCCGCGAAGCGATCCTACCCATCCTGTTTTTTTGTTTATCCTGTCTATGTTGTTCTCTCCGTGCCCCTCTGTTCCTCTGTGTTTATCAGCGTTAAAAAGGGGGGAAGAGTTTTTTGCAGAAATTAATCTAGTATCGCCGTATAATTCCCTTTTTGTGAATATGAACGGATAGGATATGTCATCTTCAACTGTAGCTCGGATCATCGGCTTAGGCTCTTATCTTCCCAAGCGAGTATTGACCAATCGCAATCTCGAAGAGATTGTTGAGACTTCGGACGAATGGATCGTCACACGGACGGGGATAAAAGAACGGCGGATCGCAGACCCGGACGAGTTTCCCTCTACCATGGGAGCCCATGCAGCCAAACAGGCTTTATCCCAGGCAGCAATCTCTCCTGAGGATGTTGGAATGATTATCGTTGCGACGATGACCCAGGATTACATTTCTCCAAGTACGGCTAACCTTATTCAAGCAGATATCGGAGCAACTAACGCCGCTGCAATGGACGTTCAAGCTGCATGTTCGGGATTTTTATATGCTCTATCGATCGCTAAGGCTTATATTCAAGCGGATATGTTTCAGAATGTTTTAGTGATTGCCTCTGAAAAGATGTCGGCTTTCATTGACTACGAAGACCGTTCGACTTGTGTTCTCTTTGGAGATGGTGCTGCAGCAGCTGTCGTTTCCAATAAAGGAGCTGGGCTGGCGATTACAAACATCAGCCTCGGTTCTGATGGACAGCTGTCTCACCTGGCGATGATTCCTGGAGGAGGCTCAAGGCATCAAGCGACACACGAAACAGTAGATGAGCGAAAGCATTATTTCAAGATGTCTGGCAGCGAGGTTTTTAAACATGCAGTCCGGCGCATGAGCGCTGCTTCAAAGGTCTGTCTTGACAAAGCCGGTCTTGAAGCATCTGATATCAGCTGGCTGATTCCCCACCAGGCCAACAAACGGATCATCGATGCAATAGCGAAGCAATTCAATATGCCTGAAGAGAAGGTCTATCAAACAGTTCACAAATATGGCAATACCTCAGCTTCCAGCGTTGCCATTGCTCTGCACGAGCTTGTACAAACACATCAAATAACAGAGGGAGAACACCTTCTATTGACAGTATTTGGAGGGGGTTTAACCTGGGGCGCATCGCTCCTGACTCAAATGAAAGGATGATTATGACTAAATTTTATAAAAGAATCGCTTGCTTGTTTCCTGGACAGGGGGCACAATACGTTGGAATGGCTTCCGATTTTTGCAGCAACTTCTCTGCGGCTCGGCTCACCTTCGAAGAGGCCGACACCCTCCTTGACCGTCCTCTCTCTTCGGTCATCTTGAATGGACCTGAAGATTCTCTCACAGAAACACGAAATAGCCAGCCGGCGATTTATGTTGCCAGCATGGCGATCTTCAGAGTTATTCAAGAGCTATTTGAGATTAAACCTTACCTGTGTGCTGGATTGAGTTTAGGGGAATATACAGCTCTGACAGCAGGCGGATGGCTCTCTTTTCTTAAAACACTCCCTCTCGTTCAGATGAGGGGGGATTTTATGAATGAAGCATGTGAAGCGACCAAAGGGACAATGGCTGTCGTGATGGGGTTGGAGGGGGAAAAAGTCGAAGAGATCGTCCACGCTCTCAATATGCCGCATGAATTATGGATTGCCAATTATAACTGCCCTGGGCAAGTTGTCATTTCAGGGACAGCCAAGGCTATCGATGCTGCAACAGCAGCGGCTAAAGCAGGGGGAGCTAAAAGAGTTCTTCCTCTTCAAGTTCATGGCGCTTTCCACAGCGGGTTAATGCATCTGGCAGAAAACAAGCTCTCTCCATATATCAAGAACGCTTTCTTCTTGCAAGGCGAATCAGCCTTGGTGATGAATGTTCCCGGAGATTTTGTTTCTGATTTAACACAATTGCGTCACAATCTCACTAAGCAGGTGACGCATTCAGTCCGCTGGGAACAGGGGATCCGTCGAATGGAAGATGACCACGTTGACCTCTATGTTGAGATAGGACCAGGAACCACCTTGTCAGGAATGAATAAACGGATTGGCGTTAAAGCACCAACGGTTTCGATCGGGACTGTTAAAGATCTCGATCAGCTCTCAAAGATGATCAGAGAAGGAGATCATGCACGATGAACGATCTTTTAAAAGGCCAAGTGGCGATTGTGACCGGGGGTAATGCTGGAATAGGAAAAGCAATCTCTCAAAAATTAGCCGCTGAAGGAGCTCGGCTTGTCATCTTAGGAACCAATCAAGAGACAGGCGATGCTGCAGCAGCAGAAATTCGACAGCTTCACCCTGCTTCAGAAGCAAAATTTTTTTCTGTCGATATCTCTAAAACCAACTCTGTTGACGAAATCATCAAAAATGTCGTTGAGACTTATGGCCAAGTCGATATCTTAGTCAACAATGCAGGAATCACTTCCGATCAGCTTTTGATGAAGATGAGTGAAGAGGAGTGGGATCGGGTGCTCGATATCAACCTCAAATCGTGCTATAATACATGCCGCGCTGTTGTCCGTTCTATGATGAAGGCCCGCAAAGGGAAAATCATAAATATCAGTTCTGTTGTAGGGTTGATGGGCAATGCCGGACAGGTCAACTATGCCGCTTCGAAGGCAGGGATGATCGGGTTCACAAAGGCTCTCGCCAAAGAACTCGCCGCACGTAATATCCTTGTCAACTGCATTGCTCCGGGGTTTATCCAAACGCGTATGACCGATGCCTTAAATGAGGCGCAGAAAACGTCTATTCTCCAACAGATTCCTCTCGGTAAAATGGGGCAGGTCGACGACATCGCCAATACCGTCTGGTTTCTAGCGACTCCTTTATCCAATTATATTACAGGTCAAGTCATCACCGTTGACGGGGGACTCGTGATGTGAGCGGTTCTAAGCTGAAATCTTTTTTAACGCAAAGAGGCAAAGAAGACGCAAAGAGGACCGGGATGGAATTTTAAATGGTATGGTAACAGTTACCCGATGGCCTGTAATTTATATTTTAACTTATCTTATTTCATTGACAGGTTAAATGCTTTGTTTTTAATATAGTTTTTTTCTTTGTCGGAGCAGAGGCTTATGTTTAATTCTGTCAATTTATCAGAGATTCAAAGATTTGCTTCTACAACTTTACCTGATTTTTTTCGAGTGACCATCCCCATTAAATTTCATGGTGCACGAGAGATCGTCTTTAGCAAATTTGCGAATGCTAAGCCACAACAACAAAAAATTACGATTGTCGCTTTGGTTATCCTAACAATAGGGATTGTTTACTTAACGGCTGCATTTATTTGGAGAACTTTCCATCAACAAGGATCGAGCTTGTTGCCAGTTCTTCCATTACCGCAATCAACTTCACCACAACCTGCAGTCAGTCGACCACTTCCGAATTCGAACGCGCCCACCACAAGTTCAGCAGGATCTGGATCAGGGGCCGCAATAAAGCCGCCAGAACCGCCGAAACCTGTTGAGAAAACAACACCGCCTCCTCGTCCATTAGAGACATCAACTTCATCTCAACCTGCAGTCAGTCGATCACTTCCGAATTCGAGTACGCCCACCACAAGTCCAGCAGGATCAGGACCAGGGGCCGCAGTAAAGCCGCCAGCACAACCGAAACCTGCTCAGGAAACAACACAGCCCTCTCGTCCATTAGAGACATCAACTTCATCTCAACCTGCAGTCAGTCGACCACTTCCGAATTCGAGCGCGCCCACCACAAGTCCAGCAGGATCAGGACCAGGGGCCGCAGTAAAGCCGAAACCTGATCAGACATCTTCGCCCCCTCTCCCACCAAAGCCTGATGTGAGTCAATTGGGATTATGGTTTACAGTAAAGCCGGAACAAGCATCATCGAAACCTGATCAGACATCACCACCCCCTCTTCCACCCAAGCCTGCAGTGATTCCATTGGGGTCTACTGTAAATCCGGAACAAGCACCGCCGAAACCTGATCAGACATCACCGCCCCCTCTTCCACCACAGAGAATCAATTCCATTCCACCACAGCCTACGGACAGTCAAAACGAACTGGGATCGACCGTGCCTGGTTCAAATTCAACGACATCATTGCCAGAACTTATTCTAGACGGTGACAAACCTCTTGCTGAGGTTTTAGGCCTAACGATTTCTGAAGTCCCATTCGTGTATATAAAAAAACCCAAGAGGATTGCTAAACTCACTAACAAAATAAGACTAAAGCCGAAAGCAGATAAAAAATCTCCAGAGCAGAAACTTTCTGATGCATTTGAATGCCTTGCTCATCGGATTTTAACAAAAACTTCTTTCAAAGACTTCGAGAAAGAGGGATTAGTCCGCATTTCTCCACAAAAAGATGAGAAGGCTCGTTTGAAGGGGGCTTTGATCAACAATCGACTGTTAGAAATAGAATTCAATGAGATTGAATTGGAAATGGCCATAGCTATTCTTAAGGATATCACTAGAGAGATGAATTTGTTGGGGGGAGATTTGCATAGCCGCGTGATCGAGTTGGGAGACAATTTCCTAAAACTCGAGTTGGAAGACAATCTCCAAAAAGAGGAAAGTGAAATTATTAGACAATTGCAAAAATTAGTTGATGCGTTGCCGACTGATCCGATTGATACGAAAAACCATTTAAAATTATTTATCTCTATTCTTTATGGTGTAAGTTTATCCTCTGAAAAAAATAGGATGCCAATTCGAAATATCGCTATCTCGATTAACGACGCATTAAGTTCACTTGATCTTTCGTCGCCGTCATGTTTAGATGACATGGAAAAGGTCCAGAAGTTCACAGCAATGTTGATCACCTACTATCGTCAAGTCTTTCTTGAACAAAGTTAAATAAGCAAAAGTCTAAATAGGGCCTGAACCTGCTTGAGCTTAGCTATCACACCCCCAACCAACTTTTTTAAGCGCACAGGTTCTGATCAACATCCTTTGGCGGAAAAGCGAAAGGGGGCTTTCGCACTCCAAACGCTTCGCGTATCCAACAAATCGTCTTGAATACG
>JAGVJP010000118.1 GCA_020051075.1 Parachlamydiales bacterium
GAGTTGTTGCTTTGATCGCGCTTGCCTGGTTTCTCTACCGCCAACGGAACAAGGGAAAGCCGATCTTCAAGAAGCTGTGAAGTGATGGACACTATGGACTAGATGGACTAGATGGACTCTATGGACAAAAATGGACCATATTGGACCATATGGACTGAAAACAAAGCAGTAGTCATGTCCATAAAGTCCATCTAGTCCATCTAGTCCATAAAGTCCATAAAGTCCATCTAGTCCATACTGTCCATCTAGTCCATAGTGTCCATAAACAGGTTTGGCAGCTTTCTTATTCCGTTAGTTTTGACAAAGTTATTTCAAGGAAATCGCCTTTGGCGTAGATGGCAGAGATTTCACCTCGAAGTTTTCTATATTTTTGTCTAAGAGCAACAGTTTCTGCGTGATCGAGGTCTCCAACAAAATACACTGAGCCAATAAGGAAAGGATAGTACCCATAGTCTCCGCATCCTTTGAGTTTAATCGTAGAATATTCCAATGCAGGGCTGCTTAAAACTGCATTATTAAAATAGTCGCGTTCTCTCCGGTTATAAAGAATAGCATTGTGTTTCCCATAGCCTAGAAGAATTCCCCAAAGCATTTCGTTGTTACTGATACTGTTTCGAAAAGAAGCTTTACCTGACTCAATGTTACTTAAGAGCTGTTCTGGAACGATTTTATGTCCTAGAATAGATTCGAACAAAGGTAAATGCTGATACACAGTTTTGAGAAAAGCCTTCTTGTTTATGATGATAATATGAGATACTTGCAAATTTTTCGAAGGGTGGTTTTCGTTTAACACCAGATAATTTTTAAAGGTAAACAAGTTTTTGTATTTTTCCCAAGTTTGCCATTTCTTCCAGAAAATTGCATCGGATTGAATCCGTTCGAGAGTGTTTTCCCAGGGTGTTAATGTGAAGTGCCCAGAGATGGAAACTGCTTTATCTCCAAATAGTGTGTAGGCAAAGTGGTCTTCTTTGACTAAAAACGAGAACAAGGAACAGATTTCTTGACGATCTTTATCAGGGATTTCCTGAAGGATGGTTGATACATTTGTTCCTTGTAATGAATATGAAATAAAAATAAAGAAAATAACAAAAAATTTATACATTTTGATTTATTTAATATCAGTGTTTCTTATTTTTGTTGTCTCTTTCTCTATCATTCTTTTCTTTTTCTTTTCTTTCATTTGCTCTGTTTTTCTCTTTTTCCTCCCAGGTTTTATTAACATCCCCGCACCCAGGGCATACAGGTCTTTCGGGTGGGTTATAATGTCCATTAGAATCTATCCAAAGAACTCTAGTGCTGTCAGTATAAAGACCATTGATATCGTGTGCAAGCGTGTCTGTCATTCCTGCCATGCCATCAATGTTAACGATGATTCCATTCTGAGATACCATCACATCTTGTGGACTCAGGTAAAGTTTACATGAATCGCAAAACTCTTGAGCAATTAGAGTCATTGAAGATGTTCCTATAGCTATCAAGAGCGAACATAAATATTTTCTCATCTGTCTTCCTTTGGTTTGAAATATTCTAAAATTAGAGTTTACCTGAGAACAGTCTAGTTTTATCACCAAATTTAGAAAGGAGGTTTATGATCCATTCTGAGGGTGAGAAGCGAGCGTCTCAGAAAGTACTCTGATTAGGATTATTCAGATGCCAATGAAATTTTGCAAGACTTTTGTAAAAAAAAATTGTAATCACTAAGATACTTTCTCGATGGAGATGACAGTGGGCTCGCCATTGAGGTCCCAATCGGTGCCGGAGCAGGGGCCGAACTGCACATCGACAGCCAAGACCTCTTGACAGATGTAGTCTTCGTACAGTTTAAAGCACTGCTTCACACGGTCAGTTGTCTCCAGGCGCAGTTTGATCCGGTCAGTCACATCCAAGTCTGCATCGCGGCGCATCGTGTTGACTTTGTTGACAACCTCTCGTGAGAGTCCCTCGATCAACAAATCCTCGTTGAGGTGGGTGTCAAGAGCGATGGTGATCAGTCCCTGGTTCGCAGCGATCAAGTCTTCACGTACGATTCTTTCGACTTGAACATCCTCTGGGGTGAGGATAGTGGCGTTCCCTTCCAGGTAGATGACAATGGAGCACCCTTCCATGATCTTGGCCAGCTGGTCTTGAGTGAATTGTTCGATCGCAAGCTGAGCTCCTTTCATGAGCTTTCCTAGTTTTTTTCCTAAGATCCGGAAATTAGCCTTTGCCTGAAGGCTGACAAATTTGCTTTCGTCCTTGCTGAAGGTCACTGTTTTTACATTCAACTCTTCTGCGATGAGATGTTGTTGGTCTTCGAGGAATGACAAGATCTGGTCGTCTGGAGAGACGAGATGGGCAGCAGCAAGAGGCTGCCGTACTTTCAGTTTATGCTCTTTGCGAAGGGAGTGGCCCAAGCTTGTCGTCACTTGTACCGCTTCCATCTCAGCTTCAAGCTTCTGACGCCTTAGTCCAGGGTGGTAGATGGGGAAGTCGCAATGGTGAACCGATTCAGGCATGTCCGAGGTGCGGAGATTTTGGTAAATCGTCTCGCTGATAAATGGGATGTAAGGAGCGGCGATCTTGACCAACTCGATTAAGACATAATATAAAGTGGCAAAAGCCTGATCCCGATCAGGCGAGGCTTCATTTTCCCAAAAACGGCGTCTTGAGCGTCTGATATACCAATTCGTGAGCTGGTCGATGAACGCGACGAAGGGCTCCACGGCTCGGGAGAGGTCATAGTCATCCATTCCGAGCTCAACTTCATGGATCAGTTTATTCACTTGCGACACGATCCACTGATCAATCACTTGATCGAGCTTGTCGGGGAGTGGGGTGGGATTCCATTTATAGATTCGCGCATAGGTCACCAGAAAAGTATAAGCATTCCAAAGCGGCAGCATGATCTGCCTTAACACTAATTCAACACCAGCTTTTGAGAAGGAGAGGTCTTCACCTTTAACGGCAGTGCTATGGAGAAGGTAAAGGCGGATCGCGTCTGCGCCATATTGGTGGATGACGTCAACGGGGTCGGGGTAATTTTTCAGTCGTTTAGACATTTTAGCCCCATTTTCTGCAAGGATCAACCCATTCACGACCACATTTTTAAATGCAGGCTGGTCAAATAATGCTGTCGACAATATCGTTAAAGTGTAAAACCATCCTCGCGTTTGATCTAACCCTTCAGCGATGAAGTCGGCAGGGAAGTTCTTTTCAAACAGATCGGAATTTTCGAAGGGGTAATGATTCTGAGCATAAGGCATCGACCCTGATTCAAACCAGCAGTCGAAGACTTCAGGGATGCGGCGGAAAATTTTCCCCTCTTTCTCGATGGTCAGGTCGTCGATAAAATGGCGATGGAGGTCATTGACGTCCTTTCCAGTATATTGCTTTAATTCGGCAATGCTGCCGATGACGAGGAGTTCGCCATCTTCAGCTCTCCATATTGGAATGGGGGTTCCCCAATAGCGGTTACGGCTGATCGCCCAATCCCGCGCCCCTTCGAGCCATTTCCCGAAGCGTCCATATTGAATGTGTGAAGGCGTCCAATGGATCTTTTCATTGGAAGCGAGTAATCTGTCTTTGATTTTTTCGACAGAGACAAACCACGAGCTGACCGTCTTATAAATTAAAGGGGTGTCTGAGCGAGGGCAGAAGGGGTAGCGGTGGCGGCAAGTGCCTTGATGAAAAACTTTACCTTCTTGCTTCAGTCGCCGCATGATCTCTTTATCGGCATCTTTAACAAAGAGGCCATGAAACTCAGCGATCTCCTCAGTGAATAGCCCATTATTGTTAACTGGACAAACAGGCTCGATTCCAGCTTTCTGGCAGGCAAAGAAGTCGACTTCGCCAAAAGCTGGCGCTGTCTGGACGATGCCGGTTCCTTCATCAATAGAAATTGTATCTTCTAAAATAATTCGAAATGCCCCTTTCAGCTCATGATCGGCAAAGTAATCGAATAGAGGGATATAGCGGTGTCCTTCTAACTCCAAGCCTGGGAAGGTTCTAACTAACGTGTAATCATCCTCATTTTTATAGTACGAATGGATCCGTGCGGAGGCTAAGATATAGTGGCGCTTGGTTGCGTGGTCGATGACTTCAGCATATTCAATCAATGGGCTGACCATTAATGCTAAATTTGAAATTAACGTCCAAGGGGTTGTCGTCCACGCTAGATAATAGGTGTTCTCACTTTCTCTGGAATGGAAGGCTACAGTTAGGGAGGGGTCGTCGACATCTTTATAGTTTTCTGAAGCTTCAAAATTTGATAGAGGAGTCCCCAGTTTAGCTGAGAAAGGCATCACTTTGAACCCTTCATAGACTAAGCCTTTTTCGAAAAGCTGCTTAAACACCCACCAAACAGACTCCATAAAGGTTTTGTCCATAGTGTGGTAAGTGTGGTTGAAGTCGACCCATCTTCCCATTCGAGTGACAATGGCTTGCCATTCTTTAGTGTAGCGGAGAACGATGCTTCGGCATTCTTCATTAAAGCGGGGGATGCCGAATTCTTCGATCGAGATTTTTCCGGAAAGTCCAAAGGTTTTCTCGATTTCGCTCTCTACCGGCAGGCCATGGCAGTCCCAGCCGAAACGGCGGGGCACATGGAAGCCCTTCATGGTCTTATAACGGAGGACAACGTCTTTGATTGTACCGGCTAAAAGATGGCCATAATGAGGCAGTCCTGTCGCGAAAGGAGGCCCGTCATAGAAAGTGAAACGGGGGCAGTGTTCTCTCAGGATGATCGACTGTTCAAACATCTGCTTGCTTTGCCATAGCTGAACAATTTTCTTTTCTCTTTCATCGAAAGACTCTTGGGGAACTTCTTGGAACATAGCTCATCTCGTTAATTAGACGTATTGATCATCACTACTGTACTCGTTCTGAATCTAAAAGTCCATTGGACTTTTTGAACCCGTCATCCAATCCCATAAAAAATAAAAGCTGGTTGAACAATTTATCTTAAACTTGTAGACTCATGCGATTATACTCGTGTTTATCTGATTTTTTTCAACTAGATGCTAGCATATATTATAAGATAACTGTGATGGGAGCCTATAAATGTTCGAAGAAGACAATCAAAATACTTCTCTTGAGTTGGGGATCGAAGACGCACTCATGAATTCTCTTGGGGACGATGAGGACCAGCAGAAAACCAGCTCTGCTCTTCCAGACGAAGTATTCGTCTTTCCTTTAGTGAAACGTCCTTTTTTCCCGGGGATGGCCGCTCCTATTGTGATTGAACCAGGCCCCTTTTATGAAGTATTAAAAGTTGTCGCAAAATCCGATCACAAATGTGTAGGGTTGCTGATGACCCGTTCAGAGACGATCGATATTTATAAGGCGACGTTTGAAGAGATGCATAAAATTGGCGTGTTGGCTCGGGTGCTCCGGATCATCCCAATGGAGCAGGGCGGGGCGCAGGTGATCTTGAATATGGAAAGACGGATGATTGTCAAAACTCCCATATCAGAACAACCGTCTTTAAAAGCTAATGTCGAATACTATGAAGACAATCACATCCTCACAACCGAGCTCAAAGCATATGCCATCAGCATCATTTCGACGATTAAAGAGTTATTGAAATTGAATCCTCTGTTTAAAGAGGAACTGCAGATCTTTCTCGGCCATTCAGACTTCACCGAGCCAGGAAAACTTGCAGATTTTGCTGTTGCATTGACCACAGCTTCCCGCGATGAGCTTCAAGATGTTTTGGAAACTTTCAATATCAATAAACGGATCGATAAGGCGTTGATACTGCTGAAGAAAGAGCTTGATATCAGCATCTTGCAGAACAACATCAATCAGAAAATCGAAGCGACAATCAATAAAACTCAAAAAGATTTCTTTTTACGGGAGCAGCTCAAAACGATAAAGAAAGAATTGGGAATCGAAAGAGATGATAAATCCCTTGACCGGGAGAAGTTTCAAGCTCGCCTCAAAGAGAGGGTCGTCCCTCCTGATGTCCTGCAGGTGATCAACAACGAACTTGAAAAACTCAGCGTCTTGGAGATCCAATCTTCTGAATATGGCGTCTGCCGCGGCTATCTTGACTGGTTGACGATTATCCCTTGGGGCGTCCTCGGTCAAGAACACCATGACTTGGATGAAGCAGAAAAAATCCTGGCAGAAGATCATTATGGATTAGAGGATATCAAAGAGCGGATCATCGAATTTATCAGTGTGGGCAAGCTTGCTGGGGGTGTTCGTGGAAGCATCATCTGTCTTGTTGGGCCTCCAGGGGTAGGGAAAACAAGCATCGGAAAAAGTATTGCACGTGCATTAAATCGAAAGTTTTACCGATTTTCTGTTGGCGGGATGAGAGATGAGGCAGAGATTAAAGGGCATCGACGCACTTACGTCGGCGCAATGCCTGGAAAAATGATCCAGGCCCTCAAACACTGTCAGACGATGAATCCTGTGATCATGCTCGATGAAGTGGACAAGATGGGTAAAAGCTATCATGGCGACCCTGCCTCAGCTTTGCTTGAAGTGCTCGACCCTGAGCAGAACGCCGAATTCCTCGACCACTATCTCGATGTGAGATGCGACCTCTCGAACGTTCTCTTTATTGTCACAGCAAACGTCTTAGATACCATTCCTGAGCCTCTGAAAGATCGGATGGATATCCTTCGTCTTTCTGGCTATATCATGCAAGAGAAAATCGAAATTGCAACCAAATACCTGATTCCTCGCAACCGCAAGATGATGGGGCTCAAGTCTTCTCAGGTGGTCTTTACCAAAGAAGGGCTCCGTTCGATCATCAATGGCTATGCGCGGGAATCGGGTGTTCGAACGCTGGAAAATCTGATCAAGAAAATTTTAAGAAAAGCGGCTGTAAAGATAGTCCGTGAAAATCAACGGATAGAGAATTTGGCAGCTCAGAAAAAAAGGAAGGCAAAAGCTACGCCTCCTGTCATTCATCGCTATTCGATCAATAATAAGAATGTGGCAGAATTTCTAGGAAAACCGGTTTTTACTAGTGACCGGTTTTATCCAAGAACCCCTGTCGGAGTTTGCATGGGGCTTGCCTGGACGGCTCTTGGCGGAGCTACGCTCTATATCGAATCGATCAAGGTTGTAGGTGAAAAGACTGAGATGAAGTTAACCGGACAAGCTGGCGATGTGATGAAAGAATCGGCCCAGATTGCCTGGAGTTATCTTCACAGTGCTCTCCATAAATATGCCCATGAACACACGTTTTTTGAGAAATCGCAAGTTCACATCCATATCCCTGAAGGGGCGACCCCAAAAGATGGCCCTTCGGCAGGGATCACGATGGTCACCTCCCTTCTCTCCTTGTTGTTGGATACTCCCGTGTTAGATAACCTCGGCATGACAGGAGAGCTCACTTTAACAGGGATGATTTTGCCTATTGGCGGGGTCAAGGAGAAGCTTGTTGCTGCACGGCGGTCTGGATTAAAAGTGTTGATTTTTCCTAAAGACAATCTAAGGGATTACGAAGAGCTTCCAGAGTATATCCGAAAGGGGTTGACAGTCCACTTTGTCGAACACTATGACGAAGTCTATCACATTGCTTTCCCAACAAGAAGATAAGGAGCTTACTCTGTGGCATCATCTTCACCTCTCTTATGGTCTGAAGCATATAAAAAAAAGGTTGTCATCCCAGCCCATATCGAAAGATTTGTCTGCGAGCTTCGCAGAACAAAGAAAACGATTGCGACGTTGAACGGTTCATTCGACCTTCTCCATGCAGGGCATCTGCAAATCATCTTCGAAGCTTCTCAACAAGCTGACGTCTTATTTGTTGCCCTCAATTCCGATGCTTCTATTAAAAAATATAAAAGCCCGAAACGGCCGATTATCCCCCTTGAATACCGTTTGCAGATGATGGCAGCGTTGCAATTTGTCGACTATCTCACTTGGTTTGAGGAAACTGACCCTTGCCGCATCCTCTCTCTCATCAAACCTGACATCCATGTTAATGGGGCTGAGTATGGGGAAAACTGCGTCGAAGCAGATATCGTCAAAGCCAATGGCGGAAAGATTCATATTGTTTCCTTGGTTCCTGGACTGTCTACATCCAGCGTTGTACAAAAAATACAAGAAGGGGTGTAGGAACATGCGTTTAATTGGCACTCTTTCTGACGAGCAAGAAGGCCGTCTATTTGCCCGATTTTTGGAAAAACAGGGGATTGCATGCAAGGTCGATATTGGTTCCGACCAAGACTGGGGAAGCGAGCATTATGGAACACCCTTTTGTCAAATTTGGATTGTCGATGAGGACCAGGTGGAAAAAGCTGTTCAGTGGCTCAATGTATTTAAAAATCATCGGGAAGACCCTCAGTTTGATGAGTCTTCTCACGCTGCACCATCCTTTTCAAAAGACTTACCGAAGACGCCATCACCACAAGTTCCCTTGGAGGCTCGCCCGATGGGGACAATCACCCGAGGGCTGTTGATCATTTGCTGCCTCCTTTTTTTTTCCAGCCTGATCTTGATGAGAGAGGATAAAATCCCTGAAAAGTATGAGAGCTTAAGCCTCTTTACCTCTCCAATTGAAAAGACGATGCTTTACGACTATCCATTGTTTTATCAGCTCATTGGCCGTTTCATCAAACTTTACGGTGTCGAAGCACTTGAAAATCCTTCCAATATCACTCCTGAAGGGAAAGTGCTGATGAATCAAATCCAACATACTCCCTATTGGCAAGGAGTGTACCAGCTTTGGGTTGAAGAGAGCAAAGCCCAGAACAAAGAGCATCCAACCTCTTCTCCTCCGCTCTTCGAAAAAATCAGGGAAGGAGAAATCTGGAGGCTATTTTCCCCATGTCTCCTGCATGGAAGCGCTCTTCATCTTCTATTTAACATGCTTTGGCTGATTGTGCTCGGTAAGCAGTTAGAACACAGGTTGACCCCTTGGCGATATATCCTCTTCATTCTCATGACTGGGATTATATCGAATACGGCTCAATACTTGACAAGCGGACCTAATTTCATCGGGTTTTCAGGCATCCTCTGCGCGATGCTCGCTTTCGTCTGGGTCAGACAGGTTGACGCCCCATGGGAGGGGTACCAAATTGATCGCCTCACCCTTGTGTTCATGTTGGTTTATGTCCTAGGGATGGCTGGACTTCAGGTTGTGTCGTTCTTTTTTGAAACAGTTTATGACGTTGCATTGACTCCCAATATCGCTAATATGGCCCATTTAAGTGGAGGAGTCATCGGATATCTTCTTGGGAAGCTCAATTATTTCAGCTGGAGGCAATCTTAAATGAGTGTCCGCGATCTGATCATTTTAGGCTGTTCTAGCCAACAGCCGACACGCTTCCGCAATCATGGCGCTTATCTACTTCGATGGAATGGCGAAGGTCTTCTCTTCGACCCAGGCGAGGGGACTCAACGTCAATTCATCTTTGCCAACGTTGCACCAACATTCGTTAATCGAATTTTTATCTCTCATTTTCACGGGGACCACTGCCTTGGATTAGGGTCGATTCTGATGAGATTAAACCTCGATAAGATCCAACACCCTGTTCACTGCTATTATCCAGCGAGCGGCAAGAAATACTTTGATCGGCTGCATCATGGGGCGATTTTCCACGAAAAAATCAAAGTGATCGAACATCCTGTCCACGAGCCTGGCCTTGTAGAGGATGATGGCCATTTCCGGATCGAAGCAGCCTTCTTAGAGCATGGTGTCAATAACATCGGTTGGCGCATCACTGAGCCTGATACTCGAAAATTTGACGACGACAAATTGAAGCTCCATGGTGTCAGGGGGCCGCTTGTCAAAGAATTAGAGTCTGCAGGCACCCTCATCATCAATGGAAAAAGCGTTTCTCTCGACGATGTCAGCTGGATTAGAAAAGGGGATACCTTTGCTGTGGTCATTGATACGCTTTCCTGCCAAAGTGCCATCGATATTGCAAGGGGCGCTACGATGTTTTTATGCGAGAGCACCTATCTTGAAGAACATCGAGAGTTAGCTTTGCATCACAACCATTTAACAGCCAAGCAGGCTGCAATGATTGCCAAAGAGGCTGGCGTGAAGCAGCTCATCCTCACACACTACTCAGCGCGCTATTTGAACGCTAAGGTTTTTGAAACGGAAGCTAAAACGATATTCCCTAACACAAGAGCTGCAGAAGATTTCATGGTCTTTCAATTCCCCAAATCACCATGAGAACAAGATAAGCAAGATAACAAGATAACAAGATCGCAATTTCCCACAACAAGAAAAACAGGATGGGCAGGATAAACAAAAAACAGGATAGGTAGGATCGCTTCGCGGCAGGATAGGCAGGATAAAAAAACAGGATAGGTATGATAGGAAAGATATTAGAAGTATGAATTAAAATTCAGTAGGCTTCTCTTTAATAATGAAAAAGAGAAGGTGCTTTTTTTCCTATCCTTCCTTATCTTTCCTATCCTGTTTATCCTGCCGCGAAGCGATCCTACCTATCCTGTTTTTTGTTTATCCTGCCCATCCTGTTTTTTTTATGCTGGGAGGTGACCTCTTTGCCAATTGTAGATGCTTGTCAGCTGCTCTGTGCTCAGAATCGTCTGCCGCCGCTGCTGCTTGACAAATGACAAAGCTTGAGTCAGTGACCACCGAAATTCCTTGATAAGATAACAAATGACAGCAGAGGCGCTACGTCCTCTCCCTGCTGTGCAATGGACATAGACTTTGTGGCCTGACAAGACTTCGCTTCTGATATAATCAACGGCTTTAGCAAGATCTGCGACAGATAGAGGCGAGAGGTCTGGACTATTGAGCCGCAAATAATGGATATTTCGATCAGCCCATTCATTTTCTTGTATCGGTTTGGCGCCGATTTGTTGTTGCAATTCATGATCTTCATTAAAAGAAAGAATAGCGCCCACACCTAAACGAGTGATGTCATCGATATGACCCCAATTATCCAGAGGGATGGCTCCTAAATAAATTTGATCGGTAATTTGAGACCAATAAGGCCATCTGGCCGACCATATCATCGCTTGCAGCTGGACTGTGGCACGGGAGATCCAGCAAAAAATTGCCACAGGAAGAATCGCTTGAATTACTTTTGCAATTAAAAACGCCATCCCTTCAACAGGGGTGTTTGTCCATTCATGAATGCCATAAATGTCAGTGTCGTCTTCTGCAACAGCATCGATGCTCATTGATTATACCTTTGAAATTGATCCGAGTGATGATCGCTGAAGTAGTGTAGCTTTTTGCAGGTTGGACGTCAAGGGTGCTTTTTTGTTTCTTTGAAACTGTTTTTTATGGCATCCGTAAAATATTCTGTCGTGCTACAATGCAAAGTAGAGCCTGATGAAGAGGCGTGTTACAAGAATAAGCAATGTTTATTTCAGCCTGTTATCAGTTTATCGAACACCTTAGAGTGATAAGGTGTGCTTCAGAGCATACTTTACGCAATTACACCATCGATCTTAACAATTTTAAAGACTTCTTGGAATCGACAGAACTCAATCGGTTCTCAACAAAAACACCATCTGAAAAAATCTCCTATTTAACGCCGACGGTGCCGCCTCATGATTCAATTCCTCTCTCAAGCATCCACCATAAGACAATCCGCAGATACTTGGCATTGTTGATCGAACAGAAACAGCATCGTAAAACTGTTGCGAGGCGCTTGTCAACGTTGCGCAGCTTCTTCAGGTTTGTTCGCAGTCAAGGATTGGTTGACACAGATCCAACAGAAGAGATCGAGAGTCCAAAGCTGGAAAAGACGCTTCCAGCTGCGCTGACGTACCAGCAAGTCACCCATCTCCTCGAACAACCTGACATCTCAACCTATTTAGGCTATCGCGACAGGGCGATGATGGAAGTTTTATATAGCTCAGGACTGCGCGTCAGCGAGCTCGTCGGACTGAACGTTGCAGACTTCGATAAATCTGCGCTTACGCTTAAACTGCGTGGCAAAGGGAAGAAGGAGCGCGTTGTCCCGATCACAAAAAATGGCGCCAGGTGGATACAATCCTATCTAGAACACCCCGACAGATATCATTATTTCCCAGAACTTCACCTTGAACAGAGGCGTCAGCCCATTTTCCTCAATAAATTAGGAACTCGGCTGACTGCACGTTCGGTAGACCGTCATTTTGCTCGCTACCTTATGCAAAGCGGGCTGTCAGGCGAGATCACCCCTCATACCATCCGACATACCATCGCCACACATTGGCTAGAGAATGGGATGGATCTCAAAATGATCCAGGTTCTTCTCGGTCATAGTTCCCTAACCACAACGACCATCTACACACAGGTGTCGCCGAAGTTAAAGAAAAAAGTCTACGATAAGGCACATCCCCGCGCCTTTTCAAGATAAACAGGATGGACAAAAACAGGATAGGCAGGATCGCTTCGCGGCAAGATAGGCAGGATAAAGACAAAAAAATTAACAGGATAGGAAAGATGAGAAGGATGGGATTGCATTTTTTTCAATGGAAAGCCATTTTCTATTTTACCTATCCTTCCCATCGTGCTATTTTTTTGTCTTTATCTTGCTTATCTTGCCGCGAAGCGATCCTACCTATCCTGTTTTTTTTGTTCATCTTGTTTATCCTGTTGTAAGGAAGTTATTGTAGATTTATTTTGTGTTGCAATGATATTCTCAAACAGGTGGAAATGCCTTGTGAGGAGGTAACGATGCGACAGTTGTGGTCCTATTCGAAATTTGCTGATTGGATCCGAGGAACAACAAAACCAACTATTTATCATTATACAGGACCAGAAGAATGGGAAGCAGAGTGGGATGCTTGGATAAGATATAAAAGCAAACATAAATTCAGATGTTGGCTCGCAGAAGAGGGTCTTGACTGGATTCAAGATTCGATTTACTGGCCGATAAAAAAACGTCTGGATAATATAAGGTTTTATATCAGAAATCGATGGATTTCAAAAACTCATCTCCTCTCCTCAAACCTCCAAAAAGGGGATTGGCATGAATATTACAGCCGCTTGTTGCATTCTGCTTTTGATTCGTATGTAGACTTTGTTCAGGGGGAAGAAGCCTGGTTTCATATGTTTGGTATGGGTTATGCTCATGGAGCCTGTTGCAAATACTGGACAGCTTGGTTTCGCGCCATCTCCCGTCTTGCTCAACGATGCAGCCCTGAATCTGCTCAGGAATATCGTAACTGGGCGGTTAGCCTAGGGTATCATGAAGATATTGGAAAAGAGGATCCTGATAACGGGACGCTGACAGATCAAGATTTATTGGCTGAAGAAATGGTTATTCTTTACAGGTGGTGGAAAGAGGACCGGCCGAGACGCCCTGACCCGCAGGACATACTCGGCGAGATTGCTGATGACGAAGAAGATACGGAAATGTTGGTTCGTCTTGTGAAAATCCGTCGAGCCCTCTGGATCTAACTCTCGGACCAATGGGCCAATCACCATTTATAACAGGGAGGGTAATTAGTGAGTAACTCAGGAGCAGAGGGCCCGCCACCACTGACTATGCAAGACAAAGAATGCGTATCAGGTACTTTCCATTCTGTAAAAGTGATTCCAATGCTATCCAAGCCTTCTGGAAAGATGTCCTTCATCGTTTTTACCTGACGTTCAGAGGTGATCAAATGAATTTTTAATCGTTTTAATCCTTCATGTCCGTGCAATTCTGGCGAAGTCATCAAGGTTTGCAAATGGTGAAGGATAGATGCTTCAGCAACTTTAGAAACAAAGGGGATGACAAAATAGATTTTCCCTTTCCTATCTTGACGGAGCAATTCTTGTAGCATGGAAGAGATGATGGTTATCATTTGTTTTCCGCTGTAGGATGCATCGTCAAAGACCACAAAGTCGCTGCTCTTTTTGGATAACTCCGTTTGACTCCCACCCACATCAGTTGAGGGTTCAAAATAATCAATAGGAGGACATGACATATAAGGAAGTGCTAACTCTGCGATCCATTTTAAACTTTTTCGCTTTACAAAGCCAATCTGGTAATCTCCGCCCTTTACCTTGCTGTCTAGATATTTGGTACAACGAGGGAGTTTGTCTTCTAATTCATCGACTGTCAGTTTGAGGACATCACGTTCAAAGAATGTTTTCAGACGTTCATAACGGCTTGGTTGTTCTAATTGTATTTGAGATAAATAACTCTGAACTGCTCCCGGTCTGAAATCATTGAGATGCTCTTGGCGTGGCGGATGTTCACAATTGAGGGGGATTCCGCGTTCAACTAACTTCGCTTGCATTTCTGCTAAGTCTCTCTGAACAACTTTAGGAATGGCTTCTTCGCTAGTGAAAATCCGAGTGATTTTCAATATTTTGTGTTTTGATTCCCCGTTTTCAGCAAAGTAGGTTTCCGTTTGACTTCCTATTGATTTACCAATCGTAGTCGTAATGCCAAAGCTAGTATTCATATTTTTACCTTAGTTTGTAATAGCGTATTAATAATACATAATTATATATTTAATTTATATTAATTGCAATACAAAATTTGAATGCAACAATCAGCAATTGTTGGTGAAGGAAAGTTCCCAGGAAAAATGAGAATTAAAAAAAGATTATTCCTAATGCCGTTTAGGGATATTTGTGGAAGATTATCTCTACAAATGTGTTGCGGTCCTATTCGAAATTTGCTGATTGGATCCGAGGAACAAAAAGACCGATGACGGATGTTCAAACACCAGAAGAAGGGAAGCAGCTGTTCGATTAATCTGTAGGGTGAATAATGACGAGAATTCAGCAATATTTTTATTATAGATAAATAAATCTGTTGTCTTGTAATATGGTCTTCTAATTGTTTATCATAGGCGAGGAATTTATTATGAATTTTATTTCAAGTCTTTCGTTCCCAATTCGTGGTAGCAGTGCAGTTGGTTTAGCTAGGCAATTATTAAAAAATTCACCGACGAAGATTGTCTCAGTTGCAATAGCGATTATCTTGTTCTTGGGTGTCTTCCTTTTTAAGCTTTGTAGCTGTTCAAGACACTTTTCGGTCAATACTGGTTCGCAAATAACTCCAGCATGCTTTTCTCCCACACCTCCTCCTTCTCCAGCACCACTTCTTTCTCCCACACCCCCTCAGAAAATTACTCTCGAAGAGATCCAGGTCGCCATAACCAACATCAAAGCACTAAAACGGATATTTAATAGTCCGGAGGGGTTTGATATTGAATCACTGGACGAAGACCCCAGCACCTCTGCGTCGTCATCATCTGAAAATATGCATAATCTTCGAGAAGGAATCCAAGCGTTTAAAACACGTTTTGAAAGATATAGAGGAGAAGCCTCCTTAGCAAAAGCATTTGAAGCATTGGATTTCATGGACCAAACTGTCACCAATCTTCAAATTGTTCTTTATCATTATCGTGAAGTGATGAGAGACTACCGTCTGTCAATGGAAGTTGATGAACAAGGGATAAAAAGGCAGCCGGATGACGGCAATTGCTGGCTTCATGCAGCGCTTTTCAGTCTGAATGATATGGGTAAAGCTGTTGGAGTTACCCATGAAACACTTCGAACTGATGTGGTTAATTGGATGCGAGATCATCAAAGCGACACAGAACTTCTTGAAAATATTCGTGCAGCGATGGAAGCGCATCAGTATGTAAAAACAAATCAGCTCAACGATGAAAAAGGGGCGTTCCTTTCGATGTTTCATGAAGCAATTATCACTGAAGAGGATTATCAAGAGGGGATAGAAAGACTGGATCAACAGTTAGCAGCCCTGGACGCGTTTACGATAGAGCAGTATTTTGAATGTATGAGTGAAACGGGTTCACACGGCTCACGAGCTGAATTTTATGCGATTTCAAAAATCTTTAACGTTGATGTCTACATTTGGAGAGAGATTGATGGAAAATTGTCTAAAGAATATGATCAACCCATCATTTCTATAGCAAGTGAGGGGGTTATCCACGTCGTTTTGAACGCCAGAGGGAACCACTTCAATTCTCGATTGCTGGATCCTGTTTAGGGATGTTTTCGACCGCCGTGATGGGAGGTTCATCTGGTGCGGGATTAGCGAGTTTGATGCCGGTGAATCCCATGAAAGCCATCGACATGAGTCCAGACATGATGAACGTGATGCCCATTCCGCGAAGGCCTGGGACAACGTCTGAAATGACAATTTTCTCACGTATTGCTGCTATCAACGCGATGGCCAGCCACCAGCCTAAGGCAGAGCCGAGGACGTAGAAGAAATTAGGGACAAAGGGATAGTCTCGTGTGACAGCAAAGAGGCAGGCTCCAAGGATTGCGCAGTTCACGGCGATCAACGGGAGGTAGAGTCCGAGCGACATATAGAGCGCGGGAGAGACTTTCTCAATGATGATCTCAAGGATTTGTGTGAAACCTGCAATAATAGAGATAAATAGGAGGAATTGTAAGAAGCTTAGGTCTATGTGGGAGGCGTCTATACCGACAAAGGCAAGCCATGAGAGCGCTCCTGGTGCGGTGACATAGTGTTGGACAAACCAGTTCAGAACCCCTGAAATCGTCAGGACGAAGACAACGGCGATGCCAAGGCCATTAGCGGTTTTGAGTTTATTGGAGCAGGCCAAGTAGGTGCACATGCCTAAGAAGTTGACAAGCAGGAAGTTTTCGATGAAGATCGCTTGTATGAGGAGTCCGAAAAGATTTAAGAGTGAATATGTTCCCATCCACATAGAATGCTCCCTCTAAAGATTATGGATGCTTCTGCATCTTATTTGAGATATATATTAATCCTCCAATGAGGAAAAAAGCAGCTGGAGGACTCACCATGAGAACAAAATTGTCATATCCATCCGGGTTTGCGGCGGTCGCATACCAGGATTGAGGGATCACTTGATAACCGAGCAGCTGTCCAAACCCGAAGAGTTCCCTAACAAATGCAATGATGAATAGAACGATGGCATAGCCCATCCCTGCTCCAAGGCCATCTAGGAAAGCAGGAAGAGGTTCAACATTCTTAGCCATCCCCTCGCAGCGGCCCATCACGATGCAATTCGTGATGATCAATCCGACAAAGACGCTTAAGACTTTAGAGATATCAAAAAAGTATGCCTGAAGAAACTGGTCGATGATGATGACGAAGACGGAGATGATGGCGAGCTGGGTAATCATCCGGACGCTGTCAGGGGTAATTTTACGCAATAACGAGACAAAAAAGGAGGAGCACGCTGTGACGAATGAAACGGAAAGGCCCATTGTGATGGCGACGCTCAAACGGTTGGTGACGCCCAGTGCCGAGCATATGCCTAATACCGCGACGAGGACTTGGTTCCCTGACCACAATTGGGAGGTGAAATAAGAGGAAACAGGAGGTTTAACTGTACTCATATCTATCCCTAAGCTCCTTTAGTTGATGCTTCGTGCAGTTTAAGAAGGAATGGACGGTAGGGTGCCAACACATCGCGATAGGCATTTGTCACACCGTTTCCTGTTAACGTTGCCCCTGCCATGCCATCAACAGCACTATGTGATTTAGGCGAGCTGCCTAATACTTCATTGACTTTGCCTTTAACGACGATAATGCCTAAGGGGGCTTTTGCAAAATCGGTTTTGCCATTGGGGCTTTCTTGAAAAATCACTTTTCCAGGGAACTGGCTTTGCCATTCAGGTTCTGCGATGTTGGCTCCGAGCCCTGGGGTCTCTTTTTGGTCATACCAGGAAATGCCGATGACAGTATCGCCATCGGGTTTGATGGCAAGGTATCCGTAAATCGCGTCCCAAAGGCCCATTCCATTGATTGGGAAGACATAGCCTTCAACAGACTGTTTATCCGATTTGTTGTTTTCTCCAGATTCATCGTTGGCGTAAACCTTATAGACGAGTTTCCATGGTTCTTGAAAGTATCCTGATTTTCGATAATCTTGGACATACTTCTGCTCGTTAATTGCGGCTTCCTGAAAGGTTTTCTGTTCTCCTTGATGATTGACAAGAAAAGGAGAGATCCGTTTCCGGTAGACTTCTAGAACCTGTTCTTCGGTTGGATAGACGGTTTTGTCGGTTTTTTTCAATGCCCCTCCTGGAGTATATTGAGCAGGAAGGACTTGGTCATTGTCTTGAATCTGAAAATAGCCGTAAGGGCTGAGGATTCGTGCAGAAATGAGCATCTGTTTGCTGCGATCGAGATCTTTTGCGCGCATTTGAGGTTCTTTCAGGGCGCTGGCTAGGACGGATAAAATAACCGCACAGATTAAGCTTAAGACAGCCATGAACCAGAGGGTATAGTTGCGTTGTGAGTTGGGTGAAGGGTTAGGTTCTGACACGTTTCATACTCCTCTTTCGAGTGAAATAGGCAACATAATAATCGATCAAAGGGGCAAAGACATTGGCCATCAAGATGGCGAGCATGACCCCTTCAGGATAGGCTGGATTGATGGCTCGAATGACGATGGTGACGATGCCGGCTAGGGCGCCATAGATCCACCGTCCAAGCTTCATCGAGGGGGAGGACACAGGATCTGTGGCCATGAAGACGATGCCGAAAGCTAATCCCCCTAGCAGAAGGTGTTTATAGGCAGGGAACCCAAGCGTTGCAGGGTTCCATGCTCCTCCCTGGGTACCGAAGAAATGAGATCCCAATTCAAAGAAGAGCGCGGTGAAATAGGCTCCTAGAGCCATTCCGCACATTGTTCTCCAGGATCCCACACCAGTCCAAATGAGGATGAAAGCTCCGATCAAGCAAGCAAGGACAGAAGTTTCTCCCATGCAGCCGAGTTTGTCTCCGAAAAACCAATTCCAGTCGCTGTCATGGCCAAGGCCATAGTTGAGCGAGGAGAAATGATAAGCATCGTCATAGTTTCCAGGGGAGAGGCCGAGCCCTCCTTCTGCCAGAGGGGATGTGACAAAGTTTTGGAGTTGGCTGGGTTCTAATTGAGTTAAAGTGGCCTGATGTTGGCCTGCTCCATTCCATTGAGTGAAGTGCTGTTCAATCGTAGGGTAGGTGCCTACTGAAGATCCGAGGTCGTTAGAGGCGATGGCATCGACATGTATCCGTTTAATTTCAGGGGAGATGTTAAATCGAGCTAGCCTGGTGGCTTGGCTATATCCATCCAATGCTGTTGTTTGGGCGTCTTGGTTCATCTTAAGGAGGCTTTCTCTGACAGTCGTGGGATTCGTTCCAACCCACACATCGCCCGACATCTTGCCTGGAAAAGTGAAGAATAAGAAAGCTCGGCAGGCAAGGGCCGGGTTGACGATGTTCATCCCGGAGCCGCCAAAAACTTCTTTACCTAGAATCACACCTGCAGCAACGCCGACAGCGACCATCCAATACGGGATGGTGGGAGGGAGGATCAGAGCATAGAGTATGCCAGTGACCAGGAATCCTTCTGTAATCTCATGTTTTCTGACGATGGCAAACAAGGTTTCGCAGAGGCCTCCCACAACATAGGAAATGAGGACGATAGGGAGTAGAGCGGCGAGTCCATTTTTGAGAATGGTCAGATAGCGGTTGTCTTTGAAAGCAAAATCGAAATAGGTAGAAAATGAGTTTGCAGAAGCGAGGTATTCATTCATCAGTTTGTAGTCGCCGCTCGAATAGACGAAACTTTGCAGTCCGGTATTCCAGATCGCCACAAGGATACAGGGAAGTAAGGCGAAGACGACGATGAGCATCCACCGTTTGACGTCAATAGCATCTCGAATATGTGGAGCGCGCTGGGTGTTGAGCGGGGCTTCGTAGAGGAATGTGTCTGTGGCATCAACTAAAGGACGCAATCGGTGAAGAGGCTTCCCTTTTTCTGTCAGTGAAAGTTGATAATCGAGTAAACGTCGCAGCATACTTATACCTAAGTTAATCTACTGTCGTCAGGCTAGCAAATTTGTTTGATCTTGAAAACGAAAATCGATACAGGATGGGCAAAAACAGGATAGGCAAAAGGGACAAAACAGGATAGGCAGGATAAAGACAAAGAAATTGAACAGGATGGGAAGGATGAAAAGGCAAAAACAAGATAGGCAGGATCGCTTCGCGGCAGGATAGGCAAGATAATAGGAAAGTTCAGATAAACAAGACAAAAAAATTAAAAAACACTCTCATCTTATCATTAACTATCTTTCCTATCCTGCCTATCTTGCCGCGAAGCGATCCTGCCTATCCTGTTTTTTTGTTTATCCTGTTTATCCTGTACTGTCCATCCTGCGTATCTTGATGTCAATCGATGGCCTCTTCAATGATGGGGAGGATTTGATAGTGGACAAGGGTAGAAGTTGTCGTATAGGGGAAGGGGCAGACAACTCGATAAGGCAGTCCGTTTGAACTATTGTAAACGAAGTAGTATAGCGATCCATCTTCTAGATGGGGTTCATGCATCACAGAGACATCGAAGATTTTATAGTCAGTTAGGCGGAAAGGGAAAATATCACCTGGACAGAGCCTTTCAAGCTCAATTTGATCGTGGTAGTACTGTTGGAACTGGCTGATAGAATCAATATAACGGAAAATCACCCCTTTCCAGAAAAAATTTGAGATGCGGGCAAATTCCTTTAAATGTTTGGGATCAGAGAGCAGTGGACAGCTTTGAACGAGAAACCATAGTTGGGAGAAGTGTTCCTCATCAAATTCAGCAATGGGTTTGTCCTTGTGAATAGAAAGTTTGATTAGATGTGGTCCAACTTGAATTTCTTCAATCGTGTTTAATTCACTGCGCATCGGAATCTCTCATGCTAGGGTTTTTTTGACAAATATTTCTCGGATCTTGAACGTGGATGGGCACGTCTGAAAAATCTTCATATAAGTAATATTCCCAACATCTGTCAAGATAAAATAGATCGTAAAGAAAAAACTAAGGCGCTATGCTTTATCGAAAAGTCAATAGCTATTGATGATGAAGCTCTTCTCAACAAAAAAAAAGATCTGTTTACTGGGGATGTTATGCACGGTATTGTGCTTTGCCGTCTTCTATCAAACAGTGATTTCAACAGTGGCTGCTTGGTCATTCCAGCTCTATGCAACTTCACAGTGGGGGAAGCCTTTTAGCTATAAAGAGGCTTATCTGAAGGAATCTATGTTGGTCATCGTAGAGCCAAACTATGACAATCACCTCTCTTTTTCTGCTCGGTCGTTAATTTTGGATTTTAATTTCAATTGGAGCCAATATCGTCTTGATATTGCTGTCGAAGTTGATGAGCCAAGATTTCGTTTGCTTTCTCCTCTCAATCCCCAAAGAGAATTGAAGGATTTTTTTTCGCAAGATAGAAAATGGTTCAGAGCCCACCCAAGGTTTCATGTTCAGAAAGGGCTTTTAAGCTGGTGTTTAACCGATCAGATCAAGCGTCAGATCAGCTTCGATTTTGATGGCGGTAGTGATGATGGGGGAGTGTTGACACTCTATTTTGATCCTGAGAACGTTGAGGCGAACTACCTGCAAATTCTAGCTGCCAGAAGTGCTGAAGGAAAGAAAATTCGATATCGAAGCGTTCAAACATCATTTCAATCTCTTAGTTCGTTTATTGAACTTTTTGGCTTTCATCCAGAGTCGCTGTCTGTTGATTCAGGCATTCTAGACGGTGAAGTCGCAGCTGTTTTCCCAAAAAAGGGAAGGCCCTATTTAGAAGCTAATCTCAGCTTTGATGATATCGTATGTCGATATTCTTCAGAACGGTCGACTTTTAGAGGGGTACTTCCTCAAATTCAACTGAATCTTCGACACAATCCTTCATACCGGCATCTAGTTGAAATTGACCATCTGGACTGCGCCAAAGCCCCGGAGTTGAACGATCGTAAATCACCCAATATTAATTCAATATGGGGTGATTTACGATCGTTCAACCCCGGGAGCTTTCGCGCAAGTCCAGATGGCCAATTTCAACTAGATGCCGGTATAGCCGAGCAAAATAGAGATCTCCGTTTTCCTGTTATTGGAGAACTTGAACTCGTTTCTCATGGGACAATGACCTTATCTTCCAATTCTCAAAACTGGCAGCTCGAAGAAATCGCAGGACTGATTAAATTAGATGAAGATGAAACGATTCATATCGATTTATCTGCAAATCATCGTGAGGAAGAAGTGAATAAACGGTGGGTTTTAGAAGGTCTTGCCAATTTAAGCAACTATAGCTCTATGCATTTTGATGGTTTCTTGCGTTGTTCTCACTCCCCTTCTTTCGAAAGCCAATCTCATTTTCATCTTCACCAGCTTTCAGATGGCGTCAAACATCTAGATATAAAACTGCATAAACTTAATCCTATCGAAAGCAAATTTTTACAAACGATTTTTGCTCATTTTTACCCTGTTTTAAATGAATTTTCAATCGCTAAGGGGATGATTGATGCTCATATTGAAGCTGACTTTAAAGAGTCTTATAGAGACCACACCCTGAATTTCACTTATGAATTAAAAAATCTGTTTTTTGAGAATGATGATCTATGGGTCGAAATGAAAGAAGGTGAAGGTTCATCTGCTGATGCGCGTCAAGGATTTCATGAGATTGACATGACCACTTATTCAAATCATGGAACTTTACCCATTTTCCATGGTTCATATTTGATCAAGTCAAATGGTTTATTGTTTGAAGAGGTTCATGGATTGGTGAACTTTGAGGAAAATACAATTTCTATTGAACCGTTAGAAGGATATTGCTTAGAGACATACTTTTCAGGGGGGCTTGCATTCGATTACAAAGACCCGGCTCCAGGTGTGTTCAACCTTTCCATTCATCTTCCTACTCTGTCAGGTAAACTGTCTCAAATTCAGCGCTTTTTCGAGTATTTTCATCAAGGGTCTCTATTCAATCAAATTCCTTTCGAAAGTATAGTGACAGCAAGAAATAAGGGGATAACCCTTGATTTTTCTTTCTTGCCAGAAGACTATACTTTACAAGCGGACATCCAAGGATCAATTGTAGACGGGTATTCTTCATTTGAAAATAGCGACATCTCTTTAAAGGGGGTGTATGCAGATTTCGACTACCAACACCGCAACGAGACGCTTGAATTCACAGATATTCAAGGGACTCTGCTTGTTGGAAAGCCGCGCCGCGTTGAAGAATATCTATTTGTCGGCGACCATCTTCGTTTTGAACATCTGAATGATCCAGATGTCTATCTTGATGTCGCTGTGCAGGATGGGAATGATGAGTTATTGCGGATTGCAGGGAGGTCGTCAGATGCTGATACAACAGGTTTGAAGAGGCTTCACTTAAATCCAGGATTCACACATTTTAGCTGTATATATCCTCAAGAGTGGCAATGTACCTTTAAAAATTGGAGTTCTATTGAAACGCTCCATTTTCTTTCCCGCTTTGACCTTCAAACTCTCATAAAAGATCTTCACCGTTTTCGCTGTCCAGGATTTCTTTTTTTGACCCCTGCGCTATTAGAACAGTTGTCTAAAGAGTCATTAATCGATGGCGAGGGGACGATGATATTGGGGTATGAGCCACTAGATCATCACTTCAGCTATCACCTCGAGGCAGTGCGGAGCGGTAACAAATATGAAAGCAAGCCATTTGCAAAACTAAGTGGTCGGAAACTTGAAAAAAAATGGCTGGTTGACCAACTGCAATGGAATGATTGGACTGCTTATGCGGAGCTACAGCATGAAGCAGATAAGTGGAAAATCCCTTTCCTCGGATTAAATGGAGGGGAAGACTTCCTGATAGGATTAGAAGGGGAATTCCTCCCCGATGAAGGGCTTCTCTACGCTAAGTTGAATCTTTGCAAGATTGACTTATCAGGTTTGAGGCGGTGGGAGTGTTTAAACGATTTTGTTGATCGATGGATACCTGAAGGGCATCTGCGAATGAGTGGGCAGATGGAATGCAATCTGTCAAAAGGAAATTTTACTGATGGGTTTGCCGGCCATTTTCAAGCAGAAACCGCTGGCTTATCGATAAAAGGATCTCCGATTGTGCTAGGAGCTCCATTTCAATTTGATGTTAAGCATGATGAGTCTAATTTAACATTTCACATGAATTTACAACCTGGTTTATATAAGTTTAATACTCATGAATTTGACATCAGCAATTTCAATCTTCTCATTGCTGATGGGGAAATGAATTTTTCTCTGCAAACAGAAGATCAACGGCATCCCTTTAGTGTCAAGGGATCTGTTCCCTGGCCCTCATGCCATCCAATGACCCTGACCCTTGTCGACAACTCCGTTGGCTATCTACAGTCTTATTTTCAGCCCCTTCAGATCATATGGGGAAAAAATCAACAAGGGAATTTTTCCATCCAATCTTTGCGTGGAGCTTTTGGAGGCTGTCTTTTTAATTTAAAAGAAGATAAAGATGTGCTTGTTATAGGAGAGAGGGGGGAACCCTCCCGTCGCTGCACATCTTTAGTCGGAGATATTTCTGTTGATTTCCATCGACTGACCCCATTGCTAAACCCATCTACAGCTGAGATCATACAAAATCTGCAAATAGAGTCTATTTATACCTTTAAAGGGAGGTTATCTTTAGTTGAAGAAATGACTGCATCCTTCTTAGATTCGATCTATTTCAATGGAGAACTCTCTTGTGAAAAACCCATTATAAGAGGGGTTCAATTTGAAACATTGCAGGGTCAATTTCAATATCGCCCCCAAAGATTCGATCTACAAGACTTGAAAATAGATGACGCAGCTTGCCGTATTCATGTAGATACACTATCCGTCATGCGAGACTCAGTCAGCCCGGATTGGAGATTTTTTATTCCTAATATTCATGTCAAGAACCTCCGCCCCAGTGCAGTCCGGGAGGTTGAGTCTGATCATGTTCTGGAGTCTGCAAAATGGCAGTCGCTTGTTGTTAAACGTTTTGAACTCACAGATTTCAGTGGAGATTGCCATAACGTCGCTTCTTGGCAAGGAAAAGGCAATATGCATTTTATCAACCCTGTGAAAAAGAATTTTAACCACCCCCTCTTTGCCATTCCTGCCGAAATCGTCATGCGGTTAGGCCTTGACCCTAAGGTGATGAATCCTGTGACTGGAACCATCTACTTTGATTTAAGGGGCGACCGCTTCTACCTCAATCGATTCAAAGATGTTTATAGTGAAGGAAGAGGGTCTAAATTTATCCTCGCTGAAGGGAATACTTCTTGGATGGACTTCGATGGCAATTTATTTGTGCGAATTAAAATGAAGCAATATAACCTTTTTTTCAAAATTACTGAGTTGTTTACCGTGTTAGTCCAAGGCAATATTAAAAAACCTCAGTATCAGCTGCTGCAAGGCGATCGTTTACCATCCAGAAAATGGGGTAAAAAGTCCTCTCAATACGCTTCAGAATGACTTGTTTCAGCGAACAAGATATGCAGAATCGTGACTTCCCAAAACAAAAAAACAGGATATGCAGGATCGCAAGCGGCAGGATAAGCATGATGATAAGCAAGTTCTCGCAAAAATGACAAAATAAAAAAATTTATCCTCTCTATCCCATACGCAGGCTAACATATGTTTCTTCTCGAAATTGCTAGAGTACAATTGAAACACAGAGTCACAGAGGTCACGGAGAGAAGGATATATTTTTTCCTCTCTGTGTTCTCTGTGCCTCTGTGTTTCTATTACTCCAAGTGCGCATTCCAGATTTTTTATAGTAAATATATAGTCATTTATAAGAGTTGAAGATCTATCCTGCCGCTTGCGATCCTGCTTATCCTGTTTTTTGTCCTGTGCAGTTGCGATTGGTTAGACTTGTTTTAAATTCTTTTTCTTGTCACAATGTTCCTTGGTTTTATTTAAGGATAATTGTATATGAATAAATTCTTGTCAAAGCGTTCCCTCTATCTACTATGTATTGCTTTAGTGCTCTTTGGAGTCGCCCGACTTTATTACCGGCTGACAGATGACTTCCGTTTTGGAAACATCGACTATGAACTCCCTTTTGAATCACAATGGCAGCTGCCCCCGCTCAATCCTGAGGAGCAGCAGCAGCTGGCTGCTATTCTCGATCAGAAATTCTCTTATCTTGGCAAAGGGGCACAATGCTATGCTTTTGTTAGTGAAGATGGATTATATGTATTGAAATTTTTTAAGTTCAAACATCTTAAACCCCACTTTCTTGTTGATTTACTCCCTTCTATCCCTCCGTTAAAACAGTTTAAGGAAAGCACCGCAGAGAGGAAACAGCGGAAACTCATGAGCGTTTTTGACGGCTATGATTTAGCTTATCGGGAAAATCGAGAGGATTCCGAGCTGCTCTACCTCCACCTGGTTCCCTCAGAGAATTTGCATAAAAAAGTGACTGTAGTGGATAAGATCGGGTTAAAACTGTCGATCAACTTAGACGATGTTGTTTTCTTAGTGCAGCGCAAAGGGGAAACGTTGCGGACCCGCCTGCAGCGTTTATTGAATGAAGATAATATTCAAGAGGCGGAGAAATCTATTGCAGGCATTCTCGAGATGTATATCGGAGAATATCGCAAAGGCATCTATGACCGCGATCATGGGGTCATGCATAATACTGGCTTTGTTGGGGATCGCCCTTTTCACTTAGATGTAGGGAAACTCTCCAAAGAAGATCAGATGAAGCAAGTTGATGTCCATAAGAAAGATCTTGAACATGTGATCTGGAAGATTGATGTCTGGGTTAAAGCGAATTATCCGCAGCATTACCAGACGCTGTCAACATTCCTGACTGAAGAGTATCGCCGTTTTACTGGGGAAACTTATGATGTTGCCGCAGTCGATCCAGCCCGCTTCAAGAAAAGGCGCCATTAAGATTTAGGATAGCAGGGATGAAGGGGCTTTGGCAACGTCTTAAGGAGTCGGTTGTTCATCTCTGCTTTCCAACAAAGTGCCTCTATTGTGAGGAACGGCTCCCTCCTACTGACTTAGTGTTGTGCAGCAGTTGTGCTTCCTTATTAGAGTTGATCGACGTGTCAGAACGGTGTTCAACCTGTTTTAACCCACTTCCAAATCCGCATCGCTTGATTTGTCAGAGGTGTTCGCACTACCCTTCCCATTATTTCAGAATCGGAGCCGCCTTCAACTACGAACACCTCCCATCAGCTCTTGTGAAGCAATTGAAGTATGGCAACCATCCCGCTCTGTCTAAAGGGATGGCCGCCTTTTTGGTTGCGCAATTGCACCGTCTCAATTGGCCTTTGCCCGATGCCATTGTGCCTGTGCCGATGTCATTTATCCGTAGACTTGATAGAGGCTATAATCAGAGTCTTCTGTTAGCGCAAGAGATGGGGAAAATGCTAAACCGACCTGTCTGGGAGCTGTTGAAGCGACGCAGCGGCGATTTCAGTCAGGCAGCATTAAATTTTGAGCAGCGCAGCAAGTTGGAGGGCCATAGCTTTAAACTTCGGCAAAGCCCTTCAATTCAAGACAAGGTTCTATTAGTGGTGGACGATGTCATGACGACAGGATCGACCCTGGAACGCTGCGCTGAGGTTCTGCGTGAAGGGTCGCCTTCAACACTTTATGCCCTCACCTTTTGCCGTACTCTGCTTAATGATTAACACCCTCGCAAGATCGGAACTTCCCAGCATAGAAAAACAGGATAGGCAAGATCGCTTCGCGGCAAGATAGGCAGGATATAATAGCTTTCCCATTGAATAAAATGTTTCCGCATCCTTTTTATCCTCCCCATCTTGTCAATTTCCTAGCCATTATATATCGATTTATGATAAGTTGATATAAAAAGCGGGTTTATACCTTGATTGTTTCGTTTGCCGACCAAGAAACCGAAGATATTTACCACGGAGCTTTCTCAAAAAAGGGGCGACGAAGGCTTCTGGTGACTTTGTGGGAAAAGGCTCAAACTAAGCTCGATATGATTGATAAGGCTAAGCGGTTAGAGGATTTAAAGGTGCCACCTAATAATAGACTGGAGAAACTTACAGGGGATCTCTCAGGTCACTTTAGCATCCGAATTAATGATCAATACAGGATTGTTTTTGAGTGGGAAAAAGAATCATCGATCGCACGAAATGTAAAAATTATAGATTACCATTAGGATAAATTTATGCTTCCTAAATACAGAAAGCCAACACTTCCAGGCAAAATACTATTAGAGGAATTTCTCATTCCTCTTGGCATTTCTCAGTCAGATTTTGTGAGACATCTTGACGGTTCCTGGTCCCAGCCTAAGCTAAGTGCAATTATCAACGGGAAGAGGTCCATTACGGAAGAAATAGCCCTTGATTTTGCCGATGCGTTGGGAACGTCACCAGAGTTTTGGATGGGGCTGCAGACAGACATACATTTGTGGGAAGCTGCCCAAAAACACAAAAAAATTCCTCTCATCTCTA
>JAGVJP010000067.1 GCA_020051075.1 Parachlamydiales bacterium
AAAGGGGAGGCGTGAATAGTGAACTTAAAGTTTAACCAAGGAAAAATATGAAAGCCAAGTTTTATACATTTTTATCCATTTTCTTTTCAGCATTATCCGGTAATGTCTTTGCCGAAGGGGAAGAGAGTGTTCCCATGCCTCCAGATCAGAGTATTTGGCAAACGGTTGTCATGATAGGCATCGCTTTTCTCTTTTTTTATATCATTCTATGGAGACCGGAACAAAAGAGACGGAAAGCTCTTGAAGAGCAGCGGAGTTCCTTGAAAAAAGGGGATCGTGTTGCTGCAATGGGGATTATCGGTACCGTTGTTAACGTAGGTGAACAAACTGTGATTTTAAAAATGTATGACGGCGCTAAGTTGGAATTTTATAAGGCTGCCATCTCAGATATCTTGCCAGAAGGTGAAGAGGCCAAAAAAGAGTGACAGAAACAGAATAGGCAAAAGGACAAAACAAGATAGGCAGGATCGCTTCGCGGCAGGATAGGCAGGATAATGATGCAATCTTATCTCCCATTCTCCCTATCTTCCCCATCCTGTCAATTTTACAAGATGGGAAGGATAGGAAAGATAATGATGTTCACTTGAATGCTTCTATTATCTTGCCTATCCTGCCGCTTGCGATCCTGCCTATCCTGTTTTGCCCTTTTGCCTATCGTGTTTTGTTCCTTTTGCCTATCCTGTTACGGCTTGCGCAGAGGGGTTATTTAGACTGTGTTGGAAAGTAATGAGAGATTTCTTTATCTTTAATCTGGTCTAGGAAGTCATTTGCCTCAGCAGTATACAAGTCATTGATCGCTGAAAGCCTTGAGCTCTTCACCTCACCGAAAGGTGCACCATCTTCTGATTCGTGAATTCCTAAATCTAAGTGGCGGTTGAGGAATTCTACGACGTCTTTAGGATAATATTTTATATTCCCCTTTGCTAAGGTAGATTTGATCGTCTCAATCGCATTGATATTGTTGTTGTTTTGATCTTTTCCTCCAGAATGAGGAGAGAGGGCACGATCAAAATCTCTAAGTTTTAAATCATTAATCAGCGCTTCTACCGCTTTGCTACTTTCTTTGACTCTCTTATTAAAATTGTCTCGCTTTGCTGTGATGGTTGCATACTTGTCGTTATTTCTTTCAACTCTGCCCCTGTGAATCACTTTTTCATCCAAAGCGGTTCTTAAGGATATGAATATTTTTTTAGATGCAAAGTAAACGTTATTGATCGATTTTGAAAGTTGTAGTCCTTTCAGTAATATTTCATAATACAAACCGTCGAGACTGAACTCATTAGGCTTGTAGAAGCGAGAGAAAGAGAACTTGATGACAGCTAAAAGTATATTTACGACTTGAAAAGTCATGTCTGCAATAAATGAAAAGAATGACATGGCTGGAGCGAGGTAAGATTTCTTTATCAAATCCGATAGAATGAGTTCAATGATATTTTTAAATTGTTTAGTGAAGCCAACAAAACTCAAATAGCTCGCGACGAATTGAGCCGTCTTTGTTAATATAATCGCGAACGATTCAAATATCGCATAAAAAAAGAAAGGTCTCTCAAGTTGATGTTTAACGAGCAGGGTTTGCCTTACAGCCAGCTGTAATGAATGAGCTTCTGCTTCGATCGTTGAAAGCTTTGCTTTAGCCATTTCTTTGATGAGATCATCATTTGGTGTTGTTTCAAACCATTCGTCTATATCAACTATTGGATCTTCTAATTTGGATAGATCTATTTGTATATCATTAAAGTGTTTGACTATTGATTCGAAATCATTATATTTTTGACATTCTTGAATTTCTTTTAAAATTTCAATTTGCAGTAAATTTAATTTTTCTTGATGCTCTTGATGTCTTTTTTCTAATAGAGTATTGACATACTCTCCATTCACATAGGGTTTTTTTCCTGGTTGGTTACTGAGGTGATATTGGAAAGTACGAGAAAAGAAGGAATTTTTTCGCATTCCATACTCATACTTCTCTATCAGCAAGTTTTGATATCGCTTGGTCTTGAGTAAGTATTGAAACTGCTTAATATCAGTTGGAATAACGAGGTCGATTCCAGCAGCTTTCATCTCTTTCTTAACGCTCGCGATGTTTTTACACCGTTGCAGTTTTTTCAGAAATTTTCCAGCTTCATTCGATTCCGAAGAGGCTTTTCCACTTTTATCAATAACGATATCAGTCGTTAGAGAAGAAGTGTATTCGTGTTGCTTGTTAATTTTAGATATTGTTATGTATAATTTGATAAGTTCTTTCAAAGAAGAAACAAATAACTTGTAGATAGGTTTGGCCAGACCGTCTTCTAAAATTTTTGCTGCTACTACAATACTATAGGTGAAATATGGAACAGCTTTCACGAAAATTTGAATGATTTTTTTTGTTATCTTCTCTTTGTTTTTTAATGCTAATAACTGCAGTTGATTAATATTTTCTCTTGCAATTTTGTAAGATTCTTTTCTATCGGGCAATAATGTGACGGAGCGCGTTGAATAAAGATTTGGATGTTGGTTATGAATTTGCTGTATATTTCTCTGAAGATCAGAGTTGATTCCTCTAAGCCTAAAGAGCAGGGCGACTCTTAAGATTGGGCTGATAAAAGTTAATGCATATTCAAGTTGCTCCGCCGCTGATGTTAGGGTTTCTGAGATGCGAGCTGTTAAATTACTGTTGGATTCAACCCATTTGATTGCCTTAACGAAATTTTCAAAGCAATTCAAAAATGCAATTGTCGGACGAGACCGATCAGAGTATCGATCTTTCACGAGTTTGATTTTTTTTGAAATAGAAGAATGAACCGATTCTTTTTTGTTTGATTTCTTTAATCGACTGACTTTTATATCTGTTTTATACGTGGTTGCATAGTTTTTTCTTGTTGTGGGTAATTTTGTGTAAACTGGATTGAGCTTAGCATAAGGGGGATTGTGTTGAACTCCTCCGCGAAAATGATTTGATATCTTACTAGACATGACTTATATAATAGTTAAATTATTTGTTTACATCTATTATTATACAGTATTTATTAATAATAATCAGCAAATAAATGTTAAAATAATTGTAAAGTTAGAAATTAGTAGTAAATAAAGATGATTGAAGTAGTCTAAATAGACAGTTATGGACTATATGGATGAAAATTAGCCTGATGCGTATGGGATGGGGAGGATAAGAAAGATAAGGCAGGGATAGTGTGTTACTCAGGGATTAATAAATTCTTCATGCAATTGCCCTGAAGAGCTTAGTGACTGATGAATGGGTGGAGAGCTTGATTTTCTTGGTGTACTCTGATAAATGTTTCCCCTTCAGAGGTGAATAGTTCTTTGACTTTGTCGGCTATTTTCACTTGTGTGCGCGTCGTGCTGCCATCTTGCCGTATTGCTAAATCTAAATGACGATTAAGAAAATCCTGGACTTCTTGTTGATAATATTGAAAATCTTCTTTATCGAGAGTCGAGATGATCGTTTTGATTGCGTCTAGACTTTCTCCCTCTATGTTCTTACCTTTACTGTTTGGGTTTAACATGAAGTCAACATCTTGTGTTTGTAGGGTCTGATAAGCCTCATCTAAGGGATTCTTTTTTTCTCTGAAATCTGTCTTGCTCTGTTGCCAATCTGTTTCGATCTCGTCATATCGGGGGTCATTCGCCTGAATTTCCATCTTCATGATTCGAGCTTCGATCAAGTTGATGTCTACCCAGAGAAAAGTTTTTTGGAAAAAGAGCATAGCCAAATAGAAATAGTGGATGGCGGTTAACACGCCTATTTTTAAGCCAAGTTTGTAACCTTCAGCACTATATTCATTAGGTTTATATTGTTTAGAGAAAATATGTTTTGCTATAGCTAGGAAAATAGCAAGAACTTTAATGCTAGTCTTAGGAAAAAGAACAAATATTAGGCCAATGTTCGGGAGATTAATCAAGTTTTTAGAAAAAGACTTGATCAAAGTTTCAGAAAAGAAGGACTTAATTTTTTGAGAAAAAACGCAAGAAATCTCTATGCCTCCAAAAAGAGCGCTTATTGTTGACGTCAACACAGTGAACTTAAGAAAATCTCTTTCTTCTGGATGCTTACTCAATAAAGTGGCTCTTATTGCATGGACGACGCTACTGGCTTTTGTTTCAATTGCTGATAATCGGGATTTTGCAAGTCGTTCCATTAACTGATCGTCATTTTTCGCTAGGAGTAATAGATCTCGGTTAGTCACCGGTTGGTTATTCACCTGTATGTCATCAAGATCAATGGAGAGTGCTTTGAAATACGTTTTAATAGGTTCAAAGCTCTGAGTGTTGGCAGTAGCGTCGATTTTATTTTTGATATCTTGTTTCATCGAAGCGATTTTGGTCTCAACTTCTATTTGCCGTCTTCTAAGTAATTGTTCAATGTATTGGCCATTAGCGTAGGGACGGGCGATGGGTGTGTTGCTCAGATGAGGTTGAGAGAGGCGAGTAAAAGGAGATTTTCTTTGAAGAGAGTATAGATAACGGTTGCTGATGTCGTTTTGATATCGAGCGTTGTGTTCCATCAAAAATCGGAATTGTTCAAATTGCTCTGGGAGAATTTCTTCGTTGATGTCTGCGGATTTAAATTCGTCTTTAACTTCTTGGAAGTTTTGGCATTTTTTAAGTCTATCCAAAAACTTTGACACAGCATCAGTTTGAGAAAGGTCTTGGATAGGGTTTAAGCTGTAAATCAGCTCTTTTTGTTTGGTTAACAATGAACGAGAAACGTAGATCTGATTGAGACTCTTCACGATTTCAATCAGTGGTTTCTTTGCTCCTTTAGCAAGAGGAGTCAATTTGATGACAAAAGCTAGGATCACATTAGGAAGTTCCTTGATGAGAAATTGACCTATCGACTGATGGAATCCTTTCCTATCAACAGCTTGTCTTCTTTGGACGTAAACCCAGTCTGCTTGGGCAGATATTCTCTCAGGTTGGAGAGCGGTGGAAGCAGCCGTTTCTGATTGGGGAATTGCTTGATTGCTAAAAGTTTGTGCAATGGAGCTGTTATCAAGCTTTGATTTGAATGTGGAGTTTTTTATGAAGAAAGAAATATGAGTAGCAGCTTTGATGATTGGAGGGATGAGGGCATAGGCTGCATAGGTAAAATGATTCATCTCAACAATGGAAGAGATGAACGGAATGTTTTTCTTACACCGATGAAGATAACTGAAAATATTAGAAACAAGTTTAGCCAGACCTTTAGCGTTCTCCACACCCTCGGCATATTCCTTTTGGGCAGCTTTGATCTCATCAAGAAGTGAATTGTGAGGAGCAGGTTGAAGTAGAGGCGAGGATTCAGTGGATGAAAGGGGGAGCTGAGCAGCAAGACTATCGCCGAATACCCGGCCTCGTTCATACAGAATTGATGTTATGGGCGGAAGAGTTTCGGGTGATGCCTCTTCGCCAACTCCGTTGCCTCCGTCTCCGCCGTTGCCTCCTCCTCCCGAACCAATGACAGTGACTTCAAAAATAGGTTTTTGAGGACCATGTAAGATGGCATCGATGAGGGCTTGTGCTTCAATCGTTATGTTTTTTTTGAGGCTGGGGGGAGCAATGCTTTGTTCACCATGAGTCCGATGAAAGGGAGAAGATATGTTAGCAAGAGTCAGCATTCCATTTTCCTAATAGTTCAAAATTTATGATCTTACTCGCCTCAGTGTGAGAGATCATTGGTCTGATTTTGAAGAATGGGCCATTTCAGCTTAGGATATCGGAAATCAGTATTTTTGAATAGAGAAAACAGCAGGAAGGGAAAAAACCATTGCAAATCAGCTTATGAAGGATGGGAAGATGATTTGAATTTACTGACAATTTCGCTGAGTAAGTCATTAAAAGTTGAAGATCCTTTCGCGATAGATTCGATGGTGTCGGAGAAGAGCATGAGGTTTAGGGTGAGGGCGTTTAAGAGTGTGATGATTGAGATTTTATCGAGATGAAACGGGGATGTTAGCCATACATAGCGGTATATCACACGCCCTTCAAGTTCATCGAGTCCAAACCCTGGTAAATCAATGGATTGATTAAGAAAATGTAGAAGCGAAGAGGTGTCGTTGAGTGAAGAATTTTTCACTTTAAAGGGAAGAATGAGACGGAATTGAATCTTGCTAGGGAGGGGTTGGTCTGCGGAAGCGGCAAATTTAGGAAGAACAGGAAGCGCATGTTCGGTGACTTCGACCTTTAATTCTCTTTTGTTTTGATCGACTCCAAGTGAGACGAGGAGTCTTTCGTAAGGAATTTTATCTGTAGCAGAGACGTGGAGGAACGGGTATTCCTCTTCTTCTAATAGCGTCTGAATTTGTGCCAAGAGTGGGAGCATTGTTGTGTCTGTCTGTTAAGGGGTTATTAGGTTAGGGTTTGCTGTATTGGGAACAATTCCTCCAACAGGATTTGGGATTAGGTCGAGTTTCATTCTTGCGGTTTGCCTTGCAATGAATCGTAAAATCTCATCCTGCTTTAAAACAGAAAATTTTTGCAAGAGTAATTCGAGAGAATTTCCTCCCTCGCTGATCATAGATTGCAGTTCGGTTTTGCGTATCCCTAATTGTGATTCCAGGATATAGAGCGTTTCATCGCTGAGCAGGTCGAAATCGCTATTCTTTAACGCGTCATTGAAAGCAGTGAGGCTGTCAAAAGCCTCAAGTCTTTCACGAGTAGGGTGGATTGGACCAATAAAAGGATTCTGAGGAGAGTCCGCTTCTTTTCGCGCTTTACCAATCTGTAATGAGGCATTTTTTGCAAAATCTTGCCAGCCGAGGCTTCCCAATTTCTTCTCTAAATTATCCACTCGTTCGGTCCATTTAGCAGCAGAAATCTGACTTGCTTCATAATCAGCTTTAGCTTTTTGGAAGTTTGTACTCGCTTCCCTGAGGTCTGCTTGATGTCTTGGATCATTTTGCAAATTTTGAGTCGAAACCTGAGTCAGACTATCAATCAAAGCGGCTTGTGTCTTAACTTTTTCAGCTTTCGAGTTCATCCTGCTGACAGCAAGCCCTTTCATCAGACGGTTGGTGATGAGTTTAAAACTCAGTCCTTTATAATGGGCTAGTGTTGTTGCAGGCTTCTTTCTGTAAGATAGAACAAGTTCGGCAACCCAAAAGCCTAAGCTTAGGGCAATAGGTGCTGCGGCGACGAGCATCAAGATTGCACCAACGCCTCCCAGTGGGAGGGTAGCCAATCCAACAATGAACAATCCGATGCTGATTATTGCACAGGCTGTCGTTACTCCAAAAGTGGCTTTTGCTTCCTTGAGGCTCAATTTGATAAATTCGTTTTCGATTTTTAGTTTGTGATCTACGACCTCTCTGAGAGAGTGTTTCAACGTTTGTTCAATGGTCTGATGTTTGTCGATATATAGTTTGATTAAATCTTCTTTATTCGATGTTTCTAATTGCCCAAACCAATCATCGTAAGCTCCTTCCAGAGCTTCTGCATTTTTCAGGAGATATTGCACGACTTCTTTGTACTCTTTCTCTTCCTCAATACTTAGCTCTTGAGTACCTTCAGTAATCAATTTAAGTTTGATCAGGATCTTCAGGGTATCGGCGTCTGGATTTAATGCCTCTTCTAACGATTCTTTGTAGTAAGACTTCAAGGCTTCATAAATTTTTTCTCGTTTTTGTTCAAATTTTGGAAGGAGAGCAGCCGCTTTTTCTTGTGTCACATTCTTTCGTTTTGCTAATAAATCTTCAGCTGGCACAACTCCGGTATTCGTGATCCCTTGATGTTGAATGGTTAATTTGATTAATTCATCTGGGTTAGTGGCTTTTGTTTGATCAAACCAAGTTTGATACCAAGTGTCGAGATATTTTATACTTGCTGGATTTGATGGGACGACACTTAGTCCTTGTACGATTTCACGAAATTTTTTAAGATCGCCAGCAGATAATTTATCTTTAGATTTGATAATTTTTAATTCAATTAACTTGTTTAGTAATTTTGTGCTTGGAAGATATGCTGCTTCTTCTAAAGAACTCTTGTAATATGATTTCAGGCTTGTGCGCATCATTGATTTGGTTCGTTCATCATCCACATGGGTGGTTTTGAAGGCCTGAACCTCTGCGTCTGACACTGTTTTGGAGGTAGACAACGCTGAGAGGCTGATACTTGTAACGCGAAACTCATGATCCAGTTCTTGATTTGCCTTTGCGTTTGGATTCTTTAGGCTCTCCAATTCTTCTTCTGTGAGGTCGATAGTCCGGCCCTCGAATTGGGCGATAGCTTGTTTTTGCCAAGCAGAGAATTCAGCTTGCCATGCAGAAAACGTTTGATCGTCTTCTATTTTTTCTTTCATTTCCAAATAAGCGTGTACTGCCAGAGCTGAAGCTCCTACTGCTTCCAGACCTGGAATGAGTTTTGAACCTGCATGAACACCTGCAATCCCTGCGCTAGCAAATTCTGCTAGAGAGCCGACTCCTGAGGCGATTGCTTGGCCGATGAATAAATTAAATTCGCCTTCAAAAAGTTCTGTTTCGGCATTCAGTGCTGCACTCCATTCATTAATTCCTCTTTTTGCATTTTCAAATTCTTGTTCAGTAAGTTGGTTTGCTTGACGCAGTCTAGTGATTTCGGTTTTAGCTGCATTAAGGGCACTACCCGATGCATCGAGCAATTTTTGCTTATAATACAAAACGGCTATCCCAGCACCGGTGTTAGCGACCTCGATCAAGGCAGCACCTAAGACGGCAATATTTTTTGTGATTTCAAAAAAGTCTTGGACTCTACCCAGTTCTGCCATTTCCGGAGGAAGGATGCTTTCTAAAAATTCCAAGCCGCTCTTTACCGCTTCTGTGCCATTCCCTGCATAGAATTCGAAAAGCTCGCGCAACTCTGAAGACATTATCGCAATATCTCCACCATTTTCTAAGATAGAGAGCATTGCTTCGCATTTTTCGACTGTTTGATTGTCTCCTGTATCAAGAGCGGCTGCTTTCTTTAGTTCAAGTTGTTTAATGACCAATGCAGGGAGGGGCTGTGATGTTGCTTCTGTTGAAGTTGGATGAATGCCATGTGTATCGTCAACTGGAACTAGATTAGTCTCCGTAGGAGTTGTAATGACCTGAGTAGATTGGAATATGCTATTGTTGTTTAATGGACTATTAACTGATGTTGAATCTTGCATAATACAACCTATAATTTAAATTACTGTCTGCTTATTTCAATATAACTATTATAACAGTGTATTATTTGGTTTTTTTAAAGGTGTGTATAAAGATCTTAATAATGAGATTTTTTGCCGATGATAAACGCAGATGTGGGGAGTCGCAGAGGAACAGGATGAGCAAGATCGTCACAAGATAAGCAGGATCTCCACTTCCAAAGACATAAAAACGGGATAGGCAGGATCGCTTCGCGGCAGGATAGAGAGGATAAATAAGATAAAGATTTTAGACAAAGTTAAGAGAAAAAATGAAAAAAGCTATTTTTTATCTTCCCCATCCTTCCCATATGCATAGCAGGCTAATTTAGAGAAATCGGATTTAAACAGTTTATAATATCTGGTTTAAACGCGGGTTTTGGATAAACTGTCACTCTTTCGCTGCTACCGCAGCTCTCTATTGTCTTGGGTCTTGACCCCACGTTCCGGTCGCGAAGCTCGCTACAAGCGGGGCTTCCCACTTGAGTCGCTACCGCGACAAGCATAACTCTTCAGCACCTATTGCAATAATGACTGATGTGGGTTTGGGAAACAGGAGAATTGTTGTTTGTCGCGGTAGCGACTCAAGTGGGAAGCCCCGCGTGTAGCATACTTGTACCCACATCTTTTTGCCATGCGCATCAGTCTAAAACCTTTGCCCTCTTGCAACCCTTCAGGCTGCGATATTTAACTTATTCATACCCA
>JAGVJP010000072.1 GCA_020051075.1 Parachlamydiales bacterium
CGTGCCCGTGCACGGGCAGGGGCACGATACGGACTTCTGCAATTACCACACAAGGTCCACCTTAGGTTCTTTAAATGGGCTTTTTTCTTGTAACTAATATTCATCCTATGATTAAATGAGTTTTAATTTTTACGCTATTAAGCTTTTTATAGGATTAATATGACAAGTGCAATACAAGGGGCAACAACAGCAGTTTCAGAGATAGCTGCCGGAGGGTGCGCACAGTTTTTTCTTCGCTGGAAAGGACGCGGCATCCAGCTCCTGACACATCTCTCCATTGAGATGCACCGGAAGCCTCTCAAAGCCCTGTTTGTCGTTGTGAGTGCAAATGCGCTGTTCTATGTTCTTGTCTCTCATCAACTAGTCCGTTCCCTTGATCATCGTTTCAATCCATCTGAAGAACCAGACGACCACAGTTTCAGACATGTCGCTGTGATCGGACCGTTAACAATCATCTTTAATATCGCTTTTGCTAAGCTGACACAATACCAGCTCAGCCGAATTACTTTATTGATGATTACCACTGCGATTATTTCTCTTCGTATGTTATACATGCGTCGTCAATAACAACGCCATTTACAAAACTATTATTCAATGATGATTTTTTTCTTGTAAATGAATGTATTTATGTGTATAAATCTATATTTAATTGTTAATTTTACAATATTATATTTTATTTTTAGAGGTTTGAAATGTCTGGTGCAATACAAAATTTAGTTGATACTATTTCAGGGATAAATCGTGGAACGTTAGTTCAATGGGGGACTCAATGGAAAGGACGCGGAATCGAACTTCTAACGAACCTCTCAGCACGGATGCACCAGAGCCCTTTTAAAGCCTTCGCTGTCATTTTAACCGCCAACGCATTGTTCTACACACTGTTTTCCCGCGTCATCATCAACCTCTTCAATCAGCCAGGTCAGGTGGAAAGAAATCGTTTGAGAGACGTGATGGCCCTCAGTGTGTTGACACCGCTGTTTAATCTAGGTTTCTCTAAGCTTTTACAATTCCAATTGAGCCGCACCGCTCTCCTCGCGATCACCTCAACAGTGATTATCCTTCGGCTCTTGTTTAAGAATGAAAGTGGTTCAACCGAAATCAGGAACACCCAACAAGGACAAAGCACACCAGCAATTTCACCAAAGCCAACCTCAATACCAACAAAGCCAACACCAGCAATTCCACCAAATCCAATGACTTCAACAACTCCTACAAAGTCTACAGTCGAACCCTTAACTTCACTGTCTTTTAATTTCTCAGATCCTGATGCCCAAGCTCTTAAGTCTTTTGGTTTCACAGAAGATCAATTGACAACTCTCTTTGAAGCTGTGAATGCGGAGGAAGCTAGCGGCATTGCCTATGCCTTTCATGCGTTTTGTTACGAATGTTCAATGAATCACTTTCTTTTATTCTCTCTGGATACAGATGAGAAGAGAAACACGCTCATACAAGATATGATCACTCGCTTCAATAAAATAAAGAATGACTTTGTCGATGACTCTATTGGCGCATTTTGTCGAATCTCGGGAGACCTACGAATAAGAGAATTAAATGCCAATTATTCCTATTTAAAACGATTAAATTTTGTGAATGATCAAAATTACAACAGTCTGATAGGGATGGGCTTCAGTGAGCAGCAGTTAGCGATATTTGCTAAGACTGTGATCGGTGCTGATTGGACTGTAGAGGGCACTGCACTTTTCAACTGGCTAATGACGCAAGTGAGGGACCTCGGCCAAAAAGATTTATGGACACAAGAAAATAAGACCTTATTTTTAGATCATGTGATCAGCGAGTTTGCTGCAAGAGCTAAAACACGACCATCTGCGAACGGTGTAATGGCTGATCTCGAAGAAATTGTTCTAGCGGCTCAGCAGAGGCTTTCAGAGTATACAGACGATGCGTCCTCAGGAGGAATCAATCGAAACCACCCTGCTTATCAAAGACTCTTGATTCTCGGTTTTAGTGATCGTCACCTGGTTGAACTTCACCAAGAGATAGGAGCCAATGAAGATTCAACACTAGAAGCGCTCGATGGATGGATGGGGAAATTTCCGTCTCTAAATGTCAAATCATCAATCGCGAAAATGAACCTTGCCAAAAAGGTGCGTTCGCGTAAAGAGGATGTTGATTCAGTTGGAAAACAACCTTTAGAGTTGTTGAGAGATGTTCTGGAAACTCAATTGCACAAGCATAAATTCATCGACCTCAATTATACCGAGACAGATAACTTCTTCATCACTTTCGCTGAAGGGGCACAAATTGATTATTATACTTCATTGGAAATCATCAGCGAGTGTTTCCAAGAAGCCCATGAGCAATGCAAGGCCCTGCCCCGAGACCCACGTGCAAAAACGGCTTTTACTCGAGCTCTTGTGAGAAATTACAATATACAGAAAGGTTCTCAACAGCTTAATAAAGACGAGATGTCTCGGTTAGTGAAAAGAATTTTTAACGAAACTCTCCCACAGTTTTCCTCTTAATGAGTTTCATCCTGTCATTCCTTAAGGGACAAGGGACCTAAAGGAAAGGGACAAGGGACCACAAGGACCTAAGGGACCAAAGGGACCTAAAAAGGGACGTAAGGGACAAAATACTGTACTTAAGTGACCAAACATGTGACATATTATCTCTTGGTTTGCACCAACTTTTCTTGCCTCTAGCACCTTCGATGATTCTTAGTCAGTGAGAAAGAATTTTCTAAGTTTGAGATCTGTCCTTTACGTCCCTTTTTAGGTCCCTTTGGTCCATTAGGTCCTTGTGGTCCCTTGTCCCTTAAGGAATGAGATTTCGTCCATCGTGTCCATCAGGGTTTCCTAGGGGACATACGTGACAAGAAGCAGAAAATTGCAAAATCTCTCTTTACAGAGAAAAAAATTTATTATATGTATTCATGTTAGGAAAATTAAACAAAATTTAGATACGAAAGGGAAGTCATATGATACGTTTTATTCTCAACTTTATCTTGTTTGGAATCTTATTCTATTTGATCTATCACTTTTTTCCAGATGCGTTTCAGATTCTTGTGACATGGGCAGAGCATCTCTATGAGTTCCTCAAAGACCTTGCGATGCAGCTCTATTCGAAGCTGTCATCGGTGGTCAAACAAGCTCCGTCAGCTCCTGCAGCCCCTGCAGCACCCCAGCATGAAGCCCTATCTTGGATGGTGAAGAGCTTCTATGGCAGATAGAACTGAAATCTCTCTGACGCAAGATCAGGTTGATGAGGCGGTGAAAAGTCGGATACTGACGCCTGAACAGGGGGGGCAGCTTTGGCTGTTCTGGAAAGAACGCCAACCTCAGCGCGTCAGTCATTTCGACTATATCTCCGTTCTCCAATACTTCGGGATGGCTGGGGTCTTAGTTGCCATGGGCCACTTTGTCCACAGTCATCACTTGCTTGGCAATTATGGAATGGCCCAGATTTCGATTTTCTATGCAGTCCTATTTTTTGCTTTTGGCTATTGGCTCTGGAAACAGCCGTGCTACCGATTTGGAGGGGGATTATTTCTTACCCTTTCGGTCTGCATGATTCCACTCCTGTTGTATGGAATCGAAAGCGGGCTCGGTCAATGGCCTCAACTTCAAGCAGAACAGCTAATGGCAGGTGAGCAGGGGAAGCAATACGACCTCCTTGTCCGAAGCCATCAAATTAGACTTGAAGCTGCAACTGTTGTTGGAGCGATGGTGATGCTTAATTTTTTTTCCTTTCCTCTTCTGCTCTTGCCCCTGGTCATCTCCGGTTGGTTGTTATTCCTTGATGCATTGCCCGTTCTGTTTCCATTCAACCTATTTTTGTGGCGTGAATTGCTCGAAATCACCGCAGCTTATGGCGCCGGCGTTCTCCTTTTTGCTTACAAAGCTGACCGTAAAAATCAGAGCGTTTTTGCCAGTTGGGGGTATTTTCTCGGACTTGCTCTATCCTGGAGTGCCTTGACAGCGTTGATTTGGGATAGCTCTGAATTGGTCAAGGGCTGTTATTGCCTTGGCAACGGGGTGTTATTGCTTCTCTCTTTTGTTTTCAATCGCACGGTATTTTTGTTATTCGGAGCACTAGGGGTTTTAGGCTATTTTTGTTATTTAGCTTACCTGTTGTTTAGCAATCCTTTTACTTTTTCGTTTGTGATCAGCCTCATCAGCATCAGCGCTCTTTATCTCGGGGTGTTTTTTCAAAAACATCAAAAGCGGCTGTTTATTTAACGATTGTCAAATGAATTATGGATATTACAAGTCTTGATTATAAAAAACTGACCGCGGAAGAACGGGTCGAATATGTCGATAAGCTCCCTTCCAATCTCGAGTGGGCACAAGGGCTTATTTTAGGAGACGAGTGGGCAAATAGTTTGACACATGCTCTTGGCTTAGTGTTAAGCTTCATTGGTGGAGCCTATCTGGTCATGAATGCTTGGACTGAAGATAACCAAGAAAAGGTTGTTGCCCTATCGATCTATGGGATCTGTTTGATCCTCCTCTATGCGACGTCAACGCTGTATCATGCGGTGCGCCATCATCGGCTCAAAAAACTATTTAGAACCTTCGATCACTGTGCGATCTATCTCTGCATAGCCGGGACTTATACTCCTGTGACTAATCTTGTCCTAGAGAAACCTTGGGGAGATTTGCTGTTTTCTCTAGTTTGGGGACTGGCTTTTCTTGGGATCTGCTTCAAGATGTTTTATACACATCGGTTCAAGGGACTTTCCCTTTGCATCTACATCGCCATGGGTTGGCTCATCGTCATTGCTGCGGAGCCCTTTTTCAATAGCTTCCCTTATGAGGGGATCTGCTGGATTTTTTTTGGAGGGCTGAGCTATACGCTGGGAATTATCTTCTACCTCCTTGATAAGAGGCGTTTTTATCACGCGATCTGGCATCTGTTTGTATTAGGGGGGAGCGCCTCCCATTTCGCAGCTTTCTTATACCTCTAGCGATTAGAGGGCGGTATGTAGATCAACACCTTCTCGACCCGTTTCCCATCCATTTTTACAATTTTGAAACGAAACTTATGCCATATGAACGTGTTACCAACAGCTGGGATGTTTCCGAGTTGGTGCATACAAAACCCTCCGAGGGTGCGGTATATTCCCTTTTCCTCTTCAGGTAGCTTCTCAATGTCAAATTGATCTTTAAGTTCGTCAATGGGGAGCATGCCGTCCACCAACCATGACCCATCTTTCCGTTGGATAATTTGCGTTTCAGGAAGAATGGATGTTGTTTGCACATCACCAACGATAGATTCTAAAACATCATGGAGGGTAATCATCCCTTGAATGCCGCCATATTCGTTTGTGATTAGAGCAATATGGTTGGGTGTCTTTTTGAAGATCTCTAAAAGCTGCACCACCCGCATATTTTCAGGAACAAATAACGGCGGCTTGATCACAGCAGTAAGGTCGATTTGGCCATTTGTGAGCAAGTAATTGAGGATGTCTTTAGAGGTCGCTAACCCAAGAACCTCATCAAGTTCGCTGTCGCAGACCGGAAAGCGGTTATGGGGAGAGAGGTCGAGCATTTCTCTCAACATATCGGGTGGAGTGTTGATATCGATCCACTCGATGTCTTGCCTCGGGACCATCAAGATATTGACCCGGCGGTTGCTCAGACGTAAGATTCCTTCCAGCATATCATGTTCGACCTCTTTAATCACTCCAGCTTGTGTCCCCTCTTCTAGGATCTGTTTAATCTCTTCTCCAGTGATTTTTTCTTGGTTTTTCCCTCTAGACAGTAGGCGGGCAAAATATTCAAAAGAGATGACAAAAGGATAGGTGATCGTGATCAAAAATCTAATGCTATAGGCAGAAGAAGGGGCGAGCTTTTTCCAATACAATGCCCCTAAAGTTTTGGGGATCATCTCGGTGAAAAAAAGCATTGTCAGAGTGAGGATGATGGAGGTGATCGCGAGCCAGTGGTCTCCATATAATTCAACAACTTTTGAACCAACCCCAGCAGCACCAAACGTGTGTGCTGCTGTGTTGATCGTCAAAATTGCTGCTAGAGGACGATCGATACGCTTCTTCAGATCGGCTAAAATCAATCCCGCAGAAGGTTTCTTCTTTTTTAGAAGCGAAACATAGCCATTTGTACAGCATAGGAGGACAGCTTCCAAGATAGAACAGGTGAAGGAGATGATGTGAGAGGTGATATAGTAAAAAAGAAGTATATACATCTGTTTCGTTAGTTAAAATGCAGAGTCAACAAAACCTTAGAAGCTGTGCTTTCACCTGAGTTATTTATTTGGACATATCTTTGGATAAATCTCTTGATACAACTTTAGGCCAATTTGGTAAATGATAAAAGAAGTCCCAAATACAGTCAAAATCTGTGTATTAGTGAGTCCCTGGTTGAAAACGTTGCAAAGAGCTTTCGTTACAATAAACGAGATTGCGATTTTGGAAAAATCACGCATCAGCACTAGAGGTGAATTTGGGTCAGAAATTTGAACATTGTTGTTGATCGAAGGGCTGATGGCTTTCCAGATAGTAAGCATTGTAAACGAGAAAAATGCTGCACGCATTGGAGGAACAAAGGTGAAGCGAGAAGCATTGAAATAAGTGAATCCGCTGATTGCTAATGTTTCCAATAGTGGCGAAGCAGAATGATAGTGATTGGTTACATAACTCGGTAACATTGAGGTGAGTTTATTTGTCATATTATTTCCTTAAGTTAAAATTAATTATCAGAAAATGATTTTGATCGTTTTATGAATATATGCGAAAAAAACGTCCGCTAACAGATTAAACATTAGATTACTATAAAGTTGTTATTTTTCCTAGAAAAATATTCCTCATCAAAGGGGGAGCACGGATCCTAACCAGAATCTACCGTGAACGAGCCTGGGCTCGTTCACGATAGAATTATTCGTCAGCACTCATGTATGCACGAAATACCTGCCCAGAAAATGCAGCTAACGTAAGAATAAAGCTGCTCTTGTAGGAGAGCGTGCCCATAGAGCATTGTTGCACTGCTACTGCGCTCAAGACACCGCCTACGACAATGATTGCTGTGCGGCTGTGCATTGAAATATCCCGATATCGCCGCATTGTTTCAACCGCGCTCGTAACTACAGTGTAATTTACGACTGCAAATAACGCAGCGGAAAGAATAGACGTGGATTGAAAGTATTTTGCACAAGCCACTGTAACAATTAATGAAACTGGCAATCCATGAAGCACACAACGGTCAACAATATATTCATTGTATTTATTGCTACACCAATCAGCAGCCTTTGGCCAACGATCGGACATATTTTCAGCAATTCGATTTAAAAAAACTCCACACATAATAACTATCTCCAATTAAATTAAACGATTTACTAACGAATGATAACAAATTCAGTTATATATGTCACTATAAAAAAGTTGCGAGTAGTATGGACAATATGGACAATATGGACAAGATGGACTTTATGGACGGGGATGGACCTATTGTTCTCGTGCATAAAGTCCATCCTGTCCATATTGTTCATACCTGTCCATATTGTTCATACCTGTCCATATTGTTCATTTCATCCCGTCCATTTTTTCGAGATCACCAGCGTTTTTGTTTAAACCCATAATATTTCCTATTTAAATATTCCACTTGCAATTGAATTTAGTTTGTGTTAAAATTGGTTTTTTCAATTCAATAATATGGAGTTAACAATGTCAGGTATGATACAAACTGTTGGATCGCAATTTTCTGGGATCAATTATCAGGGAATTTCTAAATTTTGTGTAGAATGGACGGGTCGTGCAATCGATTTTTGTAAGACAATCCCAAATCGAGTCGGACCAGAAAATTTGAAAATTGGCGGAGCATTTGTCTTGACAAACGTGTTCTGTTATCTCTTGACTAGTTTGTTCATTGCTAAGTTAGAACAGCGTTATCAAACTCATGATAAAGTGAGTGGAAATTTGACAGACAGACAAATAAGCCTTAAGCAAGGGGTGCTCAATGGAGTTATCCCTGTTACTTTGGCTGTGATATTTAATGTTGCACTTGCTAAGGTGATCAAGCACGAGTTAAGCTTAATCGGGTTGTTGGGGATCACGGCTACTGCTGTGATTATTCGTCATTTACTCAATCGGCCAAAACCACCAGCAGCAGAGACGCCACCAGCCGGGACACCAGCAGCAGAGACGCCACCAGCCGGGACACCAGCAGCAGAGACGCTACCAGCCGGCACACCAGCAGCAGAGATTCCCCCAGCAGGAGAGATTCCAGGAGGGACACTAGCAGCAG
>JAGVJP010000084.1 GCA_020051075.1 Parachlamydiales bacterium
TTCCAAAGATCATGTTTTTAAAGCGTTAGAATGTATCAGACTCGAGCCTGAAGAGCGTATTTTTTTGCGTTCCAGTATTGATTTAGAATTGGTTGAAAATGCTCGTCAGTTTGAGGATCAAACACCCGGCTATTTTGGAGTAGATGTAAAGCTTCGCGCGAATAGCGCAGGATTGCTTCTCTTTTCTTATTGGATGCATCACTTTGCGGTATCGGTAGATAAATGGGCTGATTTTCAGAACAGATGGAATAACCGTCTAACAGAACAAAAAGAGACGCCAGATGATAGGATGGAACCTTCAACTAGTTGGCTTCATTTACGAAAAATAGAGAGTACTTTTGAACAACCTATTTTCTCTTTTGAAGCGCCTGATGATGGAAGTCGAGACTTATATATCTTTGGCAACCCAAGAGGTTTTGAAGAATTGTCTCAAATCACAGAGGAGTATGCTTTTAGCTCCGATCATGATGAATTCTATGACATACCCTTGGAAAAGATGTTTAGAGGACATCCTAGAGTCGGAATATTTGGTCCGCAACACTTTCGCTCTTTTAATGGATGGCAAATTTTAGGGGGAGGCTTTTTTAATCCAGCTTATAATCCCCTAAAAAAACAGTCACTGTTCGATGCGAAAATGAATCACGTAAACACAAGGATTCTATTATGATTCACGATACGCTAGACAGTTTGTACCATTCAAGATCCCATCAAGAAATTTGTCAGGATATTGGAGAAAACGGAAAATTGGCTGATTCCAAAAAACGAATTGAGCGATTAAAAGCTTCTATATTTCCTCTGACGAAACCTTTCCTAGATCAGCATGGGGATACTTTTCAGGTTTGGTCGACCCCCGGATCGAGAGCTATTGTGACGATTCAGCATTCTAGTGGTCTAATCACATATGTTTCAAGAATTAGAAATGCTCTTAATCTTGATGACAACTGTGTGACGATACATAACAGGTTGTTAACTGCTCCAGATTATTGCGAATGGAGATTCACTCCGAATGAGGATGGAAGTTTGACTATATGGCCTCACATATTGGCTGGGGGGTGGAGGGATGTTCTTCCGCGATCACAATTTGATCTAAGTGGTTTAACGAGACTTGCCCGTGGAAAAACTCAAGAGCAAATGTGCGCTTGGTTTTATACTAATGACTACCAGGCCAATAACCCAAGAGAGGGAACTCGCATAGAAATTCACATGGATGGGCAATTTGCTGGGTCATATTCTCCCGAGGATCATCAGACCATTCGGAATTTATTAAGGCAGGGAGGGAATATTCTCGCTATCCATTTCGCAGAAGCAAGTCATCGTGGGCAGCAAAACAACTTTATTGGGAGAGGCCTAACTTTTCAACATCCATCAGACAGAAGTGAATCTACATTTAATGTGGATTTTACAAGGGTGAGAAATGAACATGGTGATTTGGTTGCTGAAAATGAAGGAGGGTATCACATTGATGTGAGAAACCCTGGATTTAGTAGCAAGGTGAAAATTAGTACCAGGGAGACTTATGATGCTAACTATGAAGCAATTAGAGGTGGGAGAGCGAGACCTTTCAAATTAAAAGCCGCATTAATCATAAAACCTTTTCACCAAACACTTCAGCAAACAGGGCTAACAAAATCGTATAACTCGTCGAATCCAGATCACCCAGCACCAGAACAGGGAAGTACACAGGGAGAGATTGGGGGTGTAGGATGTAGTGTAGAGTTTCTTGAGGGGCTTTTCAACAATCCAGAATGGCTTTTTGAGGCTGAACATCAGTTTTTTATTCCTGAAATGAATGGGGAGATTATTCCTTGTACGACGCAGGAGCTGCATCAGCTTCTTCAGGAGCTAGCGGTGGGAATCTATGTGCATGACACCATTCCATTTTTTAGCCTTCACTTTAACCAAGATACCAACCTGTATCCTGTCATTCATCCTGCTTATCAAAATACTCTTGTCGGGCAGGTCATCAGTATGCTCGATTATTTCATGAAGGGGTACTTGAATGGAGCGGTTTTCAAGGAAGAATTTGTGCAACAGTGGCAACAAAATCCCTATCCAATTGTCGCTAAACGGGGGATTTTTGATCAGATGATCGACTTTCACGATTATGCTGGAATTCATCTCTCAGGAAGAGATCAACGCTATTTTTCTGCTAGAACGCTCTTGAATTTATCTGGAGAGGGAGATACTCGCGTTGAACGAGCCATGGCGACGGCGACGTCTGCCTTTTCAAGGATGACTCGCACTCCTCCTCAATATGACTTTTCAGATTACACGAAATTTACTAATTCCTTCCGAATCATTGCCAAACAGCAAAAGATTGAAAAAACAAAAGAGTTGTTCGTTCTACATCCTGACTTTGATGTCTTCTATACAATTGAACCTGACCCTGAATACAAAGCACGCCTTGATGAATATCATCAACTGACTGGGATGTATCCGCTTGAATACCAGAAGTTGGAGATTGTTTATGATGTGATGAAAGAACGTATCCATGACCACATGACGAAGATGCCTTTTTGTCGAAAATACTTTGCGATGCTAGGCCTCATCAATTTCTTTTCGCACTATTTCATGACGCTAAAAAAACATCGAAGGTTTCCTATCTTACCAAGGTGTCATCCTCAACCTGCTGGATCCCCTTCGCTATTTCCATCCCTTCCTCTTCTTGCTCAAAAAGAGTTCACCCTTACTTATCGTTCTTCTGAGGTATTGGTAAGTATCATTGGGAAAGAGAGGGATAGATTAAAAGAGTATTACAGTACGGGAGATTTGTCTCGCCGCAATGAGCTTAAGGCTTCCATTAAAGAATCTTGGGTGAATCTTGTCTGGGAAAATCTTTATAATAGAACAGAATTTATTTATCAGCATTACTTGGAAAGTGATAAGGCAAAATACCTGAGGTTAATTTCCAGCCGATTTCCCTTTGATTCGTTAGATTTGATCGAATCGGTTTCGATGAGAGTGCGGCGTGATGTTGATAGCTATTTATCGATCCCTGATTTATTAGATGATTTTCCCAACTACTTATCAAAAATTATTGATTATAATAAGTTCTGGAATGGCCTTATAGCACGTTCAGAGGTGTCATTAAAAGGAGAGGAGCTCATTGTTCTATTACCATCGAACCAAACTCTAGAAGACCATGGGGGAGGAAGGAAGATTGTTGGAGGCTGCGGCCTTCATATGGAACAGCATCCTATTCTCAGTTCATCAAATGGACCTTATATTTTAGAACATGTCAAGGAGCTGTTAGCTCATACATCTCATGGTGAATGGATTCCTTTAGATACTGACGGAGCGGTTTGTCCGAAAGGGGCAGTGTTTAAATTGGCTTTTGACGATCTTCCTCTAGGAATTTTGGAGGATAAAGAAGGGTTGCATCACTTCCTAGTTGGTTCTGTTCCTCCTACGGATACGTCATTATCATCATCTTCTTCTTCCTCATCATCTTCTTCTTCCTCATCCTCTTCTTTGGTCTCGCCAGACCCCATTTCTAATGTTCTCAAGATACAGAGAATTTTATCTTTTGTTGCAAAGAACGACCAAGAGGGGTTTCTTAGAGAAATTAATGACTATTCATTGCAACAGTTGAACGACTATCAAGGCCGGAATTTGCTTCATAGAGTCTTAAAATTTGATCATGTTTTTTTCTTAAAAGAGCTATTGAAACGTCGAATTTCTCTTTCACAATCCGATCATCAAGGATATCTCCCGATTCATTATGCAGCGATGTATGGTCGAATGCCGCATCTAACAATTTTATATGAGGCTGAAAGGTTAACGAGAGAATCTAAGAGCCTGCAAGGGGCAACCCCTCTAACGGTGGCTATTCAACACGAGCAACTGGAGGCTGTGCTGTTTCTTCTTGCAAGGGGGGCTGTAATCTTCACACGCACCAAGGATGGGTATAGCTCTCTCCACACAGCACTGCATTACGGAAATGAAAAAATCGTCCTAGCTCTGCTAAAGCAACCTTATATTACTGAAACTACTGTTAATTTGACGACTAATGAGGGGATCACTCCATTGATGCTTGCTTGTGAGTCTAAAAATCTTACTCTGGTCAAAGCTTTGCTGAATTGTGGTGCAAATCCAACAATTGTTGCTAAAAATGGGTTAACTGCTTTAGATATCGCTGTAAGGAATGATGATTATCCGCTCTGTGAGCATCTTTTCCCTTTATCAGCCTTAACAAGAATGACGCTTGAGATTGCGATAAAGAGTAGCTCGCTTGAAATAAATACCTTGTTATCAAGACATCAAAGTTATCAGACTAATCAGAATAGCCTTGGAGATACCCCAATTCTTATGTCTTTGAGGTACGCTAATATCCCAGTGTTTAGATATTTGTTAGACCGTATGACTGATCCAGCTCTTTTGAACGTTAAAAATCGTTTAGAAGAAAGTCCTTTAGAACTCACTGCAAAAGGAGGTTTTTATGAGGACTTCATGAATCTTCTCAGAAAAGGTGCTGTTGATGAACCGTTTCAACTGATTTCTTCTCTGTTGAAGGGAGGGTATGCAGGTCAAAATGATGAGATCAATCGGTGGATAAAAAATCAAAATTTGTCCGAACATCAAATTCACAAATTAGTGATAGATTCTCTCGACGTAGGCAATCACATGGGGGTCTCAATCGTTTTAGACTTAGATCAACGGTATCTCGATGACATCCAAGGGCCTCGTGGATGGAAAATTGAACATTATCTGGCCAAATCCGATGCGCTCTTTCTATTTAGAGAACGGTTTATCGGAAAAGATGATTATTTATACCGTTTAGATCAGGAGGGAGGGAAAACTTTGCCATATATCGCTGCAGAAAACCGAAGTTGGCGTGTTTTAAATTTTCTCTTAACTAAAATGAGAAAGAAAGGAATCCCTTTTGATAATCATTTTAATGAACGTCATCTCTTCTATAGTATTTTTGAGAGCGGAGATCTTATGGGAATAGAGCTCTTGATAAGGCTTTTGAACGATTCGGAGGCGATGCATATCCCATTAGATAGAGAAGGAGCCAGAGGAACCCATCTTGTCGCCAAAGAAGGTTCCAGGGAAGTATTGGAGTATTTATCGAAGAAGGGTGCTGATTTTTCTCTTGTTGATGGTCTGGGGAGATGTTCGCTCTACTATGCTGTCCGCTTTGAAAACCGAGCTGCAATGAAATTTTTATTAGCTAAGTCTCTTCCCATTTCTGCTGAGGTGATTTATGCGGCAGCTGAAAATAAACGACAACTTAAGAGTTTATTGTTAAAAGGAGGGATAAATCAACGAGATTCGCGAGGAAATTCAGCCATTTTGCTAGCTGCTAAGGATGGGAATTTACGAGCTTTTCTTGCTTTATTACACGCTGGAGCATCTTTGGAAGTGAAGAATCGTGCTGGTTGGAGTCCGTTGCTCTATGCTGCTTATCACGGCAATATTGAGATGATCAAACTTATTCTTTCAAAAATCCAAAATCCTCAGCTAGATACTATAAAAGGAGAAAATGCTTTACACATCGCCATTCGGCGGAGTCATATTTCATGCATGAGACTTTTGATCAACCATCAATTCTCTCTTGAACAGCCTAATCAGAATGGTGTGACAGCTAGAAACCTTGCGGAAAAATTTTTTGCATGCCGAGCAGTTATTGGGGTAGAAGGAGATGAGGATAAATATGATCGTTTTATGTTTGACTTAAGATTAGCGATTCGCGAACAGGATCTTACTGAGATATCTTCTCATTTAGATGAGTGGTTCATCAATACCTATTTTTCTATCACCGTGGAAGGAAAAAACTATGAAGGAACGCTTCTCCATATTTTGTTACATTTCTGTGCAGATTGTCCTCAGCTGGAGGGTATGATTGCGAGGATATCTAATCGAGAGAAGTTTTCTTTCAAATTAAAGGATTCCTTAGGCAATTCTTATGCACACCTTATGGTCAAGGCTGGCTATGACCCAATTCAGATAGGTTCGTATCAAGACTTGCCTCTGATGTTAGGTGAGAAGAATGTTCATCAGGATACTCCCTTACATCTTGCTGTTCAGGAGACTAAATTTCGCTATTTGTCAAATCTAGTCGATCGGTTGATTCGAATTGAATCTCCTAATGAAACTGGATCTGCGTCAAGTTCACAACCGATAAGGATGGTGAGAAATACTCATCTCTTAGATCCGATCAATCGATCTGGACGTACCCCCTTATTTGCAGCCATCATAGCTAACAATATAGAAGCGATTATTTGCTTAGTAGATAATGGTGCCAATCTCAATCATAGAGATTTTTCTGGAATAACTCCTTTAATCCTCGCATGTAGTAAAGGAAATTATACTGTAGCCAGACTACTCATTCAACGAGGTGCTGACATTAATTTGTCAACTCGAAAGGAGGAGAGACAAACGGCTTTAACAACTTCTTTGATGATGAAAAATGAAATGATGGCTCTTTTTCTTTTGTTTCAAGGAGCGAAGACTGATGAGAGAAAGCCGATTCCTCTTGTTCATCTAGCTGCAAAATCAGGATTGAAGCCCATCCTTCGATTTTTAGCAGAAAAGGGGATGTCATTGACCACAAAAGATACTAAAGGTAGGCAGCCAATCCACTATGCTGCAACAGCTGAAACGAATGAATCGTTAGTTTTATTGAAGGAATTGGGGGTTTCGATCCACTCAAAAAGTCATCATTTGACACCACTTGATCATGCGGTAAGAGAAGGTACTGTTGATGCTGTCAAGTGGCTTCTCAAAAATCGGGCTAATCCCTTAGAGTCTACTTCCGAGTTGAAGATTTTGGCGTCAACGTTGATTAACACACCGGTTAATACGGAACGTCTCCTTATCTTGTTTAAGAAATATTTACTTTCAACAGATTTAAGACAAATTATTCCTGCAATAGGGCTTGCTATACAGAGAGATTATATTGAACCTCTCAAGTTGTTATATGGATTAGGCATTCCCATTGACGGGAGAATAAATGAGTCTGAATATTCTGGATTACATCTGGCTTGTAAATTTGGTGCTTTGCAGTCCACAGAATTTTTTCTGACAAGAGGGAGCGATTGTTTTGAGAAAACAAGATTTGGAGACACACCATTGGAGATTGCCGCTGGAAATAAGTCTGTCACACAATTCCGGATGATGCTTAATTTTGTTGATTATGATGTGGATGGTCGTAATCTAAAAGGGGAAACACTCCTTCACCATGCTGTAAGTGCAGGTAATTTGGCTCATGTTGCTTTGTTATTAGAAGCTGGTGCAGATCTTAATTTACAAGATGTACAGGGTCAGACACCACTATTTCGTGCAGTTGAACAGGAAAATAATTCTATTGTTGAGTTACTGATGGTCTGTGGAGCAGATAGCGAGATTTCTACCTCATTCAGTGGTTTGCGGCCTAATGATATGACTTGTAAGAAAGACATTCGTGATATCGTACAAAAATACAATCAACTCAGAGGACCTAGCATCACCCCCTTGGATATTGCTTTGAGAACTGGTAGCTATTTAGCTGAAAAAGTGTGCGCTCAACGAGAAATCCATGGGAGGGTGAGATGAACATAAGCAGTTCTGAAGTTCAGAGTTTTTTAACATCTTATGAAAAAAAAATATTATCAACGGTCGAAGTTTCGTTACAGGGACTAATCGTTTCAAATCTCTTTGAGATTCAATCCGTAGAGATTGCTCAAATAGCTTCTAAGGTACTTGACATTATTGGTAAGAGCTCTCCAAGTCAATCACGAGATCGGTTTTTCATTCATTTATTAAAAGATAGAATACCACTTACACCAGATCGGCTAAAACAGATTTTAGCGGTTCTTGATGTAGGGTTTTTTGAGAAATTTCTTTTGACAGTGGATTCGAATAAAAAAAAATACCATCCCAAAGAAAAAATCCTTCATCTGATTAATACTTTTTATAACGATGTCATTCGACCATCTCAAATTCAGCAACAGATGATTCTTACAAGCTCGTCAAGTAGTAGTAGTGGTAGTGGTAGTAGTTCGCCAATTGAGGTGGTATATGAAAATTTAAAACGCTGTCAAGTCTATTGTAAATTTGTTCTTCTGGTAAATGAGTATGTTAGTTTAACTACGGAGAGAAAAGATTTAATTTCGCGAATCGTGCAAGTCATGTTTGATAAGTTAGATTCAAGTGAAGATTTTTGGTTTAATGATTGTGAAAAATTACTTTTGGGGAAAATTATCCTATGCACGGTTGGACCTGACATGAACTCAGTTACCTTTGCTTACACTGAAAATCTTATCCAAAATAGTCTTGCGGTAGTTTTGAAAGTCAAAACCCTGATTGGAGATGAAATCTTATTCCGTCTTTGTCAATCATTCTTAAATAAAAATGGAACCCATTTGGAGGAATTTATCAATTCTGTGAATTTGATTTTACTTGTCAGTCCATTTAAGAAAACTTTTCACCTTTCATTGCGCGCATGGGCTGCAGCGTCATATTCGTGGGATCAAATTCAATCCTGTTTTAACCAAACAGAAAGTGTAAGTCAATCAAAATACACTCCCGAGGATAGTATTAGAGCTACGTTGGAAAGATTTAGAAATGACGCAACAGTCCAACGACAATTGACTGATGCTCATCTCGAACTTATAAGTGATCAGTATCGTTTAGTAGATAATCTTTGTGGTGAATATTGTTCTTTAGACTTTTCAGAACTTATTTACATTGCTCATACGATTCGCAGTCGTGCTAGAGATTGTACATTAGAACCTTTAGATCGGTTCAAATTGATTGCAGTAGGGCGTCTTGCAATCAAATCTTACTTCGGAATATATCCCTATACAACACAGATTCTCGCTCTACTTGGCGTTTTTATTGAAAATAAAAGTTGGCAAGTCCAAGTAAAGACTGGTGAGGGAAAATCTATTATTATTGCACTATGGGCGTTTGTCATGTCGATGGAGTGCCGTTGTTTAGATATTATTACTTCCGCTCGATCACTGGCTATTAGAGATCAGCTAAAGTTTGCCGACTTCTTTCAAAAATGTGATATTATCACAAGCCATATCTGTTATGATATCAAAAAAAAAGATCACTTCAAAGCACAAATCCTTTACGGACCGGCCTTCGATTTTGAATTTGCATTCATGGAAGATCTTTTATATGACTCACAACTCTTTGCTGCACGTTTAACCCATCCTTACATAAAGCGAAACTTTGACTGTGTTTGCGTAGATGAGTCAGATAATCTCTTAGTAGATACCTCTCAAAATAGCGCTCGATTATCTCTGCCAGCTGAATTGACCTATGATTGGATCTATTCACCAATTTTGAACTATGTTAGACATCATTTCACTCTTGAGAATATGAGAACAGTCTCACAGGTCCACATCGATTCGATCAAAGATTGTTTAAGAGCAATTGGAAACGAAAGGAGGGTACAGTCGATATCTGATGAAGAAATCAGAAAAAAAATTGAGTCAGCAATCATTGCGCTTTATTTACGAAAGGAGGATATCGACTATGTTGTAAGGACAACGATAGATTTTCAAGGGACGTCAAGACGGGCAATTCAAATTGTTGATCTAGAGACAGGGCGTATTTCGGAGAATAGTCGTTGGACTGATGGGATACATGAGTTTATTGAATTAATACACGACATTGTTGTCGAAAAAGAAACTCTGAATCCAATTTCTCTTTCACACGCTGTTTTTTATCACTTTTACCACACGGTTACTGCTTTGACAGGGACAGCAGAAGACTATCAAACAAAAGGAATTTATGGAATAGGGTCATTTGATGTGCCTCCTCATAAACCTTTGAAAAGGAGGGATCTTCCGGCGGTTATTTTCGATACACAACAAGGCCAATATGATGGAATCTTACAGGTAATAACAGAAATGGTACGCCGGCAACGACCGGTTCTTCTTCTTTGTGAGACTATTCTAGATTCAAAGCATGCTTCCTCTCGTTTAGATTCAGCAAATATCCCTCACACTCTACTAAATGAGGTTCAAGAAGAATCTGAAGAAACGATCATTTATAGGGCGGGATTACCTGGGAGTGTAACAGTTGCGACAAATACTGCTGGAAGAGGAACTGATATTATCCTATCGGCAAAAAGTATTGAGAATGGTGGCCTCCATGTCTTGTTGACTTTCTTTCCAGACTCTGATCGGATTTACTATCAAGCTGTAGGACGTGCTGGAAGGCAAGGGCAACCTGGATCATCTCAAATGTTTCTCTGTAAGGAAAAAGAGATGATAAGGAGATTTCGTGGAGACTTCCATGGAACAAATGATGATTTTCTACTTGCTTTGAGATTGCAGAGATCAATTATTGAGGATCTTACAACCCGAAGACACTTATTTCAGGCAAGTATAGAACGTCATCTCGCAAACAAAACGAAGATTTTCTTTTCATTATTTCATGAGTGGGTACATGTTGTTGAACAGGATCATTTTTCTGATTCTTATAGTAGGATGCTATGTTCTATTCATCTGGCTCCGAATAAGGTTCTTGATTTTTCCCATCTTTTTGATTTTGATTTGAAATTAGCAGAGACAGCGAAGCAATTGTTGTTATCCCCAGAGCAAGATTCATTGAATTGGAAAATGTTAATAGAAGGAGTTGTTAAGCGGGTCAAATATAAAATTCTCACTGCCTGGTCGTCAAATTTCTATGAACCAATCACAAAAATTTGCAATAGGGGTGATGATCTTGAAGCCAAGAAATCTGAAATTGATTTATTTTTTGATGCCCACGCACACAGTTGGAATAAATATTTATCTATTGATGGAAAAGGAACGTTAATTTACCTCCAAGAACTCCTTTCGATTGATTTTATTGCTATATTGACTAGGCTTGGTCGTTTGTAACTCAAATTTTTCGGACATCTTGAGGTCGGACTTGGCAATTTGACATTTCATGGCAGCACCAATACATTCATTAAAAAAAATAGTGGTTTCTTAGTGCTTAATTCTATAAATTCTATTTTGTGCCTGAGTGGTTCATTGTCTCTATGTCCCGAGATATGCCGGGATTTTGGACAGCTCGTGGGCTTAAGCAAATTTTCCGTTTGTTTATTTAGGAAGGGTGAATAATTTATGGCTGTGTTTCAAGGCAAGAAAAGGGAGTCGTGGGGGGAATATCTAGCAAACCTTCCCTCTTTGTTTATCCGTTCAATCTTTCGGCATAACTATCCCAATAACGATGTCGACCGTTCTGAAGTCATCTTCAAAAACTTCTTCCTCCATTTCCACCCGGTCAAATGTCATAAGCATTCGCTAGATCCATTCTATACGCTTGGCTTAGGGACAATTTCAACAAGCCTATTTCTCTTGTTGACTTTCACCGGCGTGATCTTGATGTTCTATTATATCCCTGCTGAAGATCGTGCCTACGATATCATGAAAGATTGGCAAGACACCACACCTTTTGCCATGATGTATCGAAATATGCACCGCTGGAGCGCTCATCTGATGGTTCTCTTTGTCTTCCTCCATATGTCAAGGGTGTTTTATACCGGTTCGTATAAAGGACCTCGCCGTTTTAACTGGGTGATAGGCGTGACATTGATGGTGCTGACGCTGCTTCTCTCTTTCACAGGCTACCTTCTCCCTTGGGATCAGCTTGCCTTCTGGGCGATCACTGTCGGGTCAAATATCGCTGGATATGTCCCCAACCTCCCAGGTTTTGAATACAATGTCAACCGTGTGATGCTTCTCGCTTCAACTTCAGTCGGACAAGATGCCCTCATCCGTTTTTACGTCCTCCATGTCGCCTTGCTCCCTCTCATCACTGGTACATTGATCGGAGTCCACTTCTGGCGGATACGAAAAGATGGTGGCTTGTCGAGACCTCCAGATAAGTTCAGACCTGATCCCTATCGCGTTGTGCAGCGTTCTGATACGAAGGAATCGTTTGCACCAGGAGTCAAGAGAACGTATGGTCTCATGGAGCTTGTCAGAGGGACATGCCCCACTGTAGACAAAGGCCCCTACAATTTTGTCTTCACCTGGCCTCATCTCCTGAGAGCAGAACTCCTCGTCTTTCTGGCAACGACAGCGGTCGTGTTATTGCTGTCATTTATTGATGCTCCTCTTGAAGAACCAGCTAATCCTGCCAAACCTCCTAATCCCTCAAAGGCGCCGTGGTACTTCCTCGGCCTCCAGGAAATGGTTGCCTATAATGCCTTTTGGGGTGGCGTTGCAATTCCGCTCTTCATCATCCTCGGATTGATGAGCATCCCTTACCTTGATCGAAACCCTCATGGAGAAGGCGTCTGGTTCCATCGCAGCCGCTATCTTGCGATTTTCCTGTATACACTGTTTATGACATGGCAGGGAATTTTGATCGTCGTGGGGACATATTTCCGAGGAGCCAACTGGGGTTGGATTTGGCCATGGACTGAAAATTTTGCAAGGCATTGAGCAGCCATTTCACGATTTTTTGAAACACAGAGGCACAGAGGGCACGGAGAACAGGATAGGCAGGATGGCAAAAGGGACAAAACAGGATAGGCAGGATCGCTTCGCGGCAGGATATAAAGGATAAGAAAATAGGATGGTGAAATAATTAAAATAGAGTGGATGATTGTCTTCTAATTTACTTGTTGTTCTTTTCTCCATCTCGCATATCCCATACGCATCAGGTTAAGACCTTTGCCGTCTTGCAGCCCTACGAGGCTGCGATATTCATTCTGAGCATACCCAGGGCGTTGCCCTTACCACTACCCATTTTTTTCAGCGCGAAGCGTTTGGAGTGCGAAAGTCCTCTTTCGCTTTATTCTAGATCAATTTTTCAGACATTCGTGTCTTTTGAATTTTTCTACCGCTTCGCGCAGCGTTCAGTATCTCCTACTTTTCTCTCAAGCTTATCCACGTCTGGTGCTATCGCCTAAA
>JAGVJP010000034.1 GCA_020051075.1 Parachlamydiales bacterium
TGGGTTTGCTTTTTTTTTATTCACGAGGTAGGGAACCTAGCCATGTTGGCCGTCTTGCGACCAAACATGGCTAGCCTCCCTACCCCGTGAACGGATACGAGAGATTTTGATTTAGATGATGAGGATTTATTGAATGAGATATTAGAAGAAGAAGAGTTGAATAATATCCATGAAGAAAAAGTAGATGTTGAAGAAGAGAAAATGGATATCGAAAAAGAGACCGTTCATAAAGAAAAGGATATTGTTAATGTTGAGCAAATTCTTACTAAAAAAGAAGAAGAGATAGAAAATAAATTAATTATTAATAGAGATCAAGTAGATCAGAAATCGGAGATTAACCTCTGTGAAGGATCTGAGAAAGTAGTTGTTGGAGGGGGGATGGCTATTGAAATCGAAGATTCCGATATAAGTCTTAGAAATGACACAATAGCGACTATCGACGCTAAAATTGGGCAAAACATAATTGCTATAGACCAAGACAAAAAAACAATAAGTCAAGACAAGAGAGATTTAACCGAAGACAAGGGGAACAAAGACCTAATACAGGGAGCGGTTCAAAAAAAATCTGTGGCAATTGCGAAAGATACAGATGTGATACGCAAAGATACGGCAGCGGTTGCAGAAGGGATGAGAACGAGGGCAGAAAATGCTAGGAAATTAAACGTGTTTGATGCTGACAAACGGGTCGATTCAGAAACGGTTAGTAGAGCGATTACTCAGCGATTACAGACTGTAGTTTTCGATAACGTCCGCAACGATAGGGGTGTTCTTCTCCGTGATGATAGAGAAAGTGTTCAAGAATTAACGTTAGCCATCGATGCTAGTCGGCAGACTCATCCGGAAAAGGATCTGACGAAGTGTATTGAAGATGATATCAAAGAATGGTTGGGAAACAAGGAGCTCTGTGAATTAGACGCGGAGGGAAATCTGGTCCCAGTCACTCCTGAAAGAAGAAACCAATTGGCAGCGATCTTGTCTAGAGGGGTTATCAAAGAAATCGGCTTTCAAGTCGGAATAGCGCAAAAAACCGACGAAAAAAATAAGGCTGAAGACAAAAAAACCGATTCTTTGAAAGCTGCAAAGAGAGATGAGCATGAGTCCATTGTTTCTTTGGTTGATGGTCATCATTTGGATCCTCAGTTCTTTAATACCATGTATAAGGTTGTCGAGTGCAAGCTTTTTTGCCTGGATGGGGTAGAGTTAAAAAATGTGAATCGTCTTGAAGAAATGAACAAAGAGAATATCGACTTAATCGAACGGATCAAAGAGGTGGTGATTTTAAAAGACATCATCAAAAAAGATATTCTGAAAACTGAGATTGAACATACTGAGATTGAACATAAAGCGACTGTTATTGATGGTGCAAAGAGATCGATCACAAACAAAATCTATAGATTTGATGGTCAAAGCAAAGAGAATGTGTGTCTAAGACATCCCACCCTCCATCCCAAAGTTAAATAGCTCAAAAGAGACCATGTACGAGGGATCAACTTTCGATAAAAACACCTAATAGAGGTTTTTAGGGTTGAGAAGCAGGATAAGGGTGTTTTTGTTTTGTAATATCGACAATCCACATATTGTGATATTCGTGGATGTCTTCGTCTTTTTCACAGTAATTTTCTCTAAGATAACTTCTTTCGGCTTCTTTGTAACATTCAGAATCAGGCATGTTCCTAATAGTGATTTTGTCTTTAGAATATTCCTTTTTAGGAAAAAGGGGGCAACCAATGATGAATTTTTTATATTCTTCAACCCCAGCGTCTTCATCGCCTAGAAGGGTGAAAGCACCGCTTCTCCTTGAGCCACATGCTAAACGTTCATAATCTGTAAGATGTCTCGATTTTAACGCAACTTCAGTGTCTTGGATCACTCTTGAATAATTACCAAGCTGATAATCAGCACCAGATCGATAAGTTAAAACATAAGGGTGGAGATCTAATTCCTCTTCCGACATGAGTGCCACTGCTTGATCAAATTCTTGAGAGGCTTCTTGAAACTGTGCGTTATGTAAATGATTCATCCCTTTTTGCCATAAATCCCTCCAATCGCCCTCAGCCAAGCAGTTTGAAAAGAACAAACAAAAAATTAGCACAGTAGTTTTTTGCATCGTTGCTCCGGATTTGTTGATTCCAAATTCAATCAAAAAGACAATTTGACATCATGAATACCATGTGAGTAATTAATTGTCAAATTTTCGTGGTTTTTATTCATATTATCAGCTTTCCCGTCTCAATGATCTGATTATTAGATACTTAAGTAATAGCACGATATTTCGATCGATTTGAAAATCTTATGGTGTATGGTTACTTCAGAGTTCATTTTCGCAGGTATCAATTCCTGAGAAATCTCAGTTTTCTAGAAAATTGATCTTGGTTAAGATCGCGTATGGCTTGTTGCGTTGAACAACATGCGTGAAGACATCGTAGATCATGTAGCAAGAAAAATTATCGAAAATTAAGTTCATCTCCCTACCCAGCTCAATAACCAAGCTCTTCTATCATTGGTTCTGAAGAACTGGAACAAGCACGTGAAAAATAACCACAAAAGAAGGACGTTGTTTTGAGGTTAAGGTGGCTAAAATTGTTATCATTGAATTTGGTAGGTTCAGCCATTCTAATCTCCCTTATTTCGTAGTTTGGAAGATTTAAGATGCTGATCTACCTTTTTTTATGTGATAAAATGCTAAATTCGAGTCTGTGCCTCTGTGTTTCAAAATTATTGGAAATCCAGAGGCAAGAGAACACAAGGGAGAGTGATTTTATAGAGAAAACAACTTGTCAAGGAAAATCTTGTGAAACAGCCCTGCCAGAAAAGGACCTTCACTACAAGCAATAAGAAATGGAAAAATAAACTTAAATCGATATGAAATAGCGATTTAAATCTCTTGGGAAAAAGCCATTGACGTGCATATTTTGAAATGTTATTTTGTCTTTTTGAAATCCTTCCTAAGTTTTAACAGGCGTGGTGACATATGAATTTTTCGGAGTTGTCCTCTCGCATACTCGGTCTTCGTGTTAGTACACGAACAGATTTTGATGTATCGAATCTAGACCTTGACGAGGAGGGCGTACAACGCCCAGAATATTTTATACCATCTCAATTATCCCGAGCATTTGAATATAATTCCCATTCTCACCTGAGATCGATAAATTTGGAAGGAAATAGATTTACTAGACTAGACTTCCTTTTGCCTTCGATGTCCCGCTATGCTAGTATAAAATCTTATCTGAGAGTGTTAAATGTAAGTAGGAATCGGATTGATGATAAGGGGGCCGAAACAATCGCCCAGCTTTTCTGGAGACATCATCATCTGCTTCAATTGGACGTGAGCGACAACCGGATTGGAAACGAAGGTGTCCAAGCGCTTGCTGCCGCGATTCGCGCACCATATTGCTCAGGACTGATCCATTTAAACATTAGTGGAAATCTCATTAGCGTCGAAGGCACACGAGCAATTGCGGAGCTGCTTAGCACATCCACTACCTTAAACCAACTCTATTCCTTAAAACATTTGAACTTAAGTAGGAATCCGATTGGTAACGAGGGTGTTCGTGCACTGGGAGCCTCTCTTCCTATGAATAGACAACTAAAAGTCTTGTATTTAGATGGATGTCAAATCGGGATCGAAGGTGCGGTGGAACTTGCAAGGTCAATCATAGACAACTTTTTTTTGACCGATCTAAGTTTAAAAGACAATCAGATCGGAGATGAAGGAGCCATTGCATTTGCTAGAACTCTTACCAATAACGTCAGTTTGCAGAATTTATTTTTGGATAAAAATCAAATTACCCTTGAGGGAATTCGATCTTTAGCAACCGCTCTTTTTGATAATGCAAATCTAAACGTATTGACCTTATCTGGCAATGCAGAGGGCGCTGAAGAAAGCAGCACATTGGCCACGATCAACGAAAGGTTAATGGCTATTCAAAACATGGTACGGATGTCCGCCAAAACTCCTCCAATTTCCTCAAGCTCTTCAAGCTCTTCAAGTTCCTCAAGCTCGACAATGCCTTCGGTCTCAGAAGCTCCTTATTCAGAAGCTCCTTATACAGGATCCTCTAGAACATCCAGTTCGAGTGACTTAAGCCCGTTGCCCACTATAGATTGGAATGATGGTGATGATGGTGTACTAATCAAACGTTTTGAACGACTAAAAGGTGAAGAAGAACGTGTCAAATACTTCATGTATTTAGCCTGTGAGTTGATTAACCTAAAAAAAACATGTCCAAAAACACACAAGGATATAGAAGTGAACAATAATTGGATCAATGGCGTTAGAGAGATCGAGTGCTACCTATGGACTGCTCTTATGGTATTAGGGGAGAAACTCCCCAATATGAAGTTTGGACATCAAAGCATAAAGTTCATTGGTTCAATGCACCCATACCCCGCAGGCTGTCATTTAGAGAAAGAAATCGGACCATTGTGGCGGCGTTATTCCAAAGGTTCTCTGTACGAAACCGTCTTTAAACACCATGTAAAAGATTACATGTGTGATTTAATTGAATTTCCTAGATCTTACAGAACTAAATCATCAGAAGGAAGCCACAATGCTAACCTGGAAGTGGCAATCAAGAACACCAGACTAGCAAAAGCTGGAAAACTAGAAATCATCATAAAGCAAGAAGAACTCAGAATACAGAGAGAACCTGAGACAAAACTAGCGAAAGAGAAAAGACTGCAACACTACCTCGATCGAATTCTCCCCATTACCACCGAAGTAGACTGGAGTCACTTAAGCCTTGGCGACGAAGGAGCTAAAGCAATAGCCTTCGTTTTGAACAATAACACAACCATAACAACTTTATCTTTGAAGGGAAATAAGATTCAGGAACCGGGAATAAACGCCATTGCCGAAGCTCTCAGAAATAACTCAACTTTAACGATTTTAGACCTCAGTAACAATCAGATAACACTCGAATCTTTAAAAGCACTGGCTCAAGCCCTTGTCGAGAACAAGATCCTTACCTCATTAATCTTAGACACAGAAACTCATCAGAACACTGAAGTATCCCAATTATTAGCAGTTATTGAGGAGCGTTTGGTCGCCAACCTCGTCTTAGCTAAAGAAAAGGAAATAAACGAAAATTGGGGAAAAGATACTGCTGGGATGGATCGACAAAGTGAAGCTTGTTCATCTTTGCCAAGCGCTGCACCTTTCAATGATCCAAACGAATTACCACATTTGGTTCCTTTTGATGATCAAGAGGGAATCTTCCAAGGAGAAGGGAAACGAATAACTTCAGGTGGACCAGCATTGGCAAGCAGCTCAACAAGTGGACCAGCGTTGGCAAGCAGTTCAACAAGTGGACCAGCATTGGCGATCAGCTCAACAAGTGGACAAGTTTTGACAAGCAGCTCAAGCAGCTCAAGTGGATCATCAGCTCAAGGAAGAATGACAAGAGCTGATGGAAGCTGGGTTGAGGGAACTTTGGAAGGGGTTGGTAGACAAACGGATTCAAATGGGAATATTAGGGAAGGAACCTTTGCAAATGGATTTTTAGTTCATGGAAAAATGACACGGATTGATCGAAGCTGGGTTGAAGGAACCTTTGAAGGAACTGGTAGACAAACACTTTCAAATGGGGATATTAAGGAGGGTACCTTCGCAAATGGATTATTAGTCCATGGAAAAAGAACATTCTTCCAAACGAAAACCTGGGTCGAAGGGACTTTTCAAGGAGAGGGAATGCGAACTCATACATGGGGTGGAAAAGAAGAAGGAAAATTTGTTGATGAAAAATTGGTTGAAGGAAAGGAATCTGGTTTAAATGGTTGGGTTATGAGAAATGGAACATTCACAGAGAGTGGTTTTTCTGGATATGGAGAACAAGGAAAACCGGAAACCAGCTCGTCTGTACGCTGTGGACGATTCGAAAATGACATATTCATTAATGGAACCATCCAGGAGTATTCTTCTTCGAGCCTCCTTTTACCCGGCAGATATCTAGCATGGGAGACGAGAGGAACTTTCCATGGAGTTGGCTCAAGAACAAAGATTCATCGATTCAAGCAAATCCTTCAAAATCCATATTCTCCTCATCTTGATGTTACAGAGGAGGGGACGTTTAATAATGGGGTATTGGTTGACGGAAGGAGGACACTAGGAGATGGAACAATCCATAGGATCTTTCAACTTGATAACAGAACCGTATCCACAGTCGAATACAAACCGCCTACAACTGTTAAAGGGGTCCTCAATCAATTTTTCAGTTGGAGAGGTTGACTCCAGACAAAAGAAAATAACAATGATAACGATCATCCGCTATGGATGATCGGTCATTGACTTCCTCAAAAGGATTGGTTAGGAGATTTTCTATTGCATAGTTCAATGATTTTGGCTTTTCATTAAAGTAGGGGTTTTTATGTTTTCCACAACATAGTAACTATAAACGGAGTTATGTCTTCTCGATTTCTCATATCGATGTTGAGCAGCCCTTCTCTATCTTTTGTAATGAAAGCGTAAACTATTAGCCTTTGTTTTGGATGGTGTTTTCTCCGTGATATTGCCATGGAGTGGATTTATAAAGTCGTGTTATTTCTTCAACGACTTCTAAACCAAGATTTTGGTAAATTTTTTGCGCAAGGCTCTGCTTTTCTGCAATGATGATCAGTTTATCAATATCATAATATTGTAGTGCATACAATGAAGCACTATAAACCAATGCATGACATACTCCATTTCCTTGAAAATCTGGGTAGGTTACAACATCCTGAAAGCAAGCCATTTTTTCTCCATGAAACAACATCAAGTGACCAACACTTTGACCATCAAGTTGAGCAATAAAACAGTCCCCCTTTTGGAGTTCCAAAAGGCGTTGGTACTCTTTAATACGTAATTTAATAAAGGAAGCAAAAGAAGGATCGCTATCATTTCCTAATTGACCGAGAGCTATTTCTCTCTTTTGAATCTCAGGCCATTCGCTTGGCTTAATTTTACGAACGGTAACTTCTGGATTGATCTGGGGAACTTTTCTAACA
>JAGVJP010000115.1 GCA_020051075.1 Parachlamydiales bacterium
AGTGATCTCAGTGGCTCAGTGGTGAAAAAGGGGGAGGCGTGAATAGTTACACTTTATATAGGATAAATCGCGCATACTTTTTCGTAAAAGTCGAGCAGGGAATCATCTTTAATAGATTGCCTTAATTGACGCATGAAATCAAGGTAAAAAGCAAGGTTTTGAAGGGTGACAAGAGTTAATCCTGTGATCTCATCCACATTAATCAGATGGCGAACATAGGCTTTGGAGAACTGAGAAGCGTAAGAGTTAAGCTTGGAATCTAATGGAGAGAAGTCCTCTGCGTAGCGGCCTGCTTTGATTTGTATTTTTCCGCTCCATGTAAACGCTGTCCCATTCCGTGCATTGCGAGTGGGCATGACGCAATCAAACATATCAATCCCTCGGATAACCGCTTCAATGATATTGCGAGGGGTGCCAACTCCCATTAGATATCTCGGCTTATCTTGCGGAAGGAGCGGTTCGACATGATCAATCATCGCATTCATTTCATGAGCAGGCTCTCCAACAGATAATCCACCAATAGCAAAGCCATCGAATGGGATTTGAGTGATCATATCAGCCGAGGACCGTCTCAAATCCATGTAAGTGCCTCCCTGTATAATCCCAAAAAGGCTTTGATGCTGCTGTAGATCGTATTCCCGACAGATTTTTGCCCAGCGATGCGTACGGTTGAGTGCTTTTTCAACATTTTCGTAAGAACATGGATAGGGGGAACATTCGTCAAAAGCCATCACAATATCGGAACCCAGCGTTTTCTGGATAGCCATGCTTTCTAGAGGGCCTAAGAAATGTTTAGATCCATCGATGTGAGAACGAAAAAATACCCCATCTTCAGTCACCTTGTTCAATTCCGATAACGAGAATACTTGATACCCCCCAGAATCTGTTAAGAGGGGGCGCTGCCATCCCATGAATTGATGCAGCCCGCCAGCTTTCTCTATAATAGTCATTCCAGGTTTTAACATAAGATGATAAGTGTTGCCCAAAATAATCTGAGCATCGATATCGATAAGCTGCTGATGAGTCAGCGTTTTCACTGCCGCCCGAGTGCCGACTGGCATAAACACTGGAGTGTCGATCGTCCCATGAGCAGTTTCAATCTGACCAACTCTTGCCTTGGTTGAGGAATCTTTTTTAATCTGTTTAAAACGTAGTGCCATAGAATTTCAATTAGATACCGGTTAACGAGTCAATAGAGCAATATTTTCTACATGAACAGTCTGAGGAAATTGGTCTACTGGTTGTATAGCCTTTAAACTGTACCCCTCTTTAATTAGGGATTCTAGATTAACTCCTTGGGTCGCAGGATTGCAAGAAATATAAATGAGAATAGGGGTTTTTAGTGCAAGAATCTGAGTTAATGCTTTGGCCTCAAGCCCAGCTCGAGGAGGGTCGACAATCACAATATCCGGAAGCTCTTTTTTTTCTTCGAGAAGAGTTTGCAAAATCACTCCAACATCCCCCTGATGGATAGTAATATTAGATAAAGCATTCCGTTTAATATTTTCTCTCGCATCACAAACCGATTCCGGGCTCAATTCAATCCCTATGACCTTCTTAGCAAATCGAGCAATGCAGATCCCTAAGGTCCCTGTTCCACAGTAGAGGTCGTATATGATAGCGTCTTGGGGGATTTGCATGAGTCGGATCGCAGCAGAGTACAACTGTTCAGACTGTCTTGTGTTTGGCTGAAAAAATGCTGATGGGCTAATCCCGAATTCAAGAGAATATTTCTGCGCATCTTGCGGGGAAAGGTGGAGAATTTCCCTTAAATGATCAGGGCCATCAAGCAATATCTCATAAAATTGAGTCTGCTTCCCTTTAGCCGTTTGTTGGATGCGCAAAAAAATTGAGAGCTTCTGATCAATGTGAAGGGGCTGAATCCCTTCTTTTAAAGCTGCAACGAGGAGATCAATCTGTCCCTTCTTTAAGGAGTATAGGGGGTTTCCTGAGACTGTCAGCATCACAAGTCGGTCGCCAGTCCTCATTCCTTCTCGCAAAATCAGCGTACGCAGGGAACCTGTATCTTTCCGAGGATGATAGGCTTCTAAGCCTGATTGGCTCCACCAATCGGCAGTTATTTTGACAGCCTGGGACATCCAGGGATTGCATAGATGGCATTCTTCCAGGTTGAATACCCTGCCGCGAGAAGAGAAGAGAAAAAGACCTAAGTACCGATTCCCCTCTTTATCGCTTGAAAAAGAAAACTCCATCTTATTCCGATAATTCCATGAAGGTTCGCATGTGATGATTGGATGTCTGACTGTATTTTCTGTTAGTGTCGAGGCTAAGCAATTGCGGACCCATTCCTCCTTTTGTTTAAGCTGCTCTTCATAAGGGATCTGTTGCCACTGACACCCCCCACAGGAGTTAAAATGAATGCATTTGGGACTAATGCGCAGGGGAGATTGCTCTAACCATTCAATCGGATATCCCTGAAAAATGCGTTGCCTTTTTATGACGTCGGCAACCAGACGATCACCTGGAATAGAAAAGGGAACTTTTACCTGAACAATTTGTCCGTCTGGTCTTTCCCACGCCCCTATTCCGTGGCCATCTTTAGAAAACGAGTTGATGTTTATTTCAGCTAAACGGGGATGTTTTTTTTTCATGTTTCAAACCTATTGTGCCCAAACGCAGGCTAACTCACTTTTCGTATCCAAATTGCTTGATCGTGAACGAGCCCGAGCCTTCTTTATACGCACATCTTAGAAACACAGAGGCACAGAGAGTAAAACAAGATAGGTAAAAGGGACAAAACAGGATAGGGAGGATGGGAAGGATAAAGAAAGAAAAAGGGGTTGTCAAATAATTAGAAGATAATAGCCTTTTTATCTTTCATTATCATCACTTTCAACCCCATCCTCCCTATCCTGTTTTTTTATCCTGTCCATCCTGCCGCTTGCGATCCTGCTATCCTGTTTTGTCCCTTTTACCTATCCTGTTTTACTCTCTGTGTCCTCTGTGCCTCTGTGTTTCTAAGATGGCTCGGGCTCGTTCACGATTAAGCAATTTTAAATGCTGGCACAAAAAAGGGAAGCGTTTATAGCCTCCCTCATTGTTAAAACAAAGTGCGCTCAATGCTATTGCTTATCATAACCAATAGTCATTTGGGCTCAAAATGGGATCGAATGAGATCCTATCTTCTTGAACTTGCGTGCGCAGTTTTTGCTTTAGGTTTTGCCTTTACAGCGGCTGCTTTGACTTTTGGAGCTGCTGCTGGTTTAACTTTGTGTGCTGGAGCTTTAGCTTTAGAAGCTGCTTTAGCTTTGCCTGCTGATTTAGCCGGTTTTTTCTGGCCTTTGTTTTTCTTCTCAGAAGAGATAGACTCTTTACGGTATTGTTTAGCGACCTTTTCTAATTTTACAGTACCGGTGCGAACACGCTGTGATGCAGCCTTATTGCCATTCTCTGATTTTTCAAGATCTACAGTAATGTGGTGCAAAAGCTCTTTCATATGTTTAAAAGTATTGCTAAGTGACATGTTTGAAACTCCTCCTTTAGAGTTATTTTTGACGCTTAAATAAATATGATCTTTGGTGATATTGTGCAACATATTTTTTCAAAATTTGTTATCCTCTCCACTTTTTAGCCCATTTCAGGGTTTTTTACCAGCATTTTCAATATTTTTTTGATATTTTTTTCATTTATGGGTGCCAAAATTGACCGGAAGGGAGTATAATCCTTTTTCCTATCCAAGGTAAATTCTCTGAGAGTTATGTTTGAAAGCCCCCGTTTTTCCATTCTACAGCTTTTTATATTCTCCTATGCAATAGGAGGGTTGATTTATGCTGAAGCTAACCAGCAAACGCTCTTGGAACAAGAAAGCTTGCTGTTAAAGGCCGAGCACTTGTTTTCTGAGCAGTCGTATGACGATGCTCTTGCTTATTATACTGACATCGTATTTCTGCAGCCGGAAGAACAAAAGACACTTAGAGAAGCTCTTCTTTTGCGAATTGCTGCCTGCCATCTCGAAATGAATCGCCCTCTGAACGCTTTAAACACGCTGTTAAAAAAGGATTCTCCGAACCGTCCAATGGAGCTCTATTTGCTCGGGCGCGCTTATGGAAAGCTTGGGAAGTTTGCAGAGGGGGTGGACGTCCTTTCACGCATCCCCAGTGAATTAGAGGATTCGAACTCCATCTTACTTTTAGAGAAGGGGGTTCTCCTTTCCCAATTGGGTGATTTATCTTCAGCACAAACGATTCTTCAAAGCATTCCATTCGTTGAAACAGACCCTCGCCCATTTTTGCTGGCTCAACTACAGCTAGCCAAAAACCACCTCTCTGCTCAGGCATGGGAAGAGGCGCAAAACATTCTTTCTTCGCTATCCGATTTGACATCAGGCTACCGGCTTCTCGAAAAAGAAAGAATATACCTGGAGGGGTTATTATTCACGGAAACAGATGCTCCCGAGGAGGTCATCCGCTGCTTTGGACAGCTATCAGAAAAAGAACGGTTTTCCGAACCTTTTATTGGGATTTTATGCCGATGCAATCTTAAGCAAGCTCTGCGGAGAAAATTACCACAAGAAGAGTTGACAAGACTCCTGAATCAAACAGAACAACTTCTTCAACGTCTTATGCAATCGAGTGTCAACGAACCAACCCTCGATTTAATCAGCACGTTCTACCTCATCAAATCAAGGACGCTGTCCGATGAACAAGCCTATGCTCAAGCTCAAGAATATCTCTCGCTTCTAAGCAGTGCCCAATCTGATGAAGGGCAACAAATGATTCTTCTAAAACAAGCTGAAGGGGCACCCACCTATCAAGAGAGAAATCGCCTGTATACTGCCCTGACAAGAAAAGCGAATGCTTCCCCACTTTTCCTTGCTAGAGGATTCACTCAAAAAGGGCTCAATCATTTCTTTGAGGGAATGAAATGGCGGGAGGCATACCAAAAAGAAGCGATGGCGTTCCAATTTGAAGAAGCCATCCGAGCGTTCGACCTCGCTATCGACCTATTTCCATCGGAGGATGCTCAAGAGATCGCCCTAGCATTAAAATACAAAGTCCTTGCCCATGCAATGCAAAACAATACAAACAACTTCGAAGAAGGCTGGAAAGCTGTTCGAATGTTATACCGACATTTAGAAACTGCTTCATTCATGCCGAGTTTCCATTCGCTTGATGAGCTCTACAGCCTTGCAGCATGGCTAGCATTGCAAACTTCCGAGAAGGAAAACTGGGTCCTTGCAAAAGAGAGGCTGTCTCATCTTTTCAACTCTCCTTCCGCTTGTTCTTCATCCAATATCATAAGCAAGCAACTTTATATACACCTTTGCCTGAAACTCAATCAAACGTCTGAAGCAGATAAAATCCTGCATCTGCTTTTGGAAAACCCTGCTGCTGCCGCGAAACATCGCGGCCAACTGCTGCTCTTATTGGCATATAGCTCTGATTTACAACACAATAAAGAGTTGAAGCAGCATTATTTACGAAAAACGTTCACTGAGGATCCCGGCAGTCCTGCTGCACCAATAGCCTACTTTCATCTATACTCCTATTCAAACTATGTACAGGGAAACCGCCATGTATTAAAGCACTTGCAAGCGATGCCCTCCTTGTTCCCTTCTCATCCTCTTCTCATCAATGCTTATTATCTCATTGGACTATGCCAAAAGAAAGAGCAGCTTTCAGAAGAAGGTCAAGTCTTGCGAAGAAAAAACACAATCTCGGCAATTGACGCCTTCCATCACGCAGAAATCACCTTCGACTCTCTTGTCGAAAAAAAACTGATTCCAGAGAACGATCTAGACTATTATAGACAAGTGCGTCAAAGGGCACAATTAGAGCGAGCGCAAGCAAACTTTGCGATTGCGCAACAATCGACAGGAGGAAAAAGGGAGATCTATTTAGCCTATGCTGAAGAGGTTTATAAAAAACTGATCGCTAAATCATACCGAGATCTTATTGAAGCGCACTTCCTCCTCGCTCAGACATTGAATGAAATGGGGAAAACACTTGAAGCCGAAAAGTGGCTAGAACTTTCTATAGAACAATCAAATGAAAAAGGGTTGACACAAGGGTATTGGCTGATGAAAACCTGGTATGAAAAAGGGATGCTCTTGCAGAGAAGGGGTGAACTTGCATCAGCATTACAAGCTTTTGTCCAAGCTGAAGAGGCCATTCCTGATGGCAATAGAATGAGTCCTGATGAGAAACTAGACATCTGGATTGAACAAAGTCTCTGCTACCGCCAGATGCAGCAATTTGATGAAGCGATGCGTCTGCTCTCCAGAGTCATCAACGACGACGTCATTTCTTCTCGACGCATTAAAGCCATGTACCTCCGAGCAGAGACCTATAAGTTGCAGAACAGACCGGAACTTGCCCTTAAACAGCTAGAATCGACAGCCCGAAAGGGTGGCGAATGGGCGCAAAAAGCACAAAAAAAACTGGAAGAAGATTATGGATATTAGTGTCGCTGAAAACATCTTGTCATTAGGAACAATTTTTACCTATGGTGCAAACTGGAATATGGTCTTGTTCATCATCATTGCCTGCTCTGTCGCCAGTTTCACCGTCTTCATCGAACGGCTATTGCAACTGAAAAGATCTGAAATCAACACCAATCAATTCATTATCTTCATCAGAAAAGCAATCCAAAATGGCAACATTGTAGAAGCCATACAGATTTGCGAGCAATCAGGAGGCTCCATCGCTGCGATTATTAAAGCTGGATTGCTCAAACATAACAAAGCCAAAGAACAAATCGAGTCAGCTATGGAGATTGCAGGATTGGTCGAAATCGCCCGTCTCGAAAAAAATGCAAAGATCCTATCCCTCATTTCGCATATCTCTCCTCTGATTGGATTATTAGGAACTGTGCTTGGCTTCATTCAAGCCTTTGCTGAGATGCGGTTAAGCGGTCTCGTCGATATCTCAGCAACTCGAATCGGCGAGGCGATGGAATATGCCTTAGTGACGACAGCAGCAGGACTTGTTGTCGCTATTCCCTCAGTTTTAGCTTATAATTATATCGTTAGCCGCGTCGAAAGTTTTGTGCTGGAAATACAAACAACATCTGCAGAAATTGTCGAAATGCTTCTTGAACGGGAAAACTGTTGACAAATATTTAATTTTGATATATAATAAGTTTAATTTATATAAATTATGAGAATAAATGACATTTATTTTAAAAACCCAATTCGCTCCAATTACAAATTTTGTTAATAATTTTATTCCTACAACTATTCAGAAGTACTCAAAAATCATTATCGTCTGCTTTGTAGCGTTGGGATTTTTGGCTGTCGCTTACACACTTCTCAAAAGGAAAACGAATAAAAAATTTACACCCCAACAAGCTCCCAAAACAACTAGTACTCCCCCTACACAAATCACTCGATCAAACAACGGAACAAACTCCCTCTCTACCCAAGAAACTCGTGAAACTAGCAGTTTGACAAGCTCCCCTACCCCTCCATCAACTTCTCGACAGGGCAGTGTAAGTAGCTCCTCCTCTACCCCATCAACTGCTAGACTCCGGGTCGGGGAAATTGTCCCACATTTTCCAAATAAAGCTGAGGCTGAGAGCCTCATAAGGCAATCGGACGGATACATAGAAGCCCTCTCACGCTCTCCTTTCGATAGGCAAACTAGGATGAGGACGACAACTCCTGTCACCCAGGAAGACTTTCTCAGTCACTACACCGCACGATTGAAAACCATTTCTACATCAACTCAAAGAGAGCTCAGCAGTTATTTACAAGAACTGACCCAAGAACTCAAAAAGTACAATATTGACCTACCTGGAGAAATTAATTTCATCCAGACCGATGGCAGAGAAGAAATTGGAGGCTCCGAAGCTTATTGCAGAGGCAACACCATTTTCTTTAAAAATTTGTGGAAAAGCTTACTAGCACACGAACTCTTCCACATTTACACTTCTCATCATCCCGAAATCAGAAACAAACTTTATGCAATAATCGGTTATCAGATTTGCGATCCGATTCCTCTTCCTGAGTCCCTGATGAATAAAAGAATCGTCAATCCTGATTCCCTCGAAATTGACGCATACATTCGGGTTCGTTATGAAAAAGAGGGTAATCCAGAAATCCCCCAAGGAACATCTGTTCTTGCAGTCCCCATCGATCTTTATGACGAAAATTATCGAGGAAATGGCAAAAGCACATTCTTACATGGGATTTTCCATAAATTTGCCATCGTTGAACCACATGAAGACGGCTCAATCCATTTCAAACTCGATAAAGAAGGAAACCCTATCTTGTTCGATTTCAATGAAGCGGGCGGTCTCGTCGATCAAATCGGCAATAACACAGGATATGTCGATAGCCCTGAAGAAATTTTAGCTGAAAATTTTAAAATTATGATCACTGGAGCAACTCCAAACACTCCAGAAATCATTGAGAGAATGAAAGAATTTTTTTTGAGGTTAGCTTCATGAAATTTCAATCAAGGATCGATCAAAGACTATGAAAAAATTAGAATCCATTTGATTTCGCTCGTGATTTTTTAAAAACACTCCTTGAACGGGAACACGGCTGGCATGAAATTTAGAACACGCCTTAAACCAACTGCTGCATTGATTGACCTCACCCCCCTCGTCGATGTTGTCTTCCTCATGTTGATTTTTTTTATTATCACCTCAGATGTTCTCCCTTTGAAATCATTGATGATAGAAAATCCAAGACTAGAAAAGGATTCTGCCCCATTGACGACACAGCTGCTCCTTGTGATGGATGGACAGCATGTCATCTATCTAGGTTCAAAAAAGGCTATTGTAGACTTCACCACACTTAAAGAAAGCCTCAACCATGAAATTGATCTTCTCAAACGGCAATATGGGGGTCATGAACCTACTTTAGTCCTCAGTGTAGATCGACGTGTTGAATATGGCCTGTTTTTGAAATTATTCTCGATAGCCCAAGAATGCTGTCCAAAACTAAGACTAGTTTATCAACCACTCGATGTGAATGAGTGAAGCATGCTTAAACTCGAAAGAGAGCAACAAACCTCCACATTAACCCTTAAGTTCAGAGAACGGGAGACAATATTTCGCCCCCTTTTCCTCCAGTCACTAGCCCTTGCTATGGCTATCCACCTGACATTTTTTATTTTCTTCCATGTCGCTCCTTTTTCGCTCATCTCATCCTTTACTTTTCCACCCGTTGCGGTAGAATCCCCCTCTTCAACCAATCACGCCTTGACGGTTTCTACAACTCTTTGGGAAGCTGATCGCGATGTTTTATCCCCCCCTTTATCAGCGATCCCCTCGTTAGATTGGGTCACTATCCCATCCAGCGATATTCTGTTCTCCCCCGTCCACTACGATATCGACAGGCTGAAACACCTCGAATCCTTCGATTGGCCCCTCTTGCAGGAACCTCTCCCCGTGCAACTAGAAGAGCCTTGGGTTAATTTGACCATTTCTGGAGAATTGGCACAAAGACATCTCCTCTCTAAAGCCCCACTTCTAGACGAACGCAAACCGTTGACAAACCAACCTCCTCTTTATGCATACATCGACTATCGGGTGCAAATAGACGAACACACTGGAAAGATTTTCTGGGTTGAACAGCTCCGATCCAGTGGGATGGCAAGTGTCGACAAAAGTATTGAGACCTTGGTGAAAAGGCTGGAATTTGAAGCCGATGGCACTCTGGAAGCGACGATCGGGAACCTGCACTTTTCAGTCCGATTGGAGGAAAAAAATGATTGAACTCACTTTCAATACAGTGTTTATCCTCTACCTTGCTGTGACTTTAACGATCGTACTCAGCGTCTGGATTTATTCCCATTATCGCACGCGGCGACGCGTCTTCACCGCTCCAGAGAAAGTCCTTTGCGTCTGCGAATATTGCCTGTTCGCTTATGTCGAACAAAGCATCAAGAAATTGAACCGCTGTCCCAAGTGCGGCCTCTATAACAAAGAGAATTCCTTTAAGAAATAGCAGCGAACTGTAATGGACGGGGATGGCCAGCTAATATTATGTTATTGTTTAATAAAGTACCTTGTGAGATAAACACTAAGCAAAAAAAACAAAAATAGGGAGTTAAAAAAGCCATACTGTGTTTAGATCAAAAGCGTTGGATTGGACTCCTTGACGAAATGGTTAAAACCGGAATGTCTAAGGAACGTACAGCTAAAGCAACTTGTGCAATGACCTCTTTTCAAAAAAAAAGAGGGCTTTCATCCTTCAAACGCTTATCCAAAATAATTCTTGGATACATGCTTCTGAAGGACAAAAGTCCTCTTTCGCTCTAACACTATCAAGTTCTGAAAAAAAAAGCCTGGCGGCGACCTACTCTCCCACACTCTTGCGTGCAGTACCATTGGCGATGAAGGTCTTGACTTCTGAGTTCGGGATGGGATCAGGTA
>JAGVJP010000046.1 GCA_020051075.1 Parachlamydiales bacterium
ATAAAAAGTCGATCGATCATCATCATGATTCCCCCGCAAGATGGAGATCCATTAATGATAAATCAACAAAGAGAATTTAATCAACTGATTTACACAGTGTTGCAAAGATCAGACACTGAAAAAAAATGGAGAAATAAATTCGGTTTGATAAGAAATTATTGAGAAGAAATTTGCTTTCCTCTAACTTGATCTCTCACGATTTTCTAAGGAGACCTTATGCTTCATTCATTTTTTAGGCTTTTTTCACTGAAATCAGCAACCGTATTGCTTTTATGTCTATCGCTTGGACTGTCTCCAGCCAAGGGGTCAGCGATGTGCTGCGTAGAAGATGATTGCAACGGTGGTCTCTGGTGGTCAAGGAACGGGGGACGCATGGCGCTGCTAGCCGGAGGAGCTATTGCCCTGGGAGCTATTGCTGGAGCAATCGCCGGCTACTCAGCTTCTTCCTGCCATAGTTGTCATTCAAAAAGCGGTCATAGCTACAGCTATTCGAGCGGTCCTGGAACACAGCCGTTTGCTAATGAATTTCAGTCCATTTCCTCATCTTCATCCTCAAGCTATGATTATTCCTATTTTGAAAGTGATTCCAATACCAGACCCTTCCGAAGGTGTAAAGGTGTTCATCCAGCACAAAGAAGCAAGACAGAAACAGTACGTCCTTCTAAAGGCTGCCGATCAAGCGTTGCAAAAGGGAAACACTCCTCAACAGATGCTGAGGAAAAAGAACTCACTTTTAATTTCTCTTTAAATCTTTCTAATCATACAGGCGTTACACTCTTTACCCCCATTGTCACTACAGCTGAGGGGTGTACGATTGAAGGTTCTCCAACACGGGCTGCCCCGCATTGCACTTCTCTGCAGCTTGCCCCGTTGACCGTTTCAAACGCCAAACCTGGAACCTACCGCGTCGGTGTTCGCACTGCTCAGATTGCAGCAGGGCCTCATTCTCACTGGCAGGGGGAATTCACCAGTTTAGCAACGAACAGCGATGGCACATCGACCTACTTGAATGGCAAGCTAAAAGATGGAGACCTCATCTCTACAAGGGAATACGTCTATACGCCTCGTGAGTGAGTAACAAGATAAGCAAAATTGCAACAGGATAGGCAAGATCGCTTCGCGGCATGATAGACAGGATAGGAAAGATAATGATGATAAGATAAGATAGAAAGTATTGCAAAAGACAAGCCTGAACCAGTTCCGTGATCTATCTCCCAGAACTGGCAGTTGTCAACTCACGAGTGGTGTTCGTAGAAAAAGCGAAGCCGCCACCTCGTGAGAGATGGCGACTAGCTTTTAGTCTTTTCACCATTCAGCGTCCTGACTTTTGACCCCTTTCATGTCATTTCTTCTTTTTTGTATGGCACTGAGAGAATATTGAACCATAGATTTTTGACGCTGCATAAGTTCTTCTTTTTCTCGCTCCAGTCTAACTTTCTTTTCTTCTGGTTTTTCTGGTGCTGCATCCCTAATCGATTCACTGCTCACAGATGGAATTGATTGTTTTGCAAGTTCGGATGTTGGAAGTCCAGTATCTAGAGGTTCGGTCGTTTGGGTTGGAAGAACTACACTGGTTGCAGTTCCTTCAGTATCTTCATCTATAGACCAATCATCATCCTCATTATCTTCAGATTCTGAAACTGATTTATCATCATTGCCCTGAAACTTACTTGTAGCTCTTGTGAGCCCCTTCGCCAAGACATGAGCAAGAGGAGATCCCTTCATCGGAGCCTGAGCAGTGGTTGAAACTGCCTTTTTAAGGGTCACAGCCGACAATTCGTTAGCCGATACAGTGCTTGAAACAGCCATGAAAACTGGTGCTGATGGTGGCGGTGGCGGCGGTGGTGGAACACCTGTGGTGTCTGACGGCGGTGGTGGTGTTGAAGCTAACGGAATAACACTTCCAAGATCATCAAATTGATTTTCTGGATTAGCCATCTCTTCAGGTATTTCCTGAGCAAGTTCTCTGTTTTGATCACCCTGAAACACTAGAGCCCCGGTTACTTGATCTTCAACGTTATCAACTGCAGAAGTGATTGGAAGCACCTCGGAATCATCATCTCCATCGGTTGATTGAATTGAATCCTCGGAATCATCATCGACGTTCGCTTGAGTTTGTGCGGCTTGAGTTTCGCTAACACCGCTGGTGTCAGTGGTTTGAAGCGGTTTTACAGGAACATCGTCGTCGTCATCTTCATCTTCATCCGGACGGTTGTTTGCTTCTGGAGCTTTGACTGGTTTTCTAGCCTGGGTGTACTCTGTGATACTTTCATTGATCTTTGTGTTAATGGCTTGAGTTAATCTTTTTTTCTTGATCAAAGAGGCGACTTCCGCTGTTTTATTCTCCATTTCCGGAAAATGCACCTTGATGAGAGTTTCAAGTTTTTGGAAATCATTTAATTTCTCGAAATTCTTAGGGAGTGTAAATTCAGTGTAATACTTATCGCTAATATCTACTATTTCTAAAGTAATTAGATCAACAGCCTCGTTTACACGCTCTAGATTCGGGTTTCGGTGTTTGAGTTCTGCTCTCAAGAGATCCAAACTACCAGCAATTGACTCCCTTGCTGCAGCATGATCTGCTGACCGACTCGCATTGATCTGATAGATCTTTCCCATTGTCGAAGCAATACTCTCGAAAATCTCGCGTGCTTCTACAGATGTCTCAGCGATATTTCTCAACCATTCAATCTCTTCATGAATGACGAATTTGTTACTGTTAATCTTATTCAATAAGTCTTGAGCGGCTTCTTTAGCGGTCGCTAACTGTTGTCCTCGATTGCCTCCAAAATAATTATAGGTGACATTAGCTAAACGACCCATAGCGCTGTTGTCGTTAATGATGGCTTCTAACCTAGCAACCTCTTTAACTTGGGTGTGATACTTTTCCACTAAGGGTTTGAGGTACTCTTTCTGTTTTTTCAAATATGAGAACCTGTCTCTAGAAAATTGGACCGTTACATTGAACAAAGACCGAAGAACTTTCTCGTAATGGGGATATGAGTGGCGAGCTAACTTTAAGAGAGCACCGCCTTTTGAATCGTTTGTTCTGATATTTCTGATCATGGACCGAATGCTTCGCTTTTGATTCAAAGTGGGGTCGTTTTCAATCTTATTGATTAAGTCCTCAGCCATGCCTTTCATCTCACTACGGGCTCTTTGAAAAGCGTTCCAACTCTTAGGAATCCCCTGAGAGGTTACCGCACTCGAATAACTTCGGACTGCTTGAAAATAATTGCTTAAGGTTACCCCGAATTCATATTGATGCCGCAAGTGAACTGTTTTATCTCTGAGTTTTGCGATTTGTTCTGGCATATCTGAATAGCGGTGGAAATCTCGTGATAATTGAGTCACATCTCGAGATAACTCAGCTTGGTTTAGTGCAGTTATCTGTGCTTCAGCAAAGTCGAGAGCCATTTTCATCTTTAGGAGGGAGCCATTGTTCGACAAAGGCTGATTTCCTGCTTTAAGAGCTCTTTCTAGGTTTCTCACCCCACTTTTCACCTGTGATACAGTCAGCAACTCCTGATCATTTAGCACACCAAAGAGAGGGCCAAAGAAATAGCGGAACCATCTCCCCATGCCATTTGAAGCGTTTGCTTCAATTGGCCTTGCATTCAACTGCACAGGCAAAGCCTCAGTTGTAGGTGAAAATGCTGGAGTTGGAATAACGGATCTCTTTGAATCACTGGTGCTCAGCGACCCTGAAACACCGGTATTTGCTCCTGGAACTCCATTCGTTAAATGTGTTGAAGAAGAAAGGTTCGGATCTAAACTAGCCATAAACAACCTACTATTAATATTATTATTAAACATTTTTTCTTATATGCTTTTATTTTACACTATTTGTTTTGTTTTGTTATAAACTAATTATTAATAAGTCTTTACAATACTAATATGGTATTTAGGATAATAGAAACACAGAGGCACAGAGAACCTGCCTCCCCCAGTGGTGATTTATAAAACATCGTCCTTCCCAAATATGTCTGATTTTTATATAGATTTCTTTTGAGCTAACGGAGAAAAAAACGATGATTGGTACAAGTTTCCCAACCCTTGAAGGTCTCTTACCTCGAGAGACTAACTATGAAACATTCGAAGCAACCCAGTGCGTTCATGAAAGCCAAACCATTGGATTATTTAATCAATCCAACCTTTCAGTTTGCCGTTGGCCGGAAAATCACGAGGGAAGTTACGCGAAGTCCCTTCTTTCCCCTTTGATCGAGCGAGGAACTGAACAATACATCAAAAATGTGAAGACAGAGTTATTTGCACTGACTCTCGGAGAAAGTGTCATTCCTGTCACCGTCAATGAAAAAGAATATAACAACTCCTATGTATGCTCCCCTTATAACTACTATATTTCCTATGCTCTAGAAGCATTAGATCAACTGGCTGCGGGTTGGAAAAGAAAAGTTCTCGAGCGGCTGTTAAATGGCTTAGGGAAAATATTGCACACCTGCGATGTCAACAAAGTTGTGATCGCGAATAATTGGCTCTATTCAACCAATCTTTACTCATCGACGCTGGGTCCGGATCAGTTGCGGGAAATTGCCGAGTTTTTACAACACCGGTTCCCCGACCACGCCATCATCTTCCGTTCTGTCGACCCTTATACCAGCTCTGCTTGCCATCAAACGTTGTCTCAACTTGGATTTGACTATATCTCCAATAGACAGATCTATTTCATCGAGCCGTGGAAAAGCTCTCTGTTCGACTCACGGCTCTTCAAAAGTGATCTCAAGCTCTTACACAACAGCGGCTATGAGATCATTGATTCATCAGACCTGGCATCGTCCGATGTTCCCCGTCTGCTCGATCTCTATAATGACCTCTTCATTATCAAACACTCGACCATCAATCCGCAATTCACCCAATCCTACGTCGAGCTGATGTTGAATCAACGGCTGATGCATTTTAAAGCTCTGCGAAAAGAAGGGAAAATCGATGGTGTTATTGGTTTTATCGAGCGAAATGGGATGATGTTCGCCCCGTTTTTTGGATACGACCGCACTGTTTCTAAAGAAACCGGTCTTTATCGCCTTCTTTCGACTGTGCTCATGTTAGAATCCAACGAACGGAAGCTGTTGTTTCATCAAAGCTCTGGGGCTTCAACATTCAAGAAAATTCGGAAGGCCAATGCTGCGATCGAATCATTAGCAGTCTATCATCAGCATCTTAGCTTTAAAAGACGTCTCCCTTGGACCCTGCTTAAACAAGTGTGCAATACCATGGGAGTTCACTACATGGAACAATATTGAGACAAGATAGGCAAAAACGTCAACTATCACTTCCCAGCATAAAAAAACAGGATAGGCAGGATCGCTTCGCGGCAGGATCGGCAGGATAGGAAAGATAGGACAGGAAAAACAAATTTAGAATAAAAAATTAAAGAGAAATCTACTCAATCTTATCTTAATTTATCATCATTATCTTTCTTATCCTGCCTATCCTGCCGCGAAGCGATCCTGCCTATCCTGTTTTTTTGTTCTACCCTGCTTATCTTGTTATTGTCGCTTACGGACAGAGGGCGAAGACTCGAGCCGGAAATGAAGAGGCATTGAGCGGAGAGGGGAAAGTGCAGATCACTAACGCTCCTTTAGCAGGACATTGATCTAAATTTGTGAGAAGTTCAACTTGGTAGTGATTTTGTTCAAGGATATATCTCTGGCATACCCAATTAGAGCTCTTTCCCTCAATGCCGGCATCGGGATCGAGCGTTTCATGCCCAGACGCAGTGATCAAGCAATACTCATACAAATAATTTAAGGCATCGAGGCCCCAACCTGGACTATGCTGAATCCCTTCTTCATCTAAGTTATGCATGGCGTCATTGTCGGGCCACCTCTTGCTCCAATCTGTTCGCAAGGCGACAAAAGCTCCTTGAGGAATCCGTCCATTCCGGTCTTCCCAAGAGATGATGTCTTCCGACGTGAGAATATAATCAGGGTTCTTTTCTACTTTCTCATGCACATCAATGACGACAAGGGGAAGAAGCATTTCTTTTAAAGAGATCTGATCAACCGTCTTCCCTCCTGGGAGCATATGAGAAGGAGCATCGACATGCGTTCCCCATGGCCCCTCAAATTGAAACCACTCCACTTTGAATCCACTTTTTTCAATCGTCGAGACCTCATCAACCTGCATCTTCTTGGCGTCAGTAAAGTGGGGGATATTCGGATCGAAGGGGTGGGTCAAATCGACGAAATGACCTTGACGAAGCTGTTGGCAAAGAGGCCAGAACGAAACTGCCGTTGAAGGGGAATTGAGCGCCATAAAACCTTCCTATTTTATCTTGTATAGATCTATATATTCCTATACAATAAATAGAAATAAAAACAACAGTATTTTATGATGAATCAAATTAACTCAACATTAAATGATCACACATCCTCTTTCTGCCATCAAATCCAACGTTTTGTCATTCGGTGCAGTGAAGAGAGCGTAAAACTCGTTTCAGCAGCGATCTTTGTCTATCTTGCCGGCCTGGCCATCGCGCAGCTCTTTAGTCCCGCTCAGCGCTCCAGAATCACAGCCCGGATCTGGAATTCTGCGATTAGAATTCCGATGATCGAGGAGATGATTTTCCGCCTATTTAGTCACGCCCTCATTTACTCTGCCCAATGCGGGTATAATAAATTTTTAGGACGTGAAGAACTGACAGAAGAGCAAAAAAAAGGACAAAAATTATTTCGCATCATCGTTTCAGCCTCCGTGTTCTCGCTCACCCATCTGGTCCTGAATAAAGGGAGACGGCTGTATATCCACGGCCCTGTGACGTTCCTTGGTGGAATCGCCTATGGGAGCTTACTTGAAAAATACCACACGTTATCGTTTGGAGTGCTTTTTCATGGAATAAACAACCTTTTGACAACAACAGCTGCGGTATTCAGTCCAACGATCCTTTATCCTGCTATCCTATTGAACCGGTGTATAGCTTTCTATGTAACTATTTACGAAGGTCCAGGCCTTCCAAAATGGTGTTTGAAAGGATGAGATGCGAAGAAATCGGCGAAATTAATAGTTTTTCTTCTATGAATGAGCCGATTTCTAAAGCAGATCGCCATTCAAACCCATTTGGGAAGTGCCTACACCTACGTGAATGGTTACCTATGTCTTATGGCGTAAAGAGTAGATATATTCCCCGCAGGTGAGATCAGAATCATCGCTGCCGGCAATAAACGACTTCAATGAGATCGTCTCCACCAGTCCGCGCTGTTCACTTGATGACACTTTGACGGAAATAGCCACAGGTTCGCTTTCAGTATCATGAGGGAGGACAAACAATGTATAGATCCCCATTTGAGCAGGCGCTGGAATCTCGAGCGTTTGAGGCAAAGCATCCGCTCTCATCGACTGCCCAAAAAAGGCTGTTCCATCTGGCCGTACAACAACTGGAGTGACAAAGGCAGCGCAATGGCTCTGTGAAATGAATGTAAAGGAAAGAGAGTCAGGTCCCAATAACGGAGCAGGAAAAACACCCGGCTGGTCTCTGACACAGGTGGGTTTTCCAGCTGCATCAGGTCCGATAAATCCAGGCTTTGGACCTGCTGAGCGGCAGCTATAACGGTGATGCGGTTGTTGATAAGGAGCTCCAACGACTCCTTCCATCACCCCTCCGGCTGTAGGAGCTCCAATCGCTCTCACCCTATGGACAGGATATGGAGAGGAAAAGGACCCTTCGGACTGAGCAGAAAGTGGGGGAAGGGGGCTGAGCACCGTGCTTCCAATAAAACAAACAATTCTTACTAAATCTACAACTCGATTTGTTTTAATCATTCAGCGACAACTCTAAGAGCTTTTCTTTTTAGAAATCAGCTTCTTCAGCGGTTTAGTGGCTTTCTTGCTTTTTTCTGTGGGGACAATCCTCTTCCCCTTAAGATTAACCGCCCCTTTCGCTGGAGATTTTTCAACTTTGGTTTTGGCTTTTGCTGAAGAGGAGCCTTCTTTCTTCGAGACTTTGGCTGCCTGAGTCCCTTTTTTAGAGACCTTTTCTTTTTTCGAAACTTTTTCTTTTTTTACCGATTTTTTAGCAGCAGCCGCCTTCTTAGGGGAGGAAGAAAAGCCCTCATCATCCAAGAGGTCGTCTTCGGTGTCATCGTCATCTTCCTCTTCGAAGCTCTTATCATCAAACGTACTATCTATCTCATAAGGACTTTTCTCACGCTCTTCTTTCACCTCTTGATGATTCTTATCGACCCAACGACTCGAGAGAGTTCGCAGAGAAGCTAATTTCTGATGAAGCGTCGCTTCAGTTTCACTCAATGATAGCTTCTTATGGAGGATGTCTTCCTCAGATTCAAATTTCGAAGAGAACAGGGAGAACGTTGGAGACAGATTTAAATCAGGACTGAAGAGAAAAGATCTGACTGGATTTGCCACTGTCGTATAGATGTCCATCGTCACCTGCGGCTCCATCTCAGGTTTCACCGCCTGCTTGGGAGGGCGCCCTCGCTTCGGACGGGGATTCAGCGCCTCATTGGAGTAATATGTTTTCGCTTTTGCCACCAATGCTTTCCGCGCATTGAGGATATCCTTGCCGACTTTAGTTTGAAAAAGGGCCTGTTTGAGCTTTTCAATGGTCTGGCGAGGCAAATCGAGGTCTTCTTCAAAGACGAAGTGAAAGTGGTTCTGCCGCAGCCATTCAATGATCCGTATCCGCGACCGCTCCTGGTAGTACTGCTGCCATTTCTCCTGCTCAGCATGATGGTCGTAAATGAATTCTAAGAAATTATCTCTCGCTTCTTTCGACTGGATGATGTCGAGGAGTTTTTCTTTGGTATCGATGTCGTACACTTTCTCGTTGACAAAGCCTTCCATGATCTTTTTTATTTCATAGAAAGAGAGCTTGGGGATGCTGCAGTACCGTTCCGCATGCTTGGATAGTTCTTGTGAGAGTGAGTCTAACTCTTCTTGCGGCTTGTCGAGGTCGACGTAAATCAAAAAACCTTCAATCCGATCGATAAAGAAATCTCTCTCATCATCAGATTTAGCGAAAGCCTCCATCAGACGATGGCAGCGGAGAATAAGGGGATTCTGCGGCTCTTGGAGTTCTGTGGCTGGCATCTTAATCTTTCCCTTTTAGAAGTTCTGTTCACCCAGATTCTACTGAATTCTCCGAGTTAGAAGCAATGGAAAAAGGCGAGTTTACAAAATTGACCATCGAAAAGCGGAAGAGGACTTCCGCACTCCAAACGCTTCGCGTAACACAAATATGGCTTCG
>JAGVJP010000003.1 GCA_020051075.1 Parachlamydiales bacterium
CAAGGAAGATGAATCCTTCCTCCAGGAATTGACCGTCTTTCCTTATTTAGGTCTTGCTGGCAAGGGAGGCGCTATATGAATTTTTTGTCGTGTACAGAGAACATCGATACTATGCGTATTAGCAATTCCCGTCCCTTCGCATATTGAGATTCTTGTATCAGCTGGAGCCTTCGACATATGTCAAAAACGCCAGCACATTCCGTAGCTGAACGTCTTGCCATACGATAAAACCTCACTTTCTCAGCGCTCGAGTATTCTCCAGCGCCCTCGGCAATATTTAATGGTACTGATGTACCAGCTCGTTGAAATTGATCAGCCAGGTAAGCTCTGCCTCGAGGCAAATTCTCTATAATGACGTCTATCAAAATCACCAACTCTATTGCTGCTTGATATACGTCTAATTTTTCATGGTCAAAATAATTCACCATTTTCCTCCATTGAAAAGATTTCAAGCAGCTATTGTTCTCATGCTCAAAGTAGGCTCCAACAGTCTTGGACGTCCCATTAAAGCATCTGTCAAGGCGTCCCAAATATTCCATCCCTGTTTGCGCGCCGTCGAGATGTAGCTCCGAACACGGCAAAATAACTGCCCTCCTGAAAATGTACGGAGGCATCCACTTATTTTCTGTTTCAGTTTTGCCATGCGAATATCTTGCTCACCTTGATTATTTGTAAAAGGCACGGAAAAATCATGCATGAAACGTAAGACGCACTCTCGCTCCTGTGAAAGTCGATCAAGAAGATTTTTGCCATCTCGTTGTTTTTGCCTGCCTCGCTTACCCTTTGGTAAAGGAGGTAATCGTGTGTGGTATTCGATCCCTTCGGTGATGATTTGGGTATATTGTTGCTCCATTTGTAAGAGCTTTTCCCTTGGGAGAGCTCCTACCTCCCAGTACCTTATGACTTCGTCATGGGCAAGAATGAGCAGGTCTTTCATTTGTTTTGCCCATTCTTCTCTGTGTTCTTCGTGAATAAAAGTGAGCTCACGCAAATGGTGAGCGTTGCATAATGCGTGAAGCATATGTTTATAGGAAAAATAAGGACTCCAGTGGTCATGCACAGCTATCCCTTCAAACTGGGGTAAAACCCCTATCTGATCCATTGCCTCTTGTCCCCGTTTGGGATGTATCATGAACAAAGTCGCCATTTGCGATGCAGTCACATGCACCCATTGGAGCTTTTTCTCACATCGCATCCCCGTCTCATCGAAATGTAGAACTCGTGTTGCTAGTAAATGTGCTTTGAGACTGGCTTCAAATACCTTCAAGTGATCGAAAAGCTTTTCGTCAATATTTGCACAAGTGCCCTGAGAAATTGCCACTCCAAAAACATCTTCGAGAATTTGTCCTACACGTGCAACAGGTATAAAATGTTGATGAGCAAAATAAGCAATGAGTGCTTGTACACGCTCCCCATATTGCATTGGACCCTTGACGTTTTCAGGAAATGAAGCCCGAGTATTTTCCCCACAGCAAGGACATTTCTTCTCCTCGACTTGATGCTCTGTGACCTCTATTTGCAGTTTTGGGACATCAAACACTTGACGTTTTTCCACACACGAGCCCTTCACCTCGGTAAGGAGTGATCCGCATCCCTGACAACTTATAGGTGTATGCATCTCAATATAATCCGGATTTGCTAACTGTGTACGGGTTTTTCCAATATGACCTTCTTGTCCTCCGGACTTTTTATCGGACTTACTTCTCGGACTTACTTCGTTGACTTTTAGGTTGTTTTCTTAAGCCGTCACTGCCTGGAGGCTTGCTACTATTGGAGCTATTTTTTGCTAACTGCGCCTTCAAGTCTGCAACTTCCATCTGTAAGTCTCCAACCTGCTTCTGCAAGGCTACAACTTGCACCTGCAGCTGCTGTATATGGGTTTCAAGAAAACGAATGTAACATTGAACAGATACTGGTAGAGAATCAAAAAGTTCTTGTGGAAGCGTAAATGTAGAAATGGGGCTTATTTCTGAATTCATGCGTTATAAGATAGCAGAAAAGCACTATTAATGAGGAATAAAAATTTTACTGGTTTGGTGCTTGAGAAAGACCGGCTCAGATTTTTCTTTCGTGAACGTTACCGTGCCCGTTACCGTGCCCGATCTTTTTTTTAAAGGGAGGTAGGTGAGTAGTTACGACGGTTTTCCAGTTTCCCAAAGAGCATTGGAAGAAAGTGCGAACTTCAAATGGTATAGAGCGGATAAATAGGGAGATTAAGCGGCGTACTCGAGTGGCGGTGCTATTCCCGAATAAAGAATCGGCCCTCCGGCTGGTAACTGGAGTGATAATCGAGATTCATGAGGAGTGGGTGACGGGAAGGCAACATTTAGACATGAGTCCATTGTTAAACCAAAACCTGAAAACAGAATAAATGCGAGGGAGAAAAGAGGAAGGAGATCGAATTTACAGAAAAACTGTTGCTTTACCAAAGTTCACTAATAAATGATGTTGCGAGACCTCCTATCACTTTCGAAGGAGGAGAGGTAATAATCCAATCATTACCAACCTCTGCGCTTATTGATAAGCCCCCTGCAAATTTCAGATTGGCAAAGACAGCTAAAATCACCATCTGGATCCCATTCGCCTGTGCCCGCGTCGTAAGAGACAGTTAACTCTTTACCTTTAGTCACAGTCCTGATTGTGATGACCTCGTTATCATTATTTACAATGCAATTTGGATCGCAAGAGTGATTTATAAATCTAGCATCGCTAATCACTCTCCCCCATAATGCATTGCCTTTGTCATCGTAGCCAAGTTGTACTACGTGTCTATGTTCAAATGGAGTATCAGAAGATGCCTTATATTTATCGTTAGTAGGTGTTGTAATAAATTTTGCTACTATTGTGCCAATCTCCAGATCTTGAGTGGTCACTAAACAGTCCCCAAAATGATTTTTACTACGAGCTGCCGGGTATTCGGCAGGAAAAGATTCTCTGCGCGATGAAGCGTATAACATATCAAGACAATTACTAGACATTTAATTTATTCTCCGTTTATTTTCATAATCCATATAATAACAAAATAAAACTAAATTGTAAATGAAATTGCAAGTGCTTATAAAGTTGAGGTAAGCGCCTCATTCTCAACCCCCCAAAATCAACAAAAATCTTTTTTTTAATTTTGATTCAGCGTAAATTCGCTCTGTACACGACAAAAAATGATTTGAAGAAAGAAACTCGCTGAAATGCCACTATATCTCGTTGGTTATCAAACATCGAGGTATATATGAGAAAAATCA
>JAGVJP010000002.1 GCA_020051075.1 Parachlamydiales bacterium
ACTGAATTTGCAGTCGTAATTGTCGTCGTTATGCAATTATAATTGACGCGAAAGAGACGGAGTGCTCGAATGACTTGACAAATTCACATAGCAGGCTAATTCGCTTTTCGTGCCCGTGCCCTTGCCCGTGCCCGTGCCCGAGTGTCCCTTATCTTGCTTATCTTGTCTCTCCTTAGAACTATTTTGCAGGCACAGACATTTGTCGTTTGAATTTGGAGTTTTTTGCGTTTAATAAAGGGGTATAGGTTATGTGTGGAATATTCGGCTATGTCGGCTCAAAAAATGCCATTAAGATCGTCCTTGAAGGATTGAAAAAACTGGAATATCGAGGCTACGATTCCGCTGGTTTTGCCGCAGTCAAAGACAATGAAATCACCTTCTGCAAGAGGGTGGGAAAAGTGTCGATCTTGGAAGAAGAGTCGGCGAAGCTGGATTTGAATCTGCCGATGGCTATTGCACAGACACGCTGGGCCACCCATGGGACTGTGACGCAAAGCAATGCCCACCCCCATTTTGATGCGGCATGCTCCGTTGCCGTCGTCCACAATGGAATCATTGAGAACCATGAATCCTTAAGGGCAGCTCTCAGGGAGAAAGGGGTGGTTTTTACCACCGATACCGACACTGAAGTGGTCGCTCATCTGATTGCCGCTTGCTACCAGGGAGATCTTTTAAATGCTGTTCAGAAAGCCGTGTCTCAGCTGAAGGGCGCTTATGGATTGGCTTTAGTCCATCGCGACCACCCCGACCAGTTGATTGCCGTGGCTCATGAAGCTCCTCTGGTGATCGGCATCGGACAAAATGAAGCCTTCCTTTCGTCCGACCCCCATGCTTTTGCTTTTTACACCAAGCAGGTCATCTATTTATCCAATTCTGAAATTGCCGTGATCCGTGCTAACAGCCAGCAAGTGTATAACACAGAACAGCTGATCGACAAGGAGACCTGTCAGATTGAAGGGGATGGCGTCGAAGCTTCCAAAGGTGCATATGAGCATTTCACTCTGAAAGAGATCTTCGAGCAGCCTCAAACTCTCCGCAATGCCATGCTCTCCCGCTTCCTTTCAGAATATGGGACTGCGATATTTGAAGAGCTCTCTTTCAAAGCTGTCGACCTCCTCACAGTCGAGCGGATTTTGATCCTCGCCTGCGGCACATCGTGGCATGCGGGCTGCATTGCTGCCTATATGCTCGAAGATAAAGCACGGATCCCTGTACAAGTTGAAATCTCTTCTGAGTTTCGATACAAAAACCCGATTATTCCGCCTGGAACCTTTGTGATCGCCATCAGCCAATCAGGGGAGACTGCGGACACGATCGCCGCGATGCGGGAGGTTAAAGCTAAAGGAGCTCCGGTCTTAGCCCTCTGCAATGTTCAAAGTTCAACATTGGCACGGGAAGCCGATAACACCATTTTCTTAAAAGCCGGCGCTGAAATCGGCGTCTGCTCGACCAAGGCATTCACAAGCCAGGTCGTCACACTCTCCTTATTTGCCTTGCTGATGGCACGGATGAGGCATATGAGTAAACAGGAAGGACAGGAATTTCTTCAATGCATCCTTCAGCTTCCTGAGCAGGTGCAGGAAGTGTTGGACCAATCTAAGCATATTCAAGAGATTGCCCATCGCTACGCCCATTATGACAATTTCTTCTTCATCGGCCGTAGATATATGTTCCCGGGCAGCTTGGAAGGGGCCCTTAAACTCAAAGAAATCTCCTATATCAATGCCAATGGCTACCCTGCCGGAGAAATCAAACACGGTCCGATCGCGCTGATCAACGAAGACTGTCCGACAATAGCGCTGTGTGCTGATCGGATGACCTATGATAAACTCATCAACAACTTGATGGAAATTAAAGCGCGGCATGGAAAAGTGATTGCTATTGCCTCCACTGTCGATAAACACCTTGAACAGATCGCTGATGACGTGATATATATTCCCCGTTCAAGCGATGAGTTAGCCGTGATCCCTGCCACTGTGGTGACGCAGCTATTTGCCTATTATATCGCCCAGAAGCGAGGATCCGACATCGACCATCCACGCAATTTAGCAAAATCTGTAACAGTAGAATAAATCTTATGCAATCCAACCGTGGTAGTGTTTTTAGTGGAGCTTTTCTCATTGCAGGAACGACGATAGGTGGGGGGATGCTCGCCCTTCCAGTCCTGACTAGCCAGGCAGGCTTTGTCCCTTCTTTGGCCATCTACCTCTTGTGCTGGCTATTCATGGCCGGGACGGGGCTTCTTTTCTTAGAGACCTCAACTTGGATCAAAGGGGAGTCTAATATCATCTCCATGGCGACGCGGACGTTGGGAAATGGGGGTAGGGTTTTTGCCTGGGCCCTTTATCTGTTCTTGTTTTATTGTTTGACCATTGCCTATATGGTTGGCTGCGGCAATATCGTTGTGGATATCTTAGGCGGGTCGATTCCTGCCTGGCTGGGACCCATCATTTTCACTGTGCTTTTTTCCCCTTTGATTTTGCTTTCTACATTGGTCGTAGGGAGGTTGAACATCTTCTTAATGGCAGGTTTGACCCTTTCTTTTTTGGGGTTTGTCATCCTTGGCTTCAAGTATGTCCAGGCAGAACCGCTCGCGTACCGAGATTGGGGCTATTCGATGAAAATCCTTCCGATTGCATTTATCTCTTTTGCCTATCAAGGGATCATCCCGACATTAAATGCCTATATGCACCATGATGTGAAGAGGATTCGAAAGGCGATCTTAATCGGCAGCTTCATCCCTTTCATCGCCTATGCGATTTGGCAGTGGCTCATTCTTGGAATCATCCCTCTGAAAGGAGAACATGGGCTTCTACAGACAATCGCTGAAGGGCAAACCGCTGTTCATCCCCTGAAATATTTTATTCAAAATGAGAGTGTCTACCTTTTGGGGCAGACCTTTGCCTTTTTTGCTTTAGTCACCTCGTTTTTAGGAGTCACGCTCGGATTGCGAGATTTCCTTGCCGATGGGCTGTCGATAAAGAAAGAAGGGATGGGGCAGGTCGGGATCTTCTTGATGGTGTTTCTGATTCCATTAGCTGTTGCTGTGCTAAATCCGCACATCTTCCTTAATGCTCTCGATTATGCAGGGGGATTTGGCAGCGCGCTGCTCTTGGGGCTGCTTCCGATTTTGATGGTTTGGAAGGGGAGGTATCATCTGAATCTCCCGTATCAACCTCAGCTGCCAGGCGGCCGTGTCCTCCTTGCTGTCATGGCCATCTTTGTCCTCTGCGAGATCGCCGGCGAAGTCAAGCAGCTGTTCTTTCACTAAGAGAAGTCGAATCTGAACCAGTTCTTTGAGCTCTCGCCGAAAACTGACGATTATCATCTCACAGGTGCTTTTCAACATTGTTTGGCGAAAAAGCGGAAGAGGACTTCCGCACTCCAAACGCTTCGCGTAACACAAATGTGGCTTCGCGAAGCGTTTGGAGTGCGGAAGT
>JAGVJP010000039.1 GCA_020051075.1 Parachlamydiales bacterium
ACTTCCGCACTCCAAACGCTTCGCGAAGCCACATTTGTGTTACGCGAAGCGTTTGGAGTGCGGAAGTCCTCTTCCGCTTTTACGATGATCCATTTTGACGGGCATCTGTGAGCATGGATTTGTAAGGCGAGAAGGGACAAAAAAGACAGGATGGGAAAGATAAAGTGAGGGCTGCCCCCATCCTTCTAATCCTTCCTATCCTTCCTATCCTGCCTTATGCGCCTGTGTGTTAGGAATGCTCTGATTACGGCTGTTCTGAGGAATTCTTTTTTGTGGATCTTAACCCTGCCAAAGCTCCAGCAACTCCTCCTGCTCCAAAATTTACTACTGGTTGCGGTCCACCAGCATTTCCATACCTTCTAGGTGGCGGGTTCACTGCTGGAACTACCTCGGATGTTGGTTGTTCTTCAGATGGTGGTTGTGCACTGGTTGATGGTTGTTCACCAGCAGCTTCTGATTTTTTCTCTTCTACGAGAGTCGGATCTAGTTTCGATCTTCTTCTTTCAGATTCTTTCAATGTGTTAAATTTGGATTGATTAGCAGCACGAGACGTTCCCAAACTACTCCTAGGTCTAGTGCGGGCTATTCGCGTTGAAGTTTGCGCTGAAGTCGGAATTGAGCTGCTAGTCTCAACAATTGTCAATTCTGGAGGATTTGGATTGGATGCTAAGTCGTTCGTTGAAACAGTTTGTTCATCGACCGTTGAGGGAGAAGTTGAACCGGTTGATTCTTCCGGTAAAGCGCTATCATCATCTGGATCACTATCAGGATCAACAGCAGTCGTACTAGAGTGGGAATCTAAACTACTAGACAATTCTAATTCTGGCTGAGGTTGCTCTTCTGTTGAATGATCACTTTCTTCACTTTCTGTTGATGAAAATGAATCATCTTCTGATGATGTCCTCAATGGAGATAGGTGTAATGTATCCATCTGTTGTTGAGACTTTGGATTGGGTTGCTGCAAATGCTGTTTACAACTTCTTACATCTTCTGCATTAATCCAAGCTCTTTGATCAGCGGGAAAAGCCCATTGATAACTTGGTTGACGAATATCGGGAAGAAAACTATTGAATGGAGCTATATAAGCCGTCTTTTCGTTATCATTGATCAAAAGCCAACCGATACGGTTTCCCCTTATATCTTGGAGTTCTCTGTAATGGGTCGTACCAGACAATGGACCGGATTGCGCTAATTCAAATGCATAATCTGACACATGATTTGGATCAGTGTCAAACACGACGTTTGGCCTTTTACATCTTCTCACATCTTCCGCACTAATCCAGTCTGCTGCATCAAGAATAGCTTTGTCAAATTTACCTGAGATTCCCTTATTTTTGTCTACTATACATACATATTCATCCTTATATTCAGAAATTAAATTCCACCCAATAGCAGTTCCATCCTCAGCCATCTGTTGTTGGAAATGGGTTACACCCCGGTGTTCACCCAAAGAAAATATACTATCTGGAACACCAACTGGATCAGTTATACGTTGTTTGGGAATTGAAGAAGTCAAATTTGTTGAGTGCAACGAGCTTGATGAGCTTGAAGTTGAATCAGGTATTCGTGGCTGAGATAACGCTAATCCTCCGTTTTGTTGCGGATGAAATGGTAATTGCAGGCTAGCACTCTTGGCTGAAAACTCTAGACAAGGACAAAATCTCCTAAGCAGATAAACACCCAATGCAACAATCATGGCGACTGCAAAGAGCGCAATCGCTGACCCATTTGCAGGAGGATTAAATAATTGATTTGACGAATTAACTAAACTATTATTGACTATTCGTGATGAAACATTACCAATTAAACTCATTATACATACCTATTTACAAATTTGAATAAATTAGAATTCTACAAAATATCTGAGTATATTTACAAGATAAAATGACTGGTATACAGATCATTGAGAAAGATTTAAATCTTTTGTAGATCATCATAAAAAACCCGAAGCCAGCCTTCTTGAGGCTCACTTCGGGTTTTCGCCTTGAGATTAAACACGACGAGAAAACCGTCGAAATTCCATGCTCAATTCATTGATCTTATTCCGAACTACTCATTAGTGTCAGAGGCTACAGTTGTATGAGGCTCTGGTTTCTTTGTAGATCGTAATAAACGAAAACCGCCTTCTCCCAACCCAGGCATCCTTACCCCATGAGGGACAGCAACAACGTTATCTTTAGATCTAGAGGCTTCTAAGTTTAACATAGGAGGCCTAGCCCTTCCATTCTGTCCTGTTACTTGGAATCCTCGGTTAATTACCTCAAACTTGGATGTCCTAGAACCATTGTTTTCTCTTCTCGACCTCGTCTTAGGTTGCTTGTGACCTATTGGGCTGGTTGACGATGATGATGATGATGATGATGACGACGATGATGCATCAGCAGCCTCGTCAGCAGGGTTAAAACCGGTCTGGAGATCTGAACTTTTTGGCAGTTCTAATGAAGGATCTAGTTGTGATGACGCTCGCAGATCTGAACGTTTTGGCAGTTCGAATTCAGGATGCCATCCCTCATCTTCTGATGAAGATCTTGATTCGACGTCTTCTGATGAAGATGAAACGTCATATTCTGATGAAGATGAATCGTCATTTTGCGGTTGAGGTAATAGAGGTGATATATTCCCCCCGTGTTGAGGAAGTGGATTAGGAAGCAGTTGTGACTCTGGTTGTTGTCTAAAGCTTCTCTGATCAACACCAGCTGTATCAATTATAGGTTGTTTAGATGTCACTGTGCTAATTGGAGAAGTTGGATTTGTTGGTTGCAACCTGCTTGCTGAATCAGATAACCCTAATCCTCCAACTTGTTCCGAATGAACTGGTAATTGGGGAGTAGCAGCCTTGGCTGAAAACCGTAGACAAGGACAACATCTTCTGAGAAGATAAACGCCCAATGCGATAATCACAGCAACAGCAACAAGCACGATCACTTTTTTTGCAGGTGTATTTAAAAAATTTCTTGCTGAATTGACTACATTACTATCACCTACGCGAGATGATACATTACTAATTAAACTCATAATAAGCTCCTATTTAAATATGAATCAAGAAACAATTGTACTAAATTTATGATATAAACACAATGCAAATATGATTAAGAAAAAATAAATATTTCTTAATAACTCCTGAATTATATAAATCGAGTCAAATTTTTAAGACCTGAGTTTAGCAGAACGGATATGGACTAGATGAATATTACTCACACAGGCAAGATCCTTGCAGGCCAATAAGACATCTGCACATCTGACTCCCTCTGTCGCTGCTCCCGCAACTCTGAACTGATCTGCATGTTGACCCCACGTTCCGGTCGCTATCGCCAACAACAGATTTTAATCCGCTCACAGGTTTTTTTCCAAAATTGACCATGGAAAATCGGAAGAGGACTTGCACTCCAAACGCTTCGCGTAACACAAATGTGGCTTCGCGAAGCGTTTGGAGTGCGAAGTCCTCTTCCGCTTTTTCTACGAACAGTGTTGGCAAGCCCCCGTAAGCTGACAAGGGTCAGTTCTGGGCGACAGCACGGCAGGATTAATTCAGGCACTTTGCTCCTTTTGGTCCCTTGTCCCTTTCCTTTAGGTCCTTTGTCCCTTAGGTCCCTGTCCTACGATGATGTCAGCAACATAACAATAGAAATATAAATCCTAGTTAATATGAAAATGATTATTGATAAGAAAAAAATGTGGGTAATGGTAAGGCCATCAGGCCTGGGGACATTCACACCTATTTATGAGCCCTGTAATAAGGGCGACATAATCATTTGATGTTGTGATATTTATGTTAGCTTAACACGTATAAAGTCCTCCGCTTTTGCGAGGAACAGTCTTGGCAACAACTCTGTGGAAAGTAAGAAGTTGGTATCGGAAGCAAAAACCCAGGACAATGCCTGGGTTTTATTAAACTCAAAGAGAACAAGGTCCAGCCGTCAACTTTAGTGAGACCCACGTTTTTCTATGCAAGACTCTTCCTGCAGAGGTGTCCACTCAGGTTAAGCCACGGGCTCTATCATCGTCTCCTCGGAGAAGCTCTTCCTCGGGGACCACTGCTCGTCGTTGCATCAGCTCCTCTTTGGCCACGAGCCGGCGAAGTTGCAGAAGTTCCTCTGCTCGGCGGAGTTGCAGTAGTTCCACGAGCCGGCGGAGTTGCAGTAGTTCCACGAGCCGGTGGAGTTGTAGTAGTTCCACGACCTGGCGAAGTTGTAGAAGCTCCTCCTCGGTCACTACTGCTCGGCAGTTGACCGCGAGACCGAGTCAACGGACCTGACGGTGGGGCAAGAATTGCTGGCTCTGCAGGAGCAGGCGATGCGCTAGGTGTCATCGCCGTTGATGAAACTGGCTTATCTTCTTGAGGAGTAACCGCATCATCACCCTTAGTAGATGGAGCTGCTTCTACTAACGGAGGAATACCCGACTCATCCACTGAAGATGAATGCGAACTCGTATCTGCTTGATGAACAGACAGATCTTGGCTCGCTTTTTCAGGCTGGTCAGTAGGAATTCCATCAGTAACAGGATTTTCCTGTGTTTGATCCATTTCTACATCAGATGATGGGGGATTCAAAACCGGGCCATTATTTTCATCACCCGAAGAAGGATGGTTCTCTACTGCAGTGGCTGCAGGGTCTAATGAACTTCCTGTAACAGAGTTAGGTGAGCTTGGTCTTGGAGGTGTTTTATGTACAGGCGATGATACTGGACTCAAAGCAGCACTAGAAGAAGACGATGATGAATCACTATCTGAAGACGATGATGATGAATCACTATCTGAAGACGATGATGATGAATCACTATCAGAAGACGATGATGATGATGAACGACCTGGCGATCCCTCTTCACGAGATTTTGGACTTGCCGGTGATATCAGAGTCGCAGCGATTTCATCAGTTTTATCTTCTATCTCTGAACCCAGCCTTGGGGTTACCACAGAAGGTGTTGTTGGAGGCAATGCAGGTCTTAGTAGTTGAGGCGAACTACTCCTTGGAGACAACGGGGGAGACAGCTGAGGTGTCGTTGATGATGGAGATGTCGTTGATGACAGCGTTTCATCTGGATCTACCACTGGAACAGACGTTGGTGATGACGGCGCTGGATCTGGTTCTAATGCTGGATCTGACGTTGTTGATGACAGCGCTGGATCTGGTTCTAATGCTGGATCTGACGTTGTTGATGACAGCGCTGGATCTGGTTCTAATGCTCGATCTGACGTTGTTGATGACAGCGTTGCATCTGGATCTACCGCTGGATCAGACGATGTCGATGACGGCGTTGCATCTGGATCTACCGCTGGATCAGACGATGTCGATGACGGCGTTGCATCTGGATCTACCGCTGGATCAGACGTTGGTGATGACGGCGTTGCATCTGGATCTACCGCTGGATCAGACGTTGGTGATGACGGCGTTGCATCTGGATCTACCGCTGGATCAGACGTTGTTGATGACGGCGTTGCATCTGGATCTACCGCTGGATCAGACGATGTCGATGACGGCGTTAGAGTTGGAGTCGGTATTGGCGTTAGGGTGGGGGCTGGGGTTGGGATTGGCGTTCGAACCAGGCTTGGTGATGATGACGATGTTGTTGTTTTTGTTGTTGACGGTGGCGTTGGTGTTGGAGTTGGAGTTGGTGTTGGAGTCGGCGTTGGTGTTGGAGTTGGTGTTGGAGTTGGCGTTGGCGTTGGGGTTGGAGTTGGTGTTGGAGTTGGCGTTGGCGTTGGTGTTGGCGTTGGCGTTGGTGTTGGAGTTGGCGTCGGCGTTGGCGTTGGCGTTGGAGTCGGCGTTGGTGTTGGGGTCGGCGTTGGTGTCGGTGTTGGGGTCGGCGTTGGCGTTGGTGTTGGTGTTGGCGTTGGCGTTGGTGTTGGAGTTGGAGTCGGCGTTGGTGTCGGTGTTGGTGTCGGTGTTGGGGTTGGAGTTGGTGTTGGGGTCGGCGTTGGCGTTGGTATTGGCGTTGGGGTCGGTGTTGGCGTTGGTGTTGGAGTTGGAGTCGGTGTTTGGTTTGTGTCCGATGGTGTTGTTGGTTTAGATCTTAGGCATCGACAACATGCTCTGAGAAGGACTAATCCTAAAACAGCAATAGCGGCTAATGCCACTGCTGCAACTAGCTGTTTCAAGGGAGTATTTAAAAACTGTCTAACTGGATTAACAATATTGATGTCGCGAATCCGTGACTGGACATAAGAAATAAAACTCATAACAACCTCGCAATTAATTTTAAATGAATTACTAAAAATTTATATCAAAGACCTGATAATTTGACAACAAATTTAATTGTCAAATAAATAGTTGATAGTAAATCATGCTCACAAGAATGTGTGGGCGAATATGAGGTAATTGCAGAAGTCGAAAAAACCAGATTTTTGAGAAATTTTTTCCAGGAAGGCAAAAAATATAAAAACGATAAACGCCTGAGTGTTATCTTTTTATATTTTTTGCCTTCATTGGAAAAAGATCCAAAAATCTATTTTTCGAGTTCTGCAATTACCTCAATATAGACCTCATGGGTTACATGGGCTTGACGAATATATTCAAGCTGATTATTAGCCATTTATGTCTGTATTTGTGTCATCAAGCATAAAAAAGAAAGAACTTAGGGGAAAGGAACAAGAGACCAAAGGAGATCATTGCAGAAGTCGCGCCCGAACCAACCGATTGTAGCACACTATGACCCTCGCCTTCTTGCAGCCTTACGAGACTGCAAAACAGCGATGGTCTTAGGCTGTTAAGCTCCTACCCAACTTCTGTTGCAATGACCTGATATAGCCCATATAGCCCATATAGTTCATATTTGTACATATAGTCCATATTTGTCCATATAGTCCATAATGTCCATATCTGTCCATAAAGTCCATTGTCCATATCTGTCCATAAAGTCCATTGTCCATATCTCTCCATTCCCTTTGCTTTCACCCCCGCTGTTATGTTAGGTCCGTGACCAAAGAAAATGAAAGAAAATAACGTGATCTCATTGTATAATCAGTCCTCTCTCAGAAAAGGACATTCCATGACATCCAAGATACAGCCGCTCCCATCAACCTCATACTATCTTCCCCGCTTAGGAGGATGGCTCGCTCTCAAGGCGGCCGCCCTCACCCTGCTGATTCTCTATGGATTCATCGGCTTAGGTCCTGACGAAGCACAATATTGGACATGGAGCCGTTCGCTCGACTGGGGGTATTACAGCAAACCTCCAGGCATCGCCTGGCAGATTTGGCTTGGCACAGCACTCTTTGGCCAAAGCGAATGGGGTGTCCGCTCTTTAGCGGTATTCATGAGCTTCATCCAGGGATGGCTGATCTTCTTCACAGCCGTTCAAGCGGGTTTGCATCCTCGCACAGCCTATTGGAGCGCCCTCATGATGGCATTCTCCCCCATCGGTATCTTGGGATCTCTCTTTGCAACAACGGATGGTGGAGTCGTAATGAGCTGGAGCGGCGCCTGCTTAATTTCAGCCGCTTCCTGGCAGAGAAAAGAGAGCCCAGATCCTCTTTATGTGGGAGGATGGGTCTTCTTAGGACTGCTCTTCAAATGGACGATGGGGATTTTTTGGATTTTCTACCTAGCCATCGGATTATTCACCTCAACCCTCCCCAAAGCGGGCCGTCTCTGCTGCGGCATCCTCCTCTCGTTGACAGCGCTCCTCCCCAGTATCTGGTGGAACTCCTCCCATGATTGGGCGACATTCCGCCATGTCTCGTCGACGCTGCAGGGAGGGAGCATGAATCAAGCAGGAGGAAACCTTTTCGAATTCATTGGTTCGCAAGCCCTTCTCGTCTCCCCCATCCTCTTCGTCCTGCTGCTGCTCTGCTTGCCATCTCTGACCAGGTGGAAAGACCTTCCGTCTCGTGCCCTCCTCTATTTTGGGATCATCACCTTCACGCTTCTTTTCGGAGCACTCTTTTGCTCCCTCTCTCAAAAGGTCCAGGGCAATTGGATCATCTTTGCCTATCCGACTGCATTCATCCTCATCGCATGGTTCGCTTTTGAACAGCGCCCGACACTCTCACGCTGGGCGATTTGGGGCGTCGCTCTTTCCATCGTCCTGTGCACCTGTTTACTCTACCTCGGAACCGCGACAAATCGAACCCTTTACCGCGTCAATTCCCTCAAACATAACCTAGGGTGGAGGCAGCTTCAAGAAGAGCTTAAACTGGCGGGATATGATCCAAAAATTCATTTTCTCGCAAGCGACAAATACCAAACGACAAGTGAATTAAGCTTCTATAGCGAAGGACAGAAGCGAGCTTATTTCATCAACATCCAGAAGATGCGAAACAATCAGTTTTCTTATTGGCCTTCAATCGATGAAGTTGAAAAGGGGCATGGCGGCTTCTTCGTCTGGACAGAAAACAGCCCACATCTCGAAAGAGAGCGAGAACAAAAAGAGCTGTTCTACGAAAGAGAACTCCCCCATTATTTCGAAAAGGTCCATTTCCTTGCCGCTGTCCCATTAATCACTGATGGGAAGTCGCCGGTGAAAATGGCTTTCATCTACTGGTGTGAAAACCCTAAAGAGACTCTCACTCAACCAATAAACTTATGGTAAAACAAAATCAGATCCTGCTATAATAAAGGTATTGAAAAAGAAGAACTTTGCTGCTGATTGGGGTTTTGAGCATTTAAGCCAGTCAACGATATTTTTTATATTTAGGGGACCACGACGTCGAGCGGAGAGCTTTGGTTGGATTTCCAGCCCATATCTTGAACCTTGAGGAGCGGACCCACTTGCACATAAAGTGTTGATCGTGCAGGCCAGCCCCTTTCAGCAGTTTTTTTGTCTATCCTGTTGATCTTGAGACATGTGGATAGTCCAATTTCTGCGTTGTCCGGCGATGGGGATTTTTCTCAATTTCTTCTACAATCGCCTGATCTTGGTGGATCACGTTGAAATGCACGCTTAGCTGCTGCTTCACTCCAGAAAGAAATTCCTCTTTATCATCCCACATTGTACATAAGGAACAGAGAAAGTCGTTGTGTGGCCGTCCGCCCCGATAGGTTGGCACTTTCGGCGGATGGAGCAGAACCTCCATCGATTGGGCATTGAAGTCCCAAAGGAGCGAGCTATGATGGAGCCATCTCCCCTTGATGATCGACTGGGCATTTCCTCCCCACTTGCGATCGCCGCAAACGTAATCATTCTCTCGTAGAACAAATGGAAGAGAGGCGGCGTCAAATAAAGGACGATAGAGGTGAGCCGTCCATTCCATAATCGGTCGGGGAAAAGGCTGGACCGAAACGTCGTCGGCTTGGCAGATGAGGGTAATGAAGAGAGTGTTCTCATCGACGAGCACAGTGCCGCCTCCGCTGAAGCGTCGAATCAGTGGAAGGGGTGAACGGCGCCATTTATCGAGGTGGACGAGCTGTTCGATCTTCCCAGAAATTCCCAACACAATCGCTGGGTCGGTGCCGACATTCATCAGACACCAGTTCCGTTGATCTGCCCTCAGCAGTGCTTCTTCATACTGAAGTTGCCGTAAAATCGATGTCTTCTCTAAAGAGACAAAATGAAGAGTCGGTTTCATGAAGAGGGTTCATCGGCCTCAACCGAACAGGATTTCGAAGAGTTAGGCAAAGGCTCCTTATCTCTGCGCATGAGGGCGATCATCAAGATCGAGAGGTCTGCCGGGGAGACTCCAGAAATTCGTTGTGCCTGTCCAACGGTACGTGGAGAATGCTTAGCGAGCTTCTGACGCGCTTCATTCCGCAAACCCGCAACCGCCTGGTAGTCGAAATCTTGTGGAATGAGGATCTGCTCCACATGGTCCAATTTAGCCACCTCGCCCATCTGACGTTCGATGTAACCCGCATACTTCAAGGTTAATTCGATCTGAAAATTGATCTCTTTGCCGTAATCGACAACAGTATCGGGATAGTCGGCGAGAAGGGAGTCATAGGTATTTTCCGGTCGGCAGAGAAGCTGAATCATGGTATAGCCTTTCCCTCCAATCTGCTTGTAGATCTTCCCAAGGCGGAGGCATTCTTGGTCAATGGCACTCTGCTTATCGCAGACACGCTGGTAGCGAGCCGAATCGATCAAGCCAGCCTCATAGCCATACTTCCGCAATCTCAAGTCGGCGTTATCCTGCCTCAGCAGAAGACGGTGTTCAGCCCGGCTTGTAAACATCCGATACGGTTCGTCGAGCCCTTTCGTCACTAAATCGTCGATCATCACGCCAATATACGCTTCAGAACGTCCCAGAATCAGTGGACCTTTCCCCATCACTTTATTAGCTGCATTGATCCCTGCCATCAAACCCTGAGCAGCCGCTTCTTCATATCCCGATGTGCCGTTGATCTGGCCTGCGAGGAATAACCCTTCGATCTGCTTACACTCTAACGACGAGCTGATCTGGCCGCTGACCACATAGTCGTATTCGATGGCATAAGCAGGACGCATGATTTGAGCATTCCTCAATGCCGGGATGCTATGAATGAATTTTAACTGAACATCGAAAGGAAGCGATGACGAGACCCCATTGACATAGACCTCTTGCGTATTCAACCCTTCTGGCTCTAAGAAGATCTGATGCCGCTCCTTGTCGGAAAATCTGACAACCTTATCCTCTATCGAAGGGCAGTAGCGAGGGCCAATCCCTGAAATCTTTCCCGAATACATCGGAGAACGATGGATGTTCGACAGAATAATCTGCTTAGTCTCTTCAGTGGTATAGGTGATATGACAGGAGACCTGCGGCAGGCGAGGGCGTTCTGGCTCATCATAAGAGAACCACACTCCTTCCTCTCCCGGCTGCTCTTCGGTCACGGTGTAATCGATTGAGCGTTTATTCACCCGCGGAGGGGTGCCAGTCTTAAGCCTGCCTAGCTTCAGGCCATATTTTTCAAGGCTGGCGGATAGACCGACAGAAGGTTGATCGCCGGCACGCCCCCCTGAATAATTGGTTTCGCCAATATGCAATAACCCTCTTAAAAACGTTCCAGACGAGAGGATCAATGACGAACAAGTATAGAAGATCCCTTCTTTGGTCGAAACGGCTACAATGCGGTCATTCTCGATCACTAGATCTTCGATGGTCCCTTGCTTGATTTCGAGGCCAGAACAGAGCTCTAAACGATGCTTCATCTCAATCTGATAAGCCCATTTATCCGCTTGCGCTCTCGGAGCCCAGACAGCTGGTCCCTTGGTGGAATTCAGCATCCGGTATTGAATCCCTGTGCAGTCGATCACCTTGGCCATCTCGCCGCCAAGAGCATCGATTTCACGAACCATATGCCCTTTTGCTATTCCTCCAACGGCAGGATTGCAGCTCATCTTAGCAATGGTGTCGAGATTCATTGTCAAAAGCAGCGTAGGAGCACCCATGCGGGCACTAGCCAATGCAGCTTCACAGCCTGCATGGCCTCCTCCCATAACAATCACATCATAATGGTCTGGATATTTCCACATGGGGCGAAGGATTACCTTCCTTTATGCCGATCTCTTCGGCTTTGCTTTTTGCGTTTATGCTTGGCGATTTTGTATTTTCGCTTCTTTTTAACAGAAGACATATTCTCTCCACATAAAAAAATAAGGGGTTTATTCAGAATCTTGTCGATAAGCCAGATGGCAGTACAAAACTATGGCTATGGTAAAAAAAACGGGATAAATTGTAAAGCTCAACTTTTTAATTGACCTTGCCACCGTCGTTAAGGTAAAACTTTTTTTTACCTATTGAGGAGGATATAAGATGCTTTTATATGATGTTCCCATCAACTACTTGGCTGTATTTATCGCAGCTCTTGTCTATTTTATTCTGGGAGCGATTTGGTACGCCCCTTTTGCCTTCGGGCATCGCTGGTATAAACATGAACAAGGAAAAATCGAAGAACATAAAATTTCTCATCAGATTGGTTCATACTTTTGCGAATTTCTTCTGGACTTGATCATCGCCTTTGTCTTGGCCTTCTTTATCGAATTCAGCCAAGCCGAAGACTACATTGACGGATTCATCGTTGCATTGTGGATATGGGTTGGATTTGTTGCTACAACACACTTTTCAGCAGTTCTTTGGTCAAGAAAATCGGTAAAAAGCTTTTTTATCCATGCAACCTTTATCCTCATTGGTTTGCTATTAATGAGCGTTCCTATCCTTTATTTGAGTTAAAATGGATCAAATGACCGGCATCGAATGAATTTATTTCAGAAAAAATTCAGAACCCGATTCGATGCCGGTATCGGCTCCACATCCAATTATAAGTCTATTCAAGCAAATAAATTGATCGATGGAAATTAATTCAATTAGAAGAAAACATCCTTTTAGTGTTATTTTGGATTGCATGAATATTCAGAAAATATTTTAATACAATTATAAAGAACACCAAAGGAGGAACCCTATGTCCCGCAAAGATCAACCTGCCCATTTAAATAAACTTTCAGCCTCTTCACATTCTGTTGAAGGTGGAGAAAAAGCTAAAGGTCTTTGGGCGCCAAGCACTAGAACTGCCGGAAAGAAAACAGCCACAGCTGCGCGCAAACCCGTACTCAAAGTCGTTAAAAAAGCTGAACCAGCTCATAAAAAGCCTGTCAAAGCAAAACCTGCAACGTCAACGACTGCACGGCCGACTTCAAAACCAGCAGTCAAGAAAAGCAGCGTAAAACCTGTTGTAAAGGCTACAGCGAAAAAAGTTATTGCCCACAAAAAACCTGTCGCACCAGTGAAGAAAGCTGCTCCAGTCAAAAAAGTGATTGCCCATAAGAAACCTGCTGCGCCAGTCAAAAAAGTGATTGCCCATAAGAAACATGCTGCTCCAGTAAAAAAAGCCGCAGCGCCTGTGAAGAAAGCTGCACCAGCTAAAAAAGCGGCACCAGCTAAGAAAGCGGCACCGGCTAAAAAGGCGGCTCCAGCTAAGAAAGCAGCAGCACATCACAAAATCGCTCCAAAGCACGCTAAAACAGTTGCTAAGCCTGTAAAAGCTGCAGCCAAGAAGACATCGGCATCGCACAAACCAGCAGCAGCCAAGGGGCATGCTTCTTCTGCGAAAAAGGCTGCTCCTGCAAAAAACGCTAAGAAAAAAACTGGACTTTTTGCACAGTATTTCTAACCAAAACAGTTAACAGGATAGGCAGGATAGGCATGATGATAGGAAAATTAAGCAAACGTCTTACAAAAGAATATATAGACAAACCTTTCTCATCCTATCATCATTATCTTTCCTATCCTGTTTATCCTGCCGCTTGCGATCCTGCCTATCCTGTTTTTTTGCCCATCCTGTTCATCTTGGGTGGGTGACTCAGGAGCGAATTCTGATGACGCCAAGCATGTAGAGAACAAGGTATTCGAACCTTTGAGTCCTTTCTGCGGCTCTGTTCTGGTTTCTTTCAAATGCGATATCCAGATATCGTTCGATCAGCGCTTCCTTCTGTTCATCATTTAGAGAGGGATGAGCCTGAATCGCATGGCGGAGATAGTCAGAAAATTGAACCGTTCCCACCTCAGAAATCACGCTCTGGAGAGATTGAAAATAACTGCTGAACATCTCAGTTCGATGACTTTCAAAGAATTCCCAAAAAATGGTATCCATGAAATCAATTCTCTCGGCCTCCAACTCACTTTGTGGGAGAAAACCGATTGATAACTCATAACCATACGCATTATCAAATCCATGAACATCCGATTTAATTCCATCTGCGAGATTCATTGTTGCTGTCACATTAGAATACTGCTGCTCCACTAAGGTTTGACGTTTAGCCTGCAAAGCGGCCCTCAACCTCTTCTCATATTCAGCATTTGGATCATATTCTTCCCCCTCTTGGAGAGGACGAGTCTGCATCAGCAAGGAGTTCATCAGTTCTTCAGAAGCTCTTTTCTTGCCTCTTGCGCAATATGCACCCGCTTCGATAGCTAACTTTAATAAGGCATCTTCGAAATCGACCTGATGCTCTGGAGAGCTTGCGAAAGACTCAATAATAGGGATAATCTTTGAGATATTCTCTCTGGCGTCAGCTAAGTCTTTTTTCCTCCCTTCAACAAAGACCTCACCTTTTAGCCCTTGGACCAGGGCACGGAGCTGCTGTCTCGTCCAATCGACAACATAAGCATTGACGACACCTGACTCAGGGTCAGATCCAAAGCGTTCTTGGTTCATTTGGTCAAAATGAGCGCGGAGATTAGCTTTAACCGTATCCTTGTCAATCCTCTCTCCGAAATGTGGACAAAGAACTCCGTCAACGAATCTTTCATCATCCAATAGTCTTGCCGTGATCACCGCACCTTTTGACAACCAATCCTGCTGTGGCTGATCCCACCACTCCAATAATTGTTCGTATCGATCCGACTTGGGCAAACGGGAAGCGTCAAACGAGAGTTTGTTGCAATGGGCAGGGTCAATTTCGAATGGTATCGTCTGTGTGGTATCAAGCACTCTCAAAATTTCTTCATAGGAGAGGCCTTTACGTTCAGTTAGAGCTTTATCGAACTGTGCTAAGGGATACCCAGTAAGGACAGGTTTAAATATTGTACGGATAAATTGATCGAAGCGATGAAGGAAGAATTGTTGAATTTTTGTAGAAAAACAAGATGACAATTCCATCACGTTGAAAATGCGATTGATCCACATCCCTTCACGAATGCCCATCACTATACTCAAAACACGAACATAGCGTTCCATAAACAAGCTGACTTTAAAAGGGATGAGGTTTTTGCTATCAAGAATTTGATAAGTCATCGCACACGCTATCCCACCAGCTAAGACTTTATCACCTAATAAAGCGAAGGCCACACAGGCAGCAAGCATGGCAACTCTCGCGAATTTGCCCCCATGATCGGCAATGAATTTACAGATGGTTGCTGCGCGAGGATGGAGGGTTGCAGGAAGCCGAATGGGACTGTATCTATTCCATTTCTCTGCAAAATGTCTATAATTTCCGCTATTAGCGTTAGCAATAATCAAGAATGCAGGAATCGTTAAAATAACGGCAAAATTACAAAATTTGGTGACTCGTGAACACGCTTGCTGAGAAAGGGTTCTGGTAGCTAGCATCGATGCGATTGAAATCAGTTGCGAAAGCTGATGATAGTGGTTTAAAGCGATAAAATAATAGTTTTTACCTGCACGATATTCCATTTCTCTATTAATAAGAGATGAATGAACATGACCCAGTGACCAGCCCAACAAGAAATTATATCCATGACTAATAGAATGACTTAACATTATTTATTCTCCTTCTCTCTAAGCTATCAACCGTTATTGATTTTCTTAAAGTGTTTGCATGCGATTTTTTATTATTTAGTAATTAAATATAAATCATACAGCAAAAAGAAATTTAATCAAATAAGAAAAACATAAAAATATAAAGGAAAGAAATAGAGGTTGCATTAGTTCTGGAGATACATTCGCCTGATGTTGCCCTAACAGGGCTCACAAACAGATGCGAACTATCCCCAGGCCTAACGGCCTTACCATTACCCATTTTTTTCAACGCGAAGCGTTTGGAGTGCGGAAGTTCTCTTCCGCTTTATCGACGAACAGTATTGATAAGAGCTTGTGGATAAATAATAGTTAGTTTTAAGCGATAGCACGAGATGTTGGCAAGCTTGAGGGAAA
>JAGVJP010000095.1 GCA_020051075.1 Parachlamydiales bacterium
ACCGAGTATCTTGCTAGATTTTCTTTGGATAAACCCGTGTTTACAAGCCATTTGATGACAAGAATTGGGGTTGAAAATATCATTACAAATTGATAAAATGGATGATGTGCTATGTTGCATACTTGCCTCCAACGTTGTTTGTTAGTGTGTGTTGGAGGCATTTTTCTTTAAAAAAGAAAATATTTCAAGCGTTATATACGATATACGTCATCATAACAACAATCAATGTTGTCTATCCGACATCAATTTTAAAGAATTAACAAAGAAAACGCCTTTAAACTATGTTCTGAGGTCGTTAATGTTTTATAACTAATTGAATATATTCTGGTTATGTTAGCTTAACGCGTATGAAGTCCTCTTCCGCTTTTTCCATGATCAATTTTGGAAACAACCTGTGAGCGAATAACAGTCTATTGTTGGCGATAGCTCACTGGATTGGTTCAAATTCGACTTATGCAATTACCTCTTATGGTCCCTTGCCTTTTGTCTTGCGTTCAGTTGAAGGGCGACGAAGATGACGAGGATGTAGAGGACGAACTCGAAGCAGAAGATGGATCTGATGCAAGCTCACGCAACCGTTCTACAATCCTTCGATGTTCCCCTTCATAATAACCCCTGACTTGTGTTGAATCGTTTCGCAGAATTATCTCTTGAGAAGGTTCTCGGAAGCTAGCAACCACCCGTTCCAATAGATCTTCTTCTAAATGGCCTGGGGTGGGCGACTGATCATACATTTCTATCAGCCGTGCTGACACCATCGCTGGAATATCGTTCATGCTCTCTCTCGGGAAATGTTCATTTTCCCTAAGAATATCCCTGATATTACTTATCGCTCTACTTCTTAGAGCCTCTGCACGTTGATGGAGTGTTCGTGCATATTCAACATCAGTTTCAGATTGATTGGGTAAAGGAAAATTACGGTTCGTCATTTGTCCAGCCAATGTTGCTCTTAGAATCCGTTGATAATAAAGCGCGCTTGGATCCTCATTCAGCTTTGACACTTGCATAAGATAGCGTAAAACAAAGGAATTGCCAGCTGCAGCTTGAATGCAATAATCTTCTAAACGATGGTAAGATGCCTCTGCATTCGTTAACTGTCTAGTCATCCTCCAATCGCCCTGTGCCGTTAATTTGATATCAGATAGAGAAAAATTATCAAAAGTCTCTCGCCAATCATGTAAACAAACAATCATCATAGCAAATCCAAATGCATGAGATTGATCTCTAGGAGTTAACTCCTCCGTCCTACTCGTCCATTCATGATCAGAAAAAGTTCTTGTTAAGTGCTCTTGGATGATAAAACCGTTATTTCTTTCAAATGCAACAACCCTAGGAAAATCGAAAAGTGAATTTTCTGATGCTTTCTCCATTTCTTTTAGTGCAATAGGAAAAACAATGCGGTTTATTGGAAATTTTATCTGCAAATTTGGCTGTCCTTGAATTTCAAATACGCGATAAGTTCCAGCCTCATGTTCACCTAAAATTTCTCGTCCGATGATGTAATTTTGTCCCCTATAGTTGACTGTTTGACCTGTTCGCCTAATATTTCCAACCATATCTAAATAGGTCTCATCATCTCTATTTGGATCTAAGGCTTCGCACCCTTGTTGATGTAGCCAATAGACAATGTCTTCAAATGTCGTCGGATGAGAGCCTGATATCGTGATAATGTTAACAAGCTCATCCAAAACCGTCGTCAAGAGTGCAGCAGAAATCTTATTACGCTGTTGATTCAGTTGACTGACCCAATTCTCAAGGGTCACCCGCTCATCGACAGTCAGTGTTGCTGGATCATGCAGCTTCGCTAACAAATCGACAGGGATTTTTCTGTTCGTGACCCCTTCGATCTGCCTCCAGGCGTGTTCTTTAGCCAATGCATCATATAGCGGCTTATCTCGCAACGTCAGCTGATTTCGATCTCCTAAATAGGGACCAAGCGCGTTGACGAAGAGCCGCGATTGCTCATCTCCTCTGACGCACTCTTCCCAAAATGCAGAGATATAGTGTCTAAAAGCTGCTGAGATATGCGCGATTCTGATGAGAGCCATTTCGCTCAGAGGTTGGACGGTGTGGTTAAATGTCTGAAGATAAAGAGGGGTAAAAGCCTCTCGGACAGAGCCATGAAGTTCCTCTTGAAGAAATTCAGCATAGCGCTGCGCTTGAGCAGGCGTTGGATTAGCTAAAGAACGCACATAATGGGTGATCCGCCTTTGGCGCCCTTCATAAGCAACATCCACGGCTTCATTAAAAAATGTGTTTAATATAAATCTTAACGCCTCATCTGTTGAAGGAGGTGTTGAACCTCCAAACACTAGCCTAAGCACGAAATAATAGATTTTAACAAGGAAGGCGAGAAGAGGCCTTTCATCGAATACACTCCCTCTCGAAACAGCAAAAAGAGGGGGAACTCCACCATTCCTCTGATTGTCTGGATGAAGGGCGGGATAGATCTCGTGTAAACTGCATCCGAGTTGTCGAATCGCAACCATATTAAATGACCTCTTTTATAAATTAATTAGATTAGAAGCGTCAACCCTTCTAAAGTGCGATGAATAAATTCAGCCCGCTTATGAGGCAGATCGTCTTGTTTAATTTTCTCTCCATAATAGCATAAAAGGTGTCCGCGGCGGCAAGAAAAAAAGAGCTGATTCAAGGTGGCCTGGTCTCCTCCCTTCAGCCATCCAAGATCTAACCCCAATTTAAGCATGCTGACAGCATCCAGGGCCTCGATCGCTTCAATCTTGTAGGAATGCATCAACAATCCAAAAGCCCGACTTACCTTATCTTTGAGGGCAGCTAACTCCTCTTCGCTCTTTTGCTTTAGAAGCTGTCGATGACTTTTTTCCGCCACCATGATTTTTGTCGCAACAAGGCGAAGCGATGAGAGGATATTTTCCTCCGTCAGCCCCAATGTGTAATTATTCTGCAGCACAAAAATATCGCCGATGATCTCATTGGGATCATCTTGCAGTCCCTTCCAAATCAGACCGTCTTCTTGATGTTTGTTCAAGATTTCTTGCAATAGGTCTGAATGAGATAATGCGGGTAAATGCAGAAATATTTTTGCAACTAGCCCTGTTCCGCATTGAGTGGCATCGGATGTTAAAAATCCAAATTTTGTGTTAAATGCAAAGTTAACAGATTGATTGATCTTGGTCTCTATCCGCATGAGAGCGTCCCAACTGGCTTCTATCTCATCTTTGACATCAATTTTAAGAAGCTGCAAATGATCTTTTAAATTAACGACAACTAGAAATTCTCCTGTCTCATCGAGCACAAAAGCTTCTCCGGTATGAGCCTGAAGAAAACTCTGTGTCGCAAGGAAATGTTCGACTAAATACTCTTTTTCCGTGGGTGAAATCTCTTCAGCAGGAACGAGCTTAGGCTGATTTGGCCGCAAGGCCGAAATAAGTTCTTCTCTTAGCAATGACAACACCTGCTTCCGCTTATCGTCAGAAAGTTTGCCGGGAAAGTTATACTTATCAATATTCCGCAATAGCGTGACTGTCGACCCTAACCAAACGAGATTAGAATTATGACTCCAAGGATTATCTCCCTTGATGGGTGAAATCGCTCCTTTACTTGGGTTGCTCATGATCTTTATCCTTCGAAGGGGGGGTGATATTTTCTTGCTCGGTTAATGCCTTAATCTGATCTCTTAGGAAAGCTGCCTGCTCATAATCTTCTCGACTGAGCGTCTCTTCCAATGCTTCATTTAACGCTAAGAGCTTCGATGAGTAATTGACAGCAAGAATCTGTCCTGGCATCCTCCCGATATGAACTGGCGCCCCCTTTTTGAGAGGAATCAGACGGGGGGATAAACGGAGGGAATCCTCCATCTCTGTCAGCAAAACATTCTCGAACACAGTATAACATTCTGCACACCCTAAACGATGCCCCCGTCTCACCTCTTCCAAAGTTGTCCCGCAATTGCCGCACTCAAGCCCTGCCGGCATTCCCATCTGATTGGCAACCAACTCACCTGGCGGCGTTCCATGAAGACGCTTTAGCAATTCCGGACAATCAGCACACATGCTTGTCCGATTGATTGTATCCCCATAAATTTCAGTATACCGCACCGTAATCGGTTTTTTACATTCCGTGCATTCGAGGGGGCGATCAGGAAAGTTTTTATTCTGCTTTTTCTCAGTCATCTCTATCTCTTACACCCTGTTTAAGTTCTTCAATATAATCCAATAGTGGCGCTAAAATCAAGAATTTAATGAAAAAGATAATAAAAACAAAAAAAAACAGCTGCATAACATAAGTATATATAATGGAATTATTTCTAGATGGACAGATGGACATGGACGAACATGGACAATATGGACGTGGATATGGACAAAAATTAGATTGATTCACAACAAAACATGTCCATATCAGTCCATATTGTCCATTTAGACATTTGCAATTATCTCACAGGAACCTTTTCTTTAAGTCCCTTTAGTATTATAGAACAAATAACCCAGATTGCCTGCAGAGAAAAGGGTCTCAAATGACAAAAAAAAGAAAAACTCCGACCGTCGGCAGCGATTTGAACGAAATCGATGAATACAGCCGGGATAGGGCTGGCACGGATACACTCGAACGTTTTACAGGAAGTAAGATTTCTGATTTCCAGCCATACATTCTACTGACTAACTTTACTCAATATGTTGAGTCATTCTCAGAAAAATTTAAAGCACCTATTTCACGTGGCTCAGGAATGATTGTATGCCACTCTAAAAAAAATCGTATAACTATGATTGATTGCCATATTGGATCCCCAATGGCAGCTTTGACCATCGATCTGCTTTCATTTATCAAACCCAAAGCCGTGCTCTCGTTAGGACTTTGCGGGGGATTGCGCCCCGAGCATAAAATTGGAGATTTTTTCGTTCCTATTGCAGCCATTCGCGAGGAAGGAACTTCCGATGCCTATATGCCTATTCGTTGTCCTTCCTTAAGTTCGTTTGTGATTCAACGTTTTGTTTCTGAAGAATTGGAAAAGCGGAAACTCATTTATTTCAATGGAGTCATCCACACGACAAATGTCCGTTTTTGGGAATATAACGAAGAATTCAAAGAAAAACTCGCAGAGGAGAGAGCTCAAGCAATTGACATGGAATGTGCGACATTATTCACAGTAGGTTTTGCCCGTTATGTTCCAGTAGGCGCTTTAATGCTCATCTCAGATTTACCCCTGCAATCGAAGGGAATTAAAGACAAAAAATTCAACGAAATTATCACAAAAAGTGCTCTTGTACATTTGGAAATGGGGATTTCCATCCTAAAAAAAATGCAAAGAGATGCTAATAAGAAAGGTCTAGCTTATCATTTTTAACATTCATCAAAATCCTAAAAAGAGGGCTGTAATAAATGCATAACTTCCTAGCAAAACGACTTTTAGAAAATTGGTTTAATCACGTCTGGGTCCAAGCTGATGTTGCCCATATGGATGATTATTATGCGAAGTCTGTCCATGGTGAATTTAATCGGAAACCTTTTACCAGAGAAAATCTTGAAGAACATTGCGCCTGGTGTAGAGAAAGACACTTATTATGTTGGTGAACACATGATTGAAGGTGAGGGAGATTTCCATTCACATCGAGTAAAAATTTGGTTTAAAAATGAATACCTACAATTATGGAGGGACGATCAGCCATACGTATTAAGTCCAGACTTTATTTGTGCAGTAAGCTGCTCAACAGGGCTTCCTATGATCAATAGTCAAATTAGATCTGGGGATCAAATAATGATATTTGCAATCCCAGCTCCAGCGCTGCTCGTTTCTCAAAAAGCTTTAAAGTCTCTCGATCCACACTATTTTGGATTTGACTTTGATTATGTTCCTTTTTCTTTGCAATCTATTTGACCACTCATGATAAAATCTGCTCTTCGAAATTCTAACTCACCTTACGCGCCGGGAGTGGCATTTCGGCTGAGCCAAAGCCCCGGGGTTGCGATGCCGCCGGCGCCCTTATATTTCCTTCAATATTAGGGCGCCG
>JAGVJP010000088.1 GCA_020051075.1 Parachlamydiales bacterium
CTCGAAACTGTGTTAAGGGGTTTTTTCACTAATTATCTCGATTTTAATCAGGCGTTTGCCATTCTGTTCAGCCGAACGATCACTCATCCAGACGGGATTCCCTATACTGTTGAAGATTTGCGAGAAATGATCGCCGATTTTGAGGCAGAAGCTCGTGCTGCACATGATCCTGTTGCTGATCTCTACAGGTTTGCTCTGAGAGAGGGGGGAAGACATCTCTATCTGTATGACCCAACTTCACCTGCCTCGACAGGAGCTCTGAATGGACCGCTGGAAGAGATGCAGGCAGTTGCGGCAGATCCTGTACGGTTTCAGACACCTTATTCAGAGCTCATGCAGGCAACTTTAACTGCTGAAATGATTCGCGTTGCTGGGGAGGCTAACGAAGTCTATACACAAAGAGCTCACCTCATCCAGGAATTTGAACAGCTTTCAGCTCGACAGGCCGTAAATCGAGACCACTTGGGACAGATGGATCAGCAGATAGTGAATCTTGCTGAGCGAGTGAGGTTAAATGAAGTTGATCTATTGCAGATTAATGCAGGTGCTCTTAGGTTGAGAATCAATGAGATCAATGCTCAGGTTCTCCAGAGAGAGACATGGATACAAGAACTTGATCAAATCAATACAGAGGACTACATCACCTACCATAACATCGGGAATTTCTGGCGTGTCACTGATGGTGCAGTGGTTTTGGAAGACAACAAGAAGTTTTAGGCAGCTGGATTCATTTTAAATCCAAAGCAAATTTTTCAATAAAGGCCCAGGCGGCCCAGGATAATTCGGTCCCTTTGTTATAGATCACACAAATTTCATAATCGAACGTTGGGAGTTTTAAGGGATAGATTTGGATGGAAGGGTACCGATTATTTTCACGGTTACGATTTCTTAGCCATCTTTCTTTTTGAAGAAATCAGCTTTTTCATACTCTCCTCCTTCTATTGCTGCGATGCGCGCTTCAAGTGGAGGGTGGGTTGCAAAGAGTCGAGACCAAAATGAAGGAGCTTCATTAAAGTAGAGATGAGCAAAGGCTTTTCCGCTCCTTGGCATATCCGACACCGTCGAAGCGGCAATTTTTCGGAGAGCGTTGGCGATGCCCTGGGGGTTCCGCGTGTACTGTACTGCTGACGCATCAGCTAAATATTCTCTTTGCCGGCTGACCATTGCCTGTAAAATTGATCCGAAGAACCATGTTAACGAACCGGCGACCAAGCAGACTAAAGCGATGATGAAGATAGGATTTCCTCCTCGCTTATCATCATCATCAAACCGTCTCGAGCCACTGGACCAGGCGGCTCCTTCCAAGAGACGAAGGCCAATGTATGTGACGATAAAAAACCCCATGATCATTGCCGCAACGCGCAGCCCTATCGTCATATCGCGATTATAGATGTGGCCGAACTCATGTGCTAACACCCCTTGGAGCTCATCGCGGTTTAAGAGGTATAAACAGCCCCGGGTGACTGTGATCGCAGCATTTTCAGGCCGCGTTCCTGCGGCGAAGGCGTTGATTTCCTCGGCATCCAAGAGATAGACAGGGGGGATGGGCAATGACGTTGCTAAGGCGATCTCTTCAACGATATTCAGCAGTTGCCGCTCTTTTGGATCGCGCGTATCTGCGTCAACCCGTTCTGCGCCAATCGATTCTGCGACATAGCTTCCTCCCGCATGGATGTAATTCATGTAGTTGAAAGAGGCGACGCCGAACGTCAACCCTAAAAAACTTAACGCCATGTAGGGGAGGGGAGGGTGGTCATAGGCTTCTCCAGCAAATTCCCTCACCGCCCATTCTGCCAAACAAGCAGCAGCGATCGTCAAAAGGATGAAAATACTCAGGTATAGAAAAGTCTTCGATTTCGCTTGCCTCTGTGCTTCCCAAAAATTCATCACCATGATGGAGATTCTCTTTTATATTATGAAAAGCTAACTTTAGGGGCTTTCTTCGCTTGCTGGTCGTCAACCTGAAAGAGTTCGACAGGATGATGGCCAAATGTTGCAGCAACAAGAGCTGCAGGAAATTCTTGCTGAGAAGTATTGTATAGCATCACATTGTCGTTATAGGCTTGGCGTGCAAAGGCAACTTTATTTTCTGTCGAGCTCAATTCTTCTTGCAGTTGCTGCATGTTCTCACTCGCTCTCAATTGCGGATAATTTTCTGCTAAAGCCATGATATTCGTTGTTGCTCCTCTCAATGCCGCGTCTGCGGTTGCGAGTTCTTTGATGGAACTTCCTGTGGGGCCGCCGCTTTCTTCAACATGGGCACGTGCAGCTTGTGCCTGATTTCTGGCAGTAATCACAGCTTCTAAGGTCCCTTTCTCATAAGTCATATAGCCCTTGACAGCTTCGACTAAATTGGGAATCAAGTCATACCGTCTTTGCAGCTGCACATCAATTTGGCTCCAAGCATTGTTGACCTGGTTGCGCAACTGGACTAAACGGTTGTAAATGCCGATCCCCCATACTGCAAGGAGAACAATGATGACTAAGATAACAATCAGCATGGTTGACATATAAAACTCCCTTTTTAATGATTTTAGATATTCCTGCATCTATTGCTTCAAATTTCATCTTACAGTTTTCTGGTTTTATCGCTACCAAAATCTGAGCAGGTCAACAAGATGATTCACCACTGAGCCACTGAGACCGGTGAGGAGGTATGAGGTAAGGAGAAGCTAGTTTGATGATTTCTCAATATTCTTATCACTTCTCACAAACATCATTGGCTCAGTGGTGATTTGTGGAATAACTCCATCCGACAGCATAAGCAAGATAGTAAAGAGCAGTTTAATTAATAAAATCTAATGCTATTGTAGAGTATATTTTTTTTGTTGCAATTTAATTAAGAATAAATCATGATAAATCAAAATATAGATTCTTAGCTTTTACAGAGAGGTATTCTCTATGTGCTGTCCTTTAGACAAACAACACACACACTTCCACTCTATTACCGTGACTTCACATGTTGATGGATCAGGTGAACCCCAATGGGAAGTGTCAGGCACTGTTGATCACACCCCTCAATCTATTCGAGAAAAGTCTATACGGGCATTTCAAAATCTTGAAGTGATTGAAAAAATCGCTGAGTTTACCGAACAATTCTTTCATTTTATCGAAATTCCTCTTAAGCGCTTTGCAAGCCTCCCGCTTTATGAAGCATTACATAAACTTCATCATAATGCGCATGAGATAGAACACTTTCTCCACGCTGCTTGTTTCTTAGGGGATATTTTGTGTATTCTAACATGCAATTATTTGCAATATGAAGACCCGGGCAAAACTCGATTAGATTATACTCGTACTGCCGCGCGACTTTCACATACGACAGCACACTTTTTTGCAACTGCTGCCTATTTATCTAAGTACAATATCTGCCATTTTGGATGCCTGGAAAAGGTCCTTAAGTTTGGTTCGCTGTTGACAGCTGTTGGTTATGCCTTAGGAACTTCAGCCATTTTCTGGGATAAATATCACCACGGCAAGGAAAATCCTCAATTTTATTCTGATCTCGGCATTCACCTTGGAGGCTTTGCCTTTGAAGCACTTCCAATCGTACAATCTCTCTCTTGCTTCAATGGCACTGTTGCCAAGACTTTAGAAATTTCGACTGCTATCGTTGGGATGATACACTCTTGGTTTGTGATCGATCGCTTATTCCCAAGCCAACACGTTGTTAGTGGAACCGCTCGTTTCATATCATCTGAAGAGCATTCTCACCACCACCACCACCATTCGACCCCTTATCATCATTAAAGAAAGGGGAGATGTGAATAGTGACGAGGGATTACAGAAGTGTGCCCTCTAAAATGATGATCGCAATCGAAAAATAGAGAATTACCCCGGTCACATCGACAAAGGTGGCGACAAATGGGGCGGAAGATGTTGCTGGATCAAAACCTAGCCGTCTTAAGATGAAGGGGAGCATCGATCCCATTAATGTTCCCCATAAGACAACTCCAATGAGTGAGCAATAGACTGTTAAGGCGACTAAAAACCAATGCGGCCCATAAATAGAGCTGAAAGCAGACCAGGAGACCACTCTAAGGAAACCAATCGTTCCCAGAACTGTTCCTAAGAAAACTCCTGACAACAATTCCCGTTTCATCACTTTAAGCCAGTCCTTGATGGCTACCTCTCTAAGCGACATTGCCCGGATGATCAACGTTGAAGCTTGCGAGCCGGAATTGCCGCCGCTAGAAATAATGAGGGGTAAGAAGAGAGCTAACACCACAGCTTTAGAAATCTCTTGTTCAAAGTATCCTAATGCCGATGCAGTCAACATCTCGCCAAGAAATAATAGCACGAGCCAGCCGGTCCTTTTCTTCATCAACTCAATAAAAGGAGTTAGCATATAGGGAGCTTCAAGGGCTTCCATCCCGCCCATCTTCTGGATGTCTTCTGTTGTCTCTTCGCTGACAATATTTAAGATGTCATCAATGGTCACGATGCCAAGCAATATTCCCTCTCGATCGACCACAGGAAGGGCCACACGCTCGTATTTCCTAAACACTTCGATGGCCTGCCCTTCGTTTTCAAACGCAGAGAGGGTGATGAACTGCCCATCCATCAGGTCTGTAACGTGGGCGTCTAACGGCGCAAATAGAAATTCTCTGATCTTCAAATCATCTAATAGAACTCCTCGATCATCGATGACGTAGATCACACTGACTGTTTCTCTATCGCTTCCATGCTTTCGGACAAAATCAAGCACTTGCTGTACAGTCCATTCTTTTTTAATGGCGAGGTAATCTGGGGTCATTAATCGGCCAACACTGTCTTCAGGATAACCAAGCAATTTCAACGTCAGAATCCGCTCTTCCGGTGAGAGAAGTTTGATGATTTGGTTGACCACAGCAGTAGGAAGTTCTTCGAGAAATGCTGTCCTGTCATCGGGAGAGAGGTTGTTGAGTAAATAGGCCGATTTTTCTGATGTCAACGCACTGAGGATGAGTTTTTGACTTGTAAACGGGAGATACTCGAAGGTTTGTACTGCTTTTTGTTCCGGTAAGGCATTGAAGACATTTTTCTGATTCTCTTCGTCTAATCCTTGGATATGCTCAGCAAGTTGTAGGGGAGACAATTTCTCATCCTGGAGATCCACATCTTCTGGTAATACAGGCAGCTCCATGCTTTGTCACCTCAGCTTAGGATCATTAGATAACACTGCTGTTCTTTAATGTTCAACAAAAACAGATTTTGCAACATAACATATATTATCAGACGTTGATAAAGTGGGTCTAAGAAATTTATTCCTAACACATCAAAGGGATACGGATTTCCTAGAAGAATTTATGCTATTGCGCTATAAAGGCATGAAAAACGGAGTAGAGGATGATTACAGCTTTTGAGACAGGACTACAATCGATTTTATTGTTGGCGATCCGCCTTTATTGGGGAGTTTCTTTCGTGTTTACCGGTTGGAACAAATTACAGAACATTGCCACGACGGCGGATTTTTTTGCTTCTTTGCATGTTCCTTTTCCTACTATAAGCGCTTATTTTGTGGGCGGCATTGAATGCATTGGCGGATTATGTCTAATCTTGGGGCTTTTCTCCCGCATGGCTTCAATCCCTTTGATCTGTGTCATGATCGTTGCTCTTTTTACAGCGCACTATGAAGCTCAAATGCACTTGTGGAGCACCTTGAATCATTATGTGGCCCAACCCCCTTTCAATTTTTTGCTGACGGCACTCATTGTTCTCGCTTTTGGTCCTGGCAAGATATCCGTTGACAATTTTCTTCATCGGAATAAGAAATAGTTAACTTGTAAGTGCTTGGCCGTCAGGTCTTATCATTACACATTTTTTTAGCGCTAAGCGTTTGGAGTGCGAAAGTCCTCTTTCGCTTTAGTCTAGATCAATTTTTGAGACATTCGTGTCTTTTGAATTTCTCTACCGCTTCGCGCAGCGTTCAGTATCCCCTACTTTTCTCTCAAGCTTATCCACCACGTCTCGGGCTATCGCCTTTTCTTTAGTAATGATTCACGTCAAAGAGAGTTTTGTGATTAATGCGACGGTGAACGGCCAATGCGAAGGTTTAAGTCCAAGAAATTTATTTGCGATATTGACGACCGTTAAGGCGATTAAAGCTGGATAAACGATTTCGAGGATTGGACCTAAGAATTTCGCGATTCCAGCGAAATCGAATGTCGACACACAAAAGCCGATGCCTAATGTGATGAGCAAAGCTGCTTTATTGCCTATCTTATCCTGAGTGATTTCAGTGCGGAGGAAATCTGCAAACAAAGAAGCCAGGACAATCGCCGTTGTCAAGCACGCAAACAAGACTGCCAGACATACCGATGGCGCAGCGATTTTTCCAAGAGATTCGAGGGCGATCACTCCTAACATTTCCTGCGGCGGGATATCGACTAATAGACTTGAATAAATCCACCCGAGCATGACTAATGAAAAATAGACTAAAGACAATAGTCCAGCCCCTATCGAAGCAGACTTATAAAAATGCTTGAGCAGGGTACTTTCCCCATCGTTGGGTGTAAGTTTGCTATAGAGATGTTTAATCACAAATTGGGAGAAGAAAAACGCAGCGAGTAGGTCCATGGTTTGGTAGCCCTGAAAAAAACCGTTTTTTAGAGCACCCCATCCCTGAGCAGTTGTCTCCTCGGGCATAGAACCTTGATTCAATCCAAAAAAAGCAATCAGTGCAATCGCTACAAGTAAAAATGGTGTTAATACCGTTCCTAATGTGGAGACGATTTTATTTCGATTGATCGTCAACAGGTAGATGACAACGCACAACAGCAAGCTAGTGATTGGGAGTGAGGCGTTAGGCAATAAGAGCAGCAGAGCTCCATGCGCAACGGTTAAGCAGCGGGCAAGCACTCCAAACGGACCCATCAGCGCTAGAGCTAATAAGGAGAATACGAAGGTTCCTTTCCGCCCAAAGCAGCTGAAAAAGTGTTGGATATCTCCTTTATACAACGTCATTCCGAGAACTCCAAGAAAAGGAATAATGACCCCTGTTAATATGATGCCAAAAGCTGCAAGGAGATAATGTCCATCGCTTTCTTGTCCAACGGTGATGGGAAAAACGAGGTTTCCCGATCCGAAAAACATCGAAAACAGCGCAAAGCCGGTACTTACAACAAACCATTTATTCTTCATATGAATAACCTAATCGTTAAGGGGTTCAGAGCAAAAAAAAACCGCACCTCTTGCGAGAGTGCGGTCTCTAATTCAACCTATATTTAGCATAAGCCAATCACATAGGTCCGCACCTCCAAATGGTGTGGATCATAATAATCATCTGCATGCTAATGATATCTATCTGTTGGTTTCTAAACATAGTAAAGGCCAATTTCCTTTCAATAAAGGTTTATTGTACCACAAATGCCTCTAATAGTGCAACTGATTTCTTACCCTTCTCATCTCACTAATGACTTCTCTGAAGATCCTGATGAGATGACGAAGAGTGAAGTGTTGTAGACCATGAGCGTTGTACTGCCATTGCCCATCGAAAGTTTTGCCATGAGGAAGGAGAACCTCTTGTGATTCTTCCTCATTATAAATGTTTTCGCTGTTTTCTATTTGCTCATCAGGCTTGGCTAGTTGTTCAACATACAGCCTGTGATGATTTTCAATATTTTGCATAAAAACCTCCTATGTTTTTTTGTAATTTCGATTTTTTTATCTATGAGCTAAATAGTCTCTTAAAGTCCTAATTTGGTGAATGACATCTTGCAATAAAGCACCGAGATGTCGAGTGATGAAATTGTGATGACCGGCATCTCTTTCGCTATGCCAATCATTATGAATCCATTCCCCTCGATCTCGAGTGTTGTTTGAATAGGTTCTCACTCCCCTGCCACGGACATCATTATCCCACTGACCAGTGAAAGAGCTGCCATCATCATAACTTGCTGTTCCTTGACCGCAACGTTTGCCATGGACCCACTCCCCAACATAAGTTTTGTCGTCTAGGTAATCCATGCGGCCATAACCATGCTGTTCATCGTCGTCCCACTGACCATCGTAGAAACGCCCATCGGCATAACTGGCACTGCCATTGCCGCAGCGTTTGTCATTTTGCCATTCGCCTCTATAGTGACAGGTATCCCAGCGATAGCTGTACTCCCCTGTCCCATGACGTTCATTATAACGCCATTCTCCAGTATAGACAGCGTAATCAACATCATCGTCATTGACAAAACCGTAACTGCATCTGCCTGTTCCATGGCGCTGGCCTTGATGCCAGTGGCCAGTGTAAACAGTTTGGTTGATTGGGTCTGTCATAGATCCATACCCATGTGGCTCTCCGTGAAGGAGTTCTCCTTTGTAAATCGAGCCATTTTCATATTCTATGGTATGAATCTCTTTATCGCCATGTCCAACCACTCTATTATCGTTAAATGTGATACTTCCTTGAATATTTTGCATAAAATCCCCTGATTTTTTCTGTACAAACAACTATCGTCTCGATTTTTAACGAGTAAAAACGAGCGTTGGATAACTTTGCTAATTAGTTTGATTATGAAAACATCATTATTGATGATGATTTTCTAATTAGTCATAAAAATATTTCTTCAGCAAAACGGTTGAGATCAAAGTGATATCATAAATCGAAAGCAATATAGAAAATTATCTATGTTAATTTATCCGTTATAAACGAAACCAACTTTGACTGAAGAACTAAAATAATAAAAAAATTACTTTTAGGAAACGGACTTAGGAGAGGGGGTGGAACTGACTTTGCATGAAACTAAGAAAGAAGAAGATAACAAAGAATAGAAGAAGAAATCTTCTACACAGATACCGCTAGGTCTAAGATTGACTAAGCTTTCCCAATAAGTGTGCATTTTAGGACCTCCTTGCAATGAAAGTGATTATCTATATGAAATTGATTATCTAACTTTGAAAAAAGAATATAAAATTTTCTTATTTTTTGTCAAGAGTTATTTTAAAAAAAACTTAATTTATTCTAACTCAGGAGCCTGAGATGGTTTGGGGCTCCTGATCTGTTAGCACTTTCATAAAAACATAGATTTATGCTATAAGCTTATCTCATCATCGAGAGAGATGTTGCGGCATATCATTATCATTCAATCTTAAGGTTTTTATTATGTCATTCCTACCTATTTATCATCGTCTTACAGGTTATCTTTCAATTTGCCTCATCTTTTTACAGCCAATCGTTAATGCAAATGTTTCCTCTGAAGGATTATCTCTACCTCAGACGATGGAAAACAGTGAGATCGCGCAGACTTCTGGGACATTTCAAAATGGCCTATCTTATACGTTAGTCTCCGGTCATTTAGACAAAGGGGCGCTGATCAAAATTTCTTGCGCGACTCCCCCTGATTTTAATCAGACAGCGCTGTCAGAGCTGACTCAGCAGACGTTTTTCTATGGAACAGTGTTGAGAGATCGAGAGGAAATTTGCGAAGTATTGAATCAGCTTTCTCTCGACATTGATGCAGACACGCATTTGAAGAGAAATGAAGGCGAAATTTCTGTTGAATTTGTATTAGAAGACGGCGGGATCGAGGAAGTTCAAAAGCTGTTAGAACTTGCTTGTGAGATGGTTTTATTTCCTGTTTTGGAGAAAGAGCAAGTCGAATTAGCTAGAGAGCATCTTTTGAACAATCAATCATTTTGTGAAGAGGATGTCGTTGCTATACAAACATTTACTCAAGAAGAGGTGCAGGAGTTTTACCAAAAAAACTATATCGCTCAAAATTTACACCTTCTGCTTGTGTCTCGGAAAGAGGTCACTCCCCTTCTGGCAACTCTCTCTGATCAGTTGCAGTTAGGAGGCTATGTTCCAGCGCTCCCCTCACAGGAAAATTCTGATTTTATCTCTTCTTTTGAAGAGAGCATTGATTGGAGTTCAACAGACCGGGCGTTTCTCATTGACGGAAAGATCTGCATGGATGAGCCTAATTGGATCAATCGAGCAGCGAATGGAAGAACTCTCGGTGCGGTCTTGACTGCTCTTGGAATCGGAGGAATCATCATCGCACTTCCTGTTTTTGCCCCTTTAGTTGTTGTTGGTGGATTGTCAACAGCAACAGGATTTTATCTTATGTTCTGCGAATACATGAAAGACCCCTATTACATCGAAAATGTTCGGAGAGAAGATTTAGTGAAGGGATGTGCGCATGCTTATCGGAATCATCGTGCAGGGATCACCTTGACACCTTATGAGCGCCGGTTTTTGTTTATAAATGAAATTGTGAATGGATCTCCTTATCTAAACCAGCAGCCAATTTTACTCGTTGCAGATCTCTATCGACTCAATGACCCGATTTTAGCAGAACTTTTCACTGCTGAGGAGTTGATTCCTCTCATTGAGATCAAAGGGCAGTTTATCCAACATCGGAACCAATTTAAAAAGGAACGGGAAATTCTAGAACAAGATCTAGCCAATGCAACAGCCCCTTTTGAACATTATCGCAACGAAGCCTTAGATCGTGCTTTGAACGATTATGATTACAATAGCTTTGTTGTTGCTAAGCGAAAGCTAGAGTCAGAACGGAAAGAGTTTATGAGCGCTCTTGAGGAAGCCTATCAAAAGCAAAAAATCACTTTGAAGGATAAAGAGTCTTCGAAGGAAGAAGCGAATAAATTCTACGAAGAACGCCTATCTCATCCAGACTTTGTCAATGGCTTGGCAGAAGCTGAGAGGAGCTATAAAGAGCAAAAACAGGGAATCAATGCCAACTATTCGATTCAGGTGGAGCTCTGTAAACAGATTATCAACTACGATGAACGTTTAAGGACGAATCAGGATGGAGTGCGTGGCATCACCTATTATTATAATCTTCAACTGGTGAGAATGTTGAGCGAATTCCCCTCCTCAGACATCTCCCTCCCGGACCAGCTTGATCTAAGAGCTCGGTAGGCGGACGAGAAAGTATGCAGAGCCGTTCTTAGAGCAACTAAGAACGGCTCTAAGGAAACAGGTCCTAGCAAAGTTTCTCAAAAAAGCAAAAGCGGAAGGGGCTTCCACACTTCTGAGTAACACATTATCCTGTCCTATCTTTCCTATCCTTCCCATCCTGGCAATTTTTACAGGATGGGAAGGATAGGAAAGATAGTAGGGAAGCTCTGGCAGTGTTACTTTTTGATATGAGAGACGACGTCGCTGGGGGCTCTAAACGCTTCGCGAAGCCAAATTCTTTGGATGCGCGAAGCGTTTGGAGTGCGGAAGTCCCCTTCCGCTTTTTCGAGGAACGTTCCTTATGAGAGACTTTCAGTTATCGTTTTTCTGGAAGATTGAAGACGTTTTTCTTTTCGTATTCGTTGATATCTTCTTCATCTTCGACTTCGCTCTCATCTAGAGGGATCGCGAAAACGTCTGTTCCGCTTCTTTCATCGCGGCGCATAATGTCAAATTTTTCACTGGTTGCATTTTTATCTTCGCCGACTCCTGGAGGAGGTGTCTTAGCTTTTGATTCTACTGCGGTTTTGGGCGCTGCAGGCGCTGCTTCGACAGCTAATGCAACGAGAATATTCAATACAACTAATAAAGATGCGCATGTGGTCTTTTTCATGAGAGTCTCCTGTTAGATCATTTTAGACTATTTGATATAACAAGTATTTTGAAGGAAAGTCAAGTTTTTTTCGCCTGTTTTGCTAAAGTTATGGACTTTTTGGGCTTATTGGAGGTCCCTTGTTTAAAGAGATGTAGAAGATGAACAGGCTCGTTCTCGAAAATCGAGTGAGCCTGTTGTGTATGGGGATTAAGCAGCAGAAGTGTCAATCGGTTGGTCAGGGAATAACTCAGTTTGCAACTTCTCCTTGGCAGCGATGACTAAGTCCAGATAGTCTAGTGTGGATTCAACAGTAACTTCTTTTTTTTGTTCAGAAGATTCTGTATCTAGTACTTCCGCATCGATAAGTGCATCCCTGTGCATATGTATTTCAATGCCAAGTCTGCAGGATAGCGTTGTTTGAATCGAGACAGCATCCCCACCATCGCTTCGAAACTGCTTTAAACACAAGGCTTGGAGTGTCAATGATTGATTGATCCAAACGAGTAGATTTCGTTCAAATAAAGGTTCAAAAGTGTCTTTGGAAGCCCCATATTCTAATGCCGTTCCCCCTATGAAGCAGTGTTGCAAATATGAGTTTGTTTTCATGACCTCTAGAAACATTTCAGTGATTTTTGTTTCATCCATATACGCTGGCATAGGGGAAATATCAAGGCTTTGAAGTGGGACAACATTTGCTTTTAGCACATCAGCAATTTTAGTGAAGTCATCGAGGGTCAGTTCACAATCGGATAAATATAATTTTTCTAATCGACAAGTCGTGCCTTGAAGAACTTGAAAAAGTTTAGGCATTTCTTTAGTGGATAGACATCCTTGAATACCAATATGAGTTGCGTAACTAAAAGCCTCTGCGATCTCTTCAATCGCAGCTGAACTGGCTGTTTCGACTGGGATGTCTTTTGAACTTCTTCGAAATTCAACCATTTCAGTTCCAATGTATGAAGAACCGATTATTTGATAAATTGGGTTTTTTTCTGAAGGAGACAAGAGTGAAGCATCAGTATGCATAAAATAATTCCTTTATTTTTAATATGTTAAGTTGATCTATTTAATAGGATTCCAAGCATAACTAATAAAACTATTGTTTTCAACAATTTCTTTCGTGACTGTGAATTGAATAGATGATTATATAGTTAAAAAGGTAATTGCAAAGTCCCTGCTCGGATCATGCATGAATCTAAAAGATGTCACTCCAAGCCTTGTCACTTCACTCTGCGCCTCTTTTGCTTCTTTGCGTTAAAAAAGGGAGAGAGGTGAATGGTCACCGATTATTTATACTGAAAAATATGATAAGAAGAAGATTGAAGAGAGACTATGTAGCGGCAGCCGGACTTGAACCGACGACACATGGATTATGATTCCATTGCTCTACCAACTGAGCTATACCGCCCAAAGAAAATAGCGGGGGAAGGATTCGAACCTCCGACCTTTGGGTTATGAGCCCAACGAGCTAACCCCTGCTCCACCCCGCGTCATTTGACGATGCTTTTAACATAACGAAACATAAACTTATCAAAGGGCCGCATTAAAGACAACCTATTTTTCTGTTTAGAATAAAACATTTTGAAAAATAAAAAAAATCGACCTTAAGAGCGATTTAGGGGGTGTTTTTCATTTGTCTTAAATTTGGATAACAGGGGTTCAAGGACCTCAATTGTACGAGCTGTCGATCCTTTCAGGTCGGAAACCATCATAAATCCCCTTTCTCCGATTTCAGTTCTCTCATTTGGATTTTCTAGCCATCGGGTGAGGACCTCTTGAACTTGATCTAAGAAGACTTGCAGACCGGTTTTATACTGCTTCATGAGGTCGACAAGTTCTTGCTGGGAGAACGTATAAGGGCCGACAAGAACAGGCTTGCCGTACCAGCATGGCTCGAGAAGGTTATGCCCTCCGACACGATCGGTGAAACTTCCTGCAACGATGGCCATATCAGAAAGTTGATAGCACATGCGGAGCAGTCCCATTGCATCGATGAGGATCACCTGCTCTTTCCCAGTGCGTCGGTTGATGTCGGTGAAATTAACCCACAGGAGCCTCTCTTTTTCTAAGAGCAATCCCACCTCTTTAAAGCGTTCAGGGTGTCTAGGGACGAGGATGACTCGCAGTTTTGGATATTTTTTCCAGATATTTTTTAATATTTTAATGAGGGACTGTTCTTCAGTTGGATGTGTTGATCCAATGGTCAGGACGATTTCATCGGACTCTAATCCGAGTTTATGGCGCCACAACACAGTTTCATCGTGGGTAAGTTGTGGATAGTCGTCATCAAATTTTAGATTTCCCGTGATGGTGATATGATCTGAAGGGGCTCCAATCTTGACAAAGCGTTTGGTGTAGGTTTGATTTTGAACGCAGATCTTATCAAAAAGGGAGAACAATTTTTTAGAGAAGAAAGGGACCCACCGCAAACGAAAGGCAGACTTCTCTGATATCTTCCCATTCACCAATGCTAAAGCAGCCCCTGATTGTTTTGCATAGTACAGAAAGTTGTACCAGAAATCTGATTCACACAGCAAAACAAGCCCTGGGGCGGCTTTTTTAAGAATTTTTTGAACAACTCTGCGGAAGTCTAAGGGCATATAGACGTGATAGTCCGCGAAAGGGAGGCTTCGTTTCGCTTCAGCATGTCCTGTTTCAGTCGTTGAAGAGATGATCAGTGGAGTTGAAGGAAAGCGCTGTTTCAGTTCTCTTGCTAGAGAAACGATCGCCTTGGTTTCTCCCATCGAAACGGCGTGGATCCAGATTGAAGGGAGTCCCTTTTCTGCAACATAAGGAAAATGGGCTCCAAAGCGAGCGGACAAACTATTTCTATATTTCCTGAGGATGAAATAAGAATAGAGCGTCTTAGGTAAGGATAGAAGAGCGAGCAGCCATAGAGAAAAATTATAGAAAATTAGGAATAGGTTCATATAGAGTCCTATGTTTGCGTGAATTCATTAGAACGATAAAAGAGGATAGCTTTTGTTAAAATTAAACGCAAACAACCACAACCCAATACAGGATCAAGATACATAAGATATCAACTTCCAAATATAGAAAAACAGGATAGGCAGGATCGCTTCGCGGCAGGATAAGCATGATTATAGTTTAAACAAACCTCTTTCATCCTATCTTCCCCATCCTGTAAAAAATTAACAAGATGGGAAAGATAAGAAAGATAATTTTGTTCTATATCCTGCCTATCTTGCCGCGAAGCGATCCTGCCTATCCTGTTTTTTTCTTTTGCCTATCCTGTTTTCCCGAAGAGTAGCCTTGCCTTTATTCCTTGTATTTTTTATCATGTTGCAGTGAGTTTTTTACAACCGGACAAGATGAAGCAATCAAAAAAAGTTTTAGCAATCATACCCGCACGCTATGCCAGCACGAGGCTGCCACAGAAAATGCTTCTCCCAATTGAGGGTAAAAGCCTCATCCAGAGAACTTATGAGAGCGCGACGCGGGGGAATTTTTTTGACGATGTCATCGTAGCGACCGACCATTCTCTGATTTTCGATCATGTGCGGGACTTTGGTGGCAATCCGATGATCACTTCCGTCGACTGCCCGACTGGAACAGATCGTTTGGCTGAGGTGTTGAGAAAAAATCCCCATTGGCTTGAGGCTGATGCCATTGTCAACATTCAAGGGGACCAACCTTTTGTTGATCCCTCATCGATCCAGGCGGCCATTGATTTATTGTTAAGTGATCCCGATGCGCAGATGTCGACCCTTGCCGCCCCTATCTATAGTGAGGAAGAGGCGTTAAAGTCTTCGGTGGTCAAGTGCGTCATGGACCTCAATCAAAATGCCCTTTACTTTAGCCGCGCACTCATCCCCTCGAATATACAGCATCGCTACCGATCCGAGACACCTTATTTCCATCACATTGGGATCTATGTCTATCGACCACAGTTTATCTTACAGTATCAGGAGCTTCCCCCGACGCCGCTTCAACTTGAAGAGAACTTAGAGCAGTTAAAAGTCCTTGAGCACGGCTATCGAATTAAAGTAGCCCTCACAAAAGATATGGTGATGAGTGTTGACACCCCAGAAGACCTTAAATTAGCGGAGCAATGGATATGCAGACAAAATACATTTTCGTAACGGGCGGCGTTTGTTCTTCCTTAGGCAAAGGGTTAACCTCAGCTGCTATAGGACTGCTTCTGGAAAAGAAGGGACTGAAAGTGGCGATGTTGAAGTTCGATCCTTACTTGAATGTCGATCCAGGGACGATGAGCCCCTATCAGCATGGCGAGGTCTATGTGACCGATGATGGCGGTGAAACTGATCTTGACTTGGGCCACTATTATCGCTACACCAATTCAATGCTGTCGAAGGCTTCCAATGTCACATCCGGTCAGGTATACAACACGGTGATCAGACGCGAGCGGCATGGCGATTACTTAGGTAAAACTGTGCAGGTTATCCCCCATATCACCGATGAGATTAAACAGAGAATCCATATATGTGCCAAGCAGCAAGAAGGCGGCGTTGACGTCGTTTTAGTTGAGGTGGGCGGCACCATCGGAGACATCGAATCGCTCCCTTTTATGGAAGCGATCCGTCAATTCATCTATGAGCAGAGATCAAATTGCCTGAGCATCCATCTGACCTATGTTCCTTTCTTGAAGGCTGCTGGAGAGGTGAAGACAAAGCCTTCCCAACACTCTGTGCAGATGCTCCGTGAAATTGGGATTTTTCCAGACATCATCATTTGCCGGTGTGAATTTGCCCTTGATGACGAAGTAAAAGATAAAATCAGCCTCTTCTGCAATGTCAGCCGACGTGCTGTCATCGAAGAAGCTGATGTCAAACACACCATCTATGAAGTTCCTATCCAACTGCATAAGGAAGGGCTTGATGGGATGATCTGCGAACTCCTGAACCTTCCCAACCCCGAGATTGACCTTAGAGATTGGGATAAGATCATCGAAACGATACGGCATCCCAAAGGGATCATTACTGTCGGCATCGTTGGAAAATATGTCCAGCACCAAGATGCCTATAAATCTGTCTTTGAAGCTCTCTTCCACGGCGCTTTGGCAGCTGGATATAAGATCAATATCAAACGTTTTGATGCTGATAAGCTTCCTACAGATCCAAAGCAGCTGACACAACTTTTCAGCGGCTGCGACGGTTATTTAGTTCCTGGAGGCTATGGCGAACGTGGATGGGAAGGGAAAATTCAAGCGTCAAAATTTTGCAGAGAGAACAAGATCCCTTATTTTGGCATCTGCTTTGGCATGCAGGTGATGGCGGTGGAATTCGCACGTCATGCTGTAGGCTTAGAGGATGCTAATTCAACTGAGATCGCACCAGAGACGCCGCATCCCGTCATCTCATTGTTAAGCGAACAACGAGGAGTTCAAGACCTTGGCGGCACCATGCGTCTCGGTGCCTATCCTTGCGAATTGAAGCCTAACTCTCATGCACACAAAGCCTATAAATCTCTACAAATTAGCGAAAGACATCGGCACCGATACGAATTTAACAACACCTATAAAGAGCTGCTTGAGAAGCATGGATTTCAGATTACAGGCACTTTCAAAGAGGATAATCTTTGCGAAATTGCTGAAATAAAAGATCATCCATGGATGGTTGGCGTTCAATTCCACCCCGAATTTAAATCTAAGCCAACAGACCCGCATCCGCTCTTTCGAGACTTTATTCATGCTATGATCAATTATCGGAAGAACCACCATGCAGGGAACCCCTCATAAAATTAAACCAAAGCGCATCATTGGGGTGGACTATGGCCTCAAGCGCATTGGATTGTCCATCTCCGATGAAAGGCAAATCATCGCTTCGCCACTTGAGGTGATGGAAGCAGAAAAAAAAAACGGCAAGACTGTCAACAAGCTGATTAACCTTATCGCTGAGTTTGAAATCCGATACAACTGCGAGATTGAAGAGATTGTCATAGGCTTGCCCTTGATGATGAGCGGGAAGCATGGTTTCTTGGCTGATGAAGTCAACCACTTTGTCGACTTATTAACAGCGGCTAGCCCAATCCCTATCCGCCTTTGGGATGAGAGGCTGTCGACGGTACAGGCTGAACGAGCTCTCAGGGAATCCGATATGACGCGGAAAAAGCGTTCGAAAGTTGTCGACCGCGTGAGTGCTGCGATTATTCTACAGAGTTACCTCGACAGAAAAGCGATCGGCAAGGAACAAGAAACCTCACAAGATCACATAACAGGATGAACAAGATAGAACAAAAACAGGATGCGTATGCCTGCCTATCCTGCCGCGAAGCGATCTTGCCCATCCTGTTTTTGTCTATCCTGTTGTTGTTCACGCGTGATGATTTTGCAGAGGGCCTCTATCCACAAGGGATCGCTATTCAGTCCCTCAATGAGTTTTAGCTCTTTTCCACCAAGTTTCTTGAATTCATCCCCATATTCGTGTGAGATCTCGCATGTGGTTTCAAGGCAGTCGCAGACGAAGGACGGACAGGCAACGAGGACGTTTTGATAGCCTTTTTCGACGCAAGACTTGAGCATATCGCTTGTATAGGGCTGTAACCAGGGGTCTCTCCCCAACCGAGACTGAAAACAGATGGAATAATCTTTTTCCGATAAGTTGAGTTCATTGGCAATCGCTCTTGCAGTAGCGTAGCATTGGGCTCTATAGCAGAATCTGTTGACCTTAGTGATTTCCTCACAGCAGCCTCCCTTCAAACACTTTCCTGATGAATCATCTCTTCGAATCATCTTCTCGGGGAGCCCATGGAAGCTCAGCAGCAGATGGTCATGCTCTCCTGGGAGATATGACTGGATGCGATTGCTGAAGGCATGAATGAAGGCAGGATGATCGAAATAATGGCTAATAAAAGTGACATGGGGAATGATCTGCCACCGTGAGATCACTTCCATCACCTTCTGATGGACCGATCCTGTTGTTGCCGATGCATATTGAGGAAACATCGGGACAACGATCAGCTCATCAACTCCTTCGAGTCTGAGCTGCTCCAGAGCGAGTTCAACGGAGGGTTCTTGGTAGCGCATCGCGAGGACGACTTTAAAATTTTCTCCCAGCTTTTCCTGAACTTTATCCCGTACCGCTTTCCCATGGACAAGCAGCGGGGATCCTTGCTCCGACCATAGCTTGCGGTATTGCTCTGCTGACTGCCTGAAGCGCAGCGGGACGATTCCCCCTCTGACAAGAAGCTGCCGTTGAAACCATGGGAGGTCTATCACCCGTCCATCGGTGAGGAATTCATTGAGATAGTGGAACACATCGACGAGGCCGGGAGATTTAGGCGTGCCGAGGTTGACGATTAAGCAACCGTAAGTTTTTTTGTGGAGGCTCTGAGTACGGCTATCATGAGCTTGGCGACGCGGCTCTACTTTGAGTTGATTCATGGAATAGCTCCTCTTGTGAAGAGAGATCATTGCAAACTTGTTGAATAAGCTCAATAGTTATTTGAATCGGAATCGTCTCTAGGGTTGGGGGTGAATCGATCTCAATCTGGGGGATTGAGTTGATCTCTCTTTCCAAAGCGGCTTTCAGAGTTTCGAATAGGTAGAAAGTTGTGAGAAGATAGATCGTTCGAAACGAATCTGAGAGTGCGTTGTTCTCATGAGCTTCGCTTGGAGGACGAGGTCTCGCAATCGAGTGTGTGTCTCTCACATATTTCTCTTTCGTCTTCTGGTAGCTGATATAGAAAGATCTCACTTTTTCAATGTGATTTTTATGTTCAACCAACTGATTTTCATAGGTTGATATCCGTTGATTCAACTCACGAATTTCTGGAGAAGGCTGGTGAAGAGTTTCAGGGGTAAGCCTAGCTCGGTATTCCCTTTGTAAGATCCCCCGCTGTTGATACAGCTGCGTTAACGCTTTTGGAGTATAGTTCGGATGATAGGCATAACGACATCGTCCGATCGCTTCTCTTAGGAGTTTTTCGATTTTAGCTGGGCGTCCAATGTTGGGCAAAAATCGTTCGTCACTAGAACGTGTGATGATTTCTGCGAAAGCGTCTTGCTTAATCGGCAGATCTGGAGCCCATCGATCGACCAGTCCATGCAGCATCAGGCGAAGCTGCTGTTCATCTTCAGAGGAGTCGATAGGGATTGTGGTCATCTCCCTTTCGAATGATCGATCTTGATCGCAGGCACTCAGGCGAGAGAATTCTTCTTGGGTAAGGACTGCAATAAACTTGAACGGCGGTTTATCTTTTAGAAATCGCTCCTTGATTAAATGGAAGGCCATTGGGTTACCAAGGACTTGAGCAAATTCATCGAGGATGAAAATGACTTTATCGCTATTTCCTTCAATTTGTTCGAATGTCTGATTGATCATCTCTCTATAGCCAACGGTCCCATTGGAATTGATCATCGTGCAATCGAATTTGAAGAAGGTTTTGTTCTGTAAATCGCGAGGGAGGCTTCTCTCCTGCTGCAACTGCACTAAGTGGTGGATGAGTGCTGTTTTCCCCTCCCCTGATTTTCCTATAAGCAGCACATTGGAACCTCCCAGCAAAGATGCGATCAAGCGCTGCATCGGCTCTGCCTGTCCATGTATTCGCATTCTTTCTTCATTATTGAGAGAGCGATTTAGGTTTCTACAGTTGACAACTTCAGAGGGCAGAGGTCTAAGCCAGCGCTTATAGCATGCTAAAAAAACAGCTAGGGAAGCCATGATCATGCCGCTGACAAAGTAGACTTTGATCGAGGTTCCATAAATTGGTTTTAAAATTCTTACTAAGCAGGAAGGGATAATAAAGAATTTGTAGATGATTTCGATAAGTAAATACTTATCCCATAGTGAGGTATATTTTTTGTGTATGTTTATGAAATCAAAAGCACCCAAGAAGATGTTGATCAAATTCGGGATGAAGGCGATCACTTGTGCTTCCAAATGGTGCCGTAATTCCTGATTTTTTTGAATTCTGTTTGATTGCAAAGGAGGCGGTAATAAGGGCTGTTGATCTCTCGCCCACTGGAGCACATTTTGAAATACTGGTTGTGCATTAGAGGAAGAGCTTGAAGTCGTTTCGTTTCTGTGTCTGATTACTCTCTCTAACATCGATAGATCGATGATGTCTGAGATGAATGTGAGTGCTTGATCGACGTCGATTTCGACTCCATAGGCGACGATCCTTTTTAAAAAGTCATCCAATCCAGCCAGATCATCCTGTTGATTGATAATGAACATGCGAATCGCTATTTTTGAGGCAGGCCAGTCTTCTAATCGATTGCGAGTGAGCTCGGAGGCCATGTCTTCAAAACTATTCCAATTTTCCGAAAAAGGTGTCCGAATATGGCGATTGGGGCTGATGTTAGGAGAAGAAGAAATCATGTTAATAGTATGCCTGGGATGGGGTTTTAAATGACAACATTATCAGATTCGAGATATTCAGGCTAGCTTTATTTCAACTAACACGAACTTCATCAAATCAGATAAACAGGATAGACAAATTTCAACCTCTCAATATAGCAAAAACAGGATAGGCAGGATCGCAAGCGGCAGGATAAGCAAGATAGTGATGATAAGATAAAGATAGTTTTTTTCTTATTTTTTGGTCATGTTCGTCTGACCTGTCTTATTTATCCTGTTAGGGTTGTTCTTTGTGCCTTTGCGTTTAATTGCTTTGTGATGCTATGTTTACAGTGATCAAGATCAAAATTAACTTTACCTCAAACATGACGAGAACTTTCGACGAATCGACCCATCACCAAACTAATGACGAGCCGCCGGCTTCGCTTCCATTTTGGAAACGGGTTTATAAAATCCTCCTCGATGCTGCCCGCGGCTTTATCGAAGATGACTGCTATTCAAAAGCTTCCGCCTTAACCTTCTACTCTCTTTTATCGATTGTCCCCATCTTGGCTGTTGTTTTTGGCATCGCCAAAGGTTTCGGATTTGAACAACCGCTTGAAGCGATGCTGACACAGCAGTTTGCTGAGCAAAAAGAAGTTTTAGATAAGTTCATCCAATTCGCCTATTCGTGGTTGCACTCCGTCAAGGGAGGGGTCATTGCTGGAGTGGGCGTCGTCGTGTTGTTATGGTCTGTCTTCGGACTCTTCAATAACGTTGAAACGACCCTGAATGCTATCTGGAAGGTTCCCTATTCTAGGCCCTATAGCCGGAAAATCAGCGACTGCTTAGCCGCTGTCATCATCTGTCCCATCTTCTTCATCACCTCAAGCAGCATCACTGTTTTCCTAACTACACATATATCAGAATCTGCTCACGACAATGCTATTTATGAGGTGATCAGCCCTTTCCTCCTTTTTCTCCTTAAGCTCTCCCCCTACTTCTTAAGCTGGGTCTTATTCACTTTCCTTTATTTATTCATGCCGAATGCACGTGTTTACTTACGTTCTGGGATTATTGCAGGCATCCTTGCAGGAACTGCATTCCAACTCTGGCAGTGGATCTATATCCGGTTTCAGATCGGTGTTGCCAGCTATGGCGCCATTTACGGAAGTTTTGCTGCTTTGCCGCTCTTTTTGATCTGGCTGCAGACGAGCTGGCTGATTTTATTGGCAGGAGCGGAGATTGCCTATGAGATCGAAAATGACTTATTTACTCCTTTCAGACGCTACCTTCCCCTCCCAACAAAAGCAGCGGCTTTATTGATCACCTATCGCTGCATAGAGGCCTTCGTCAAGGGGGGCAAACCGCCGACAAATCAGTCTCTGGCCCGAGAGTTGGGAATTTCCCTTTACCACCTGCAGCATCTATTAGATGCATTGCAGAAACAACACATCCTATCTGCCATAGCAGGACAAAACCGCTCGATCGGGTATCAGCCCGCAAAACCCATAGAGATGATCACGTTTATGAGTGTTTCACATGCCATTGAGCAGAGCAATGCTCTCATGGCTTCGGTAACGGAAAGCTCTCCCCTCAACAAAATCTTAGATTATCTCGATTCTACTGAGCAGTCTATAGAGAAATCCCCTGAAAACCAGATCTTGTACAAAGCTCTATCATAAACTATATAATAATTTATTTAATTGAATAGGTACGATTTTTGATGACAACTTGGTGCATTTTGTGCTAGATCTAACCGGAAAAAGACGAGTATCAGTTAATTTTTCGGTCAGTCGACGCTTATGCAAATCAAACCTCTATTTCAACTTGCAGAAAAAGTCTTTTATCGCATTTCCCCTCTTTTTTTTCTAATCTGCGCAGGCTGCCAACTCCTCCCCACCTATGACTATCCCCTCACACCGACACCTTACGAATGGAAAAGAACATACGATGCTCCTGATGCTGGACAAGCTGCGATTCCGGAAGATTTGGATGGGAAGGCAGATGCCAAAGACAAAGGCAAGGACACTTATGCAGAATCAAAAAATGATGGCACAGAGGAGAATTCTCGTCATGAACCGACGCTCGCTGAAGTGCGTCCAGATCTAAATAACTGGTGGGAAGTTTTCGACGATCCTGTTTTGAACCAACTCGAAGAGCAGGCGTTGTCAAACAGCTACACTTTATGGGCGGCGCTGGAACGGGTGTTGGAAGCTCGGGCCCAAGCCCGTATTGCTCGGGCGGCTCTTTCCCCTCAGGTGACGTTGGATCCCTCTTTTAGCCGCACGGGTTCTCTGTTTCAGAATCCTTTTACAGGAAGTAGTTTAGGCGGAACAACAACGGCAGGGCAAACTCCTGCAGTTCCAGTGAGCAGCAGCTCTTCCATAGCTTCGTCTACGGCTTCTTCGGCGGTTCCTAATGTCTTTCGCTTTGTTCAAACACAGATTCTTCTTCCGATGGAGGTCTCCTATGAAGTCGACTTATGGAGCAAATTAAACAATAACTACTTCTCTCAGGTGATGACCGCTCAGGCCGCTGCGCAAGCCTATCTCAGCGTCTTGCTTTCATTAACCGCTGATGTTGCATCGAACTATTTCCTTTTAAGAGGTCTTGATGCCCAAGATGCAGTGTTGAAAAATAATATCGCCATCAGAGAGAAGGCGCTGCGCATCAATACCGCGCGGTATGACAAGGGATTGTCAGATTACCTTAACGTCTCTCGGTCAGAAGTAGAATATCAGCAGGCTAAATCTGATTTAGCAGACGTTGTCCGCCAGCGAGGACTGCAGGAAAATATTATTGCGACTCTTATTGGGACCCCAGCCTCGATCTTTTCGTTAGAGTACAATCCGATATCGGTCCCTCCCCCTGTTATTCCGACAGGGCTCCCTTCAGAGCTTTTGTGCCGTAGGCCCGATATCGCTCAAGCAGAAAGAAACTTAGCGGCAGCCTATCGACAAATCGGAGTTGCCTATGCCAATTTCTTCCCTTCATTGTCGTTGAATGGGGCTCTCGGACTGGAAAGCCCTTTTGCAAGCAACCTCTTCTCATGGCAGGCCCGCTTTTGGGAAGTCGGTTGGAACGTGATGCAGATCGTCTTCGATGGTGGAAGGATAGAAGCAAATTTAGATTATACCCGCTCTGCTTTTAAAGAGTCGCTGGCAAATTATCAAGAAGTTGTCCTCACCGCTTTTCGTGAAGTTGAAGATCAATTAGTTAACTTGAAGCAGTATCAGAAACGGGCGGAAGACCTTAAATTGGCAACGCTGGCGGCTGCGAAGACCCTTAAGTTATCTCAAGACCGCTTTGAGAGAGGGTTAGTTTTCTACTTAGATGTTGTCGATGCCGAACGAGACCTGCTGCGCACAGAGCAAACAGCGGTCATCGTTCTTGAAAATCGTTATGTTGCAACCGTTCAACTCATCCAGGCTTTAGGGGGCGGATGGCAATGGGAGAATCATTGACACCCTGATAACATCAATCAGAGTAAATCGTATTGTTAGGTGAGTGGATGAACTGCATTAGACTGTGCCTTTTAGCAGCACGGGCTTTTGACTCTTCCACACTCATTTGTGCTTGTTCTCGAGTTAAGTCGTCGATGAGTTCCTTCAGTATTTCTTCGAAATCCCTGACATCGCTACGTGAGAGATCTTGATTCGTTTGCAAATCTTGTAATTCTTGTTTAAGTCCTTTAAGCACATCATCGATTGGTACATGTGCCATCGCAAGTCGATAACGATGAAAAATACGAAACGTAGTTCTTTCCCTTAATATCGATACCGGATCATTAAGCCAGTCGTATTCATCAATGCCTCTAGTGATTTCGGCAAGGTCAAATGAAGCAGGATCCGACTCTTTGGCAATTCCAAATGAAGCAGGATCCAACTCTCTTGTGACAAGCTCCATCACTCTGATGATTTGGAATACTGAATGCGTATCAATCGCATCTAAAATCCAATTTTCAAGAGCATGTTGAGCCGAAGGTAGAAGCTTGGCAAAAGCTTCATCAAAATTACCTAAAGCTGTAAGAAGAGCACAAATCTTTTGTAAGCGATTCCCTTGCTTTTCATTAAAAATGAGATCAAAAGGGTTAAATCTCTTTGATGGGAAAAAAATTCCGAGAAAGCATACCGCCCAATCCTCAGCAAGAATATGTCTTTTCATATGAACATAGATCAAAGCTTTAGGATTAGTCATCAAAAAAGATAAACAAGACTCCATGTGAGATCTTGTGAGAGGAGGACTATTGATAAGATTCCTAAGAATGCGAGTTAAGCCCGGGCTAGCAAAGGCATCAATTTTTTCTTTATTCAAGAGAATTTGTTTATTCCAGAGCAAACCTGAATTATCACCATAGTCAAAAATGATTTCCTCACCAGGTTGGATCCCCTCTGGAGCCATCACAAGGAGTGGAGCCTCGATTGGGATTCCATCCACAAGCATAGGATGTTGAACCGCATTAGGAAGTCCGGTATTTGCTCTTGTCATCGGGCTGCATACATGTTGACCATCAATCCCGCTTGCCCATGCATATTCACTCTCTTTTCCTTCCCAGTAACTTTTCATTTGGGCATCAAACGTATGAAAAATGGATTGTGATGTAAATACGCCACCGTAGGTTGAAATAAGAGAGCCGTATGGAAGAAATGTTTTTGCAAATAAACCCACATTGCCATCGGGTAATGTAGGATGTCTCCGGATCTCCAGTTCGGGAAGGCTTTTTAGGCTTGCATTGGGGCATCCAATCTTTTCCGGCGATGCAGCGTTAATAGGAGTTTGATTTTGCCATAACTGACGTAAACCGCTTGAGCCTTGATAAAGATATAGGTCACGGAAATGAGTTATTCCGATCTGTTCTTTCTCTTCAGGTGTTAGCTCCGAGACTTTTTTTAGTTCCCCATTGACTTCCCAAAATGTTTTTCCTGCAGAATCAGCTTCTAATGTGGGATCAGTCAATAACCTTAAGTGTTCGTAAGAATATCCAGGTTTTGTTGTCGTTTTGGGATTGGCTCCGTTCTCTAGAAGAACATTGACAAAAGAGGGAGCGGCAATTGCAGCATGATGAAGGGCAGTAAATCCATACGAATCCACAGAGTTTAAATGTTTAATGAATTGTTCGTGGCTCGTTCGCTCCTTAATTGCATCTAAAAGAAACTTCGCGAAGCCAACATGCCCCTTCATCACTGCAACCATTAGAGGCGTTAATCTAAAATGAGAAGAGTCTTTGCGTTTTAAACTTTTTAAACTGGAAACCTGGTCACCAGCTGCCTTCTTTTTTTCAAAAAATGTAATAACGGATTCAAGTTTTTGATTGTTCAATGCCCAATAATGAACAAAATGTTTTTGTGCGTGAGGGGTTTTGTTGTAATCTGCTGACGGATAAAGCCTTCTCCATTCAACAGGAGTTAATATGGATTTTGAAATTTCGAAAGCTGCCATTTTAGTATTTCCTTGTTTATATTGATTTATTCGACCAATGATCGAAAAGTCAGTTAAAATTTTAACTGAACATTGGTATCAGAATTTGAATTAGATAGCAATAAAAAAAATCGAAAAATTGTTAAATATTTTTTCTGTGAATTTTTTACGGCACCTTGCTCTTGTGGGATAATCGTTTTTTCATCCTGAATGAATAGTTATAGGTTATAACTAGCTGTGATTAAACTATTGCCAAGTTCATGTCCTTTACTGAGTAGCGCCGCACCGATTGTCTCCATCGCGTTAGGCAGCTCTATTCCCCTATTAGTGATATCCAGCTTTAATTCTCTTTGGATAGCGCCTCTGGTTTGGTCTCCAGGAGGTCCAGGGAGTATCTCCCTGGAAAGAGCTAATAACAAATTGAGGGATGCATCTGTTTTAAACTCTTCATAATTTTCACTATTTTGTGCTCTTGCCACTACATCGCTTATTTGGGTCATGATTAGGTTCTGCGAATCTTTTTTTGATTCTGAGAGACAGATATTGATGATCGTATAAGTTTCTTCCGCTTCATTAATCACCCGTTGTCTGACAAAAATCTTCTTTTTTTCATTCAGTCCAAGCTGCGTGAATGTTGTTTCAGCAGGAAATTGAAACGCTGCCGACTCTTTTCCTAAAGCGTTTGATAGAGAATTCAGGACTGCTAAAATGTTGTCGGAATTGATTTTTCGTAATTGATTTACCAACCCTTTGCGTTCATTTTTGTCTGAGACTGTGGCTTTAACGATCTCTATGAGGTTCTGTCTAATCTCCTTTTGGTTGACGATCTGGTCCATCGTCACTTTGCCTAGCGCTCTTAGATTTCTAATGGCTTTTGAAGCTTTGCCTCCATACTTTGCGACGAGCTCTGGCAAAGTCTGATCTTTTGGTACTTCACCAACTAATCTAGTTGATTCATCTTCTAATCCAGGTTTTTCATCTTCTAATTCAAGTTCCTTATCTCCTAACTCAATTAACTCATCTTCTGACGCACTTGACTCCCCTTCTAATCTAGGTGTTCCATCTTCTAATGGAGCTGTTGACGGAACATGAGTTTCAGATGGTCGAGGTGCTGGAGCAGTTTGTCTTCTTGCAATAATGGTGTGATAAACAGCAAGCGTTGACACCAGGACTGTAAACAGTCCAATAGTGTTAAGTGGATATCTAGCCAGTTTAGCAAAACCTAAATTCAAGCTTGTTAATAAAGTCCCAACAATGAGGACTTTAACCACTCTCTTTGTAAAACGCTCTTTTGTTGAGTCATCACTCTTTTCCTCAATTCGTCTTTCAAGAAAGGGAAGAACGGTAAATTTCATGATAATGAGGAATAATGCGTTTGCAGCGATGATGAGAGCGATCGCTTTTGTGTTGCTCTGTTGCACCTGAATTGGGATATTCCGAAAAAATTCGATTCCGCGTCCTGACCATTGACTAAGAAATGCGCTTACCGTGTCACGGGTAACAGACGATGCGATATTCATTGAAACAGCAGCACCTGGTGCTATGTTGCTTGCCATTGTAAATTCCTTTTTATCTAATGTTTAGTATATTATAAGAGATACCTGAAAATAACACGTATAAGGTTTTAATTCTAATGAAAAAGTAACTATTCAGATATTTCTCTTTTTTAACGCAAAAGAGGCGCGAAGGCGCAAAGAAAAGATGGGATCAGAAAATTTAATATGTTTCGTTTTTTAAAATCATTGGAATGCAACCCCAAGCCTTGAGATTTTCTATTGCAACAGCCCAGAAAAGCGGAGTTTCCTCGTCTTCATCTCTTACATCTGCCTCTAAGCCTCGATTAAGCAACAAGGCCATGATGTTCGGATTATTATTATAACGATTATTCATTTTTAATTAAAAATACATCGTTTGAGTTCTTGTTACTATTCTTTTGAACTCAAATGTCGTTAAAACGACTACATTGACGTAAATTTCATAAATTCTTGTGAAATTAACACGAATGTTGTAGAATTGACTACATAATGAACAAATTGAAGAGGGGGGGCAATGGATCCTGCCATGGCAGCTTTAAGATTACGAGCACCTTCAGAGGAATTAGACTACGGTTTTGTGATGAATTGTCTGAAAAATTACTCCTTTCCGCGCGCAAAACTGACACAACTATTAAAATCACAAGCTCTCATTAGAGTTAAAAAAGGATTGTATGTTTTTGGCTCCCTCTTTAATCGACATCCCTATTCGTTAGAAACGCTCGCCAATATTGCCTATGGCCCTTCCTATGTCTCTTTAGAATGGGCGTTACAGACGTATGGAATGATTCCAGAACGTGTTGAAGAAATCACAAGTGTGACTTCTAAAAGAACGCATATTTTTGAAACACCCATTGGACGATTTAGCTATTCACATAGACCCCTTTTCGCATATCCTGCAGGTATCACTATACGCCAAACTTCAGAGTATCAAAGTTATCTCATTGCCACCCCAGAAAAGGCGTTAATAGATTTATTAATTGTTCGTCGGGGACAAGTTTCAAAAATTTCAGAACTTGAAGAGATTTTGTTTGAGGATTTTCGCATCGAAGAAGATGATCTGCATCAACTTAATCTCACAACTATAAAAACAATTAATGCTTCATATCCACATACGACCATCAATCATCTAATCAAAATGCTTGCAAAAGGATAGTTCATGAATGAAGTTGTACAAGGAATGCTCCAAAAATATTCTCCCAAGTCCCCGTTTGAACATGAAAGGGCTCTGCGTGAAATTCTTCAAGAAATCTCTCTAGTTGGTTTATGGAGAGGAAAATTTTTTGAGCATGCCGCTTTTTACGGAGGAACCGCCCTAAGAATTCTATATGGACTTGACCGCTTTTCGGAGGATCTTGATTTTACACTTTATAAAGCTGATCCGAATTTTCAATGGGCGCCCTATGCAAAAACAATTGTAGATGAAATGCATGCATATGGTTTTGAGGTTGAACTGGTGGAAAAGAAAAAAAGCACAAATTCCGCAGTTAAATCTGCATTTTTAAAAGCTAATACTCTGGAATCTCTACTAAAAATTGGGGTCTTAGAGCGCCATTTAAAACACACTCATCCAGAAACACTTCTACGCATAAAAGTGGAAATAGATACCGATCCCATTCCAGGGTTACAAGTGAAAAACCAGTACATCAGAGCGCCAATCCCAGTGTCAATTTCTACGGTTGTTGAATCAGATTTATTTGCCTGCAAATTACACGCTGCCCTTTATCGAGCTTGGAAAAATCGTGTAAAAGGACGAGATTGGTATGATGTCATTTGGTTTATCCGTAGAGAGATTCCCTTAAATCTCAATTACCTATCAACCTGTATGCATAATAACGGAGAACTCGCCCAAAATGAACGCCTCACTAGTAGCCTATTGACAGATATTTTTGTAAAACGCCTTAAAACTCTAGATATCGATGATGCAAAAGCTGATGTTCGCACTTTTCTCCGAGACACCACTCAATTGCAGGAGTGGTCGACCGATTTTTTTCTCTACTGGTTTTCTAAAATAACGTTTGCCTGAACTGTTGAGGCTTAGCACCTCAATGGATTCCAAGAGTATTATTTTAAAAATGAAAGCGACATGAAAGCTTTTGTAAAAGCTTGCAGCTGCACAACATATGCTTCTCGTAAATCGTGTGCCTGACAAAAGTCGAATCACCACTCAGTCAAAACAGTCTTCCAAAAGGACAGGAAGGGAGTTTTCACCAGCAAAGACCTGTTTTGCATGCGTCGCCACTTTTGCAGAATTATTTGTAAAAAAGTTAAACACAGCCTGTGCCGGGATCGCATCCCCTAAGGCAGCATTAAAGCCCATTTTCACAATAATTTTTTTGGCGATTTCACGCACGATAAAGCCAGTACCAAGAGCAGGGACTTTTAGAGCATTTCCCTCGATCAAGCAGCTAAGGATTTTCACTTTTACTTCCTGATCTTGGAGATCATGTCCATGTATCGCCGCAATTAAAGCGATTTCCCTTAATTGATGCCAGAGGCTGATGGTATGGCTTGTTGGGGTCCCAACAAATGGCATTGTATTTGCAGCCATGATTTTGAACCGTCTTGCCAGTCCGTGGTTGCGTTCGATGGCAGCTTCTGTAGCAGCTGCTTGGTCTCCCTGATATTCTCGGAGGTAGCGGTTCCTTCTTTCTAGAGTCGATTGAATTTCGATTGTGGGCACCCATGTGGAAAGCGATGCTGGAACAGCCGGAGTATAGGACACCCCTTCAATGACATAAAAGAGCATGTCGTTTAAAAGCAGCGCGAGCTTATGTTCACTCATCTCGTTCATGTTGTCGAAGAAGGCATAAATGTTTTCTTTAACCCCGCCACCGTTAGAGTTCACCTCGGATGGATCTTCGGTAGAAGAGACAGCATCAGAGATATCTTCTTCAGCGAAATAATCGAAAATAGCCTGGCGTTGTTGCTGGTTCAGGTTGATGTGCGGACGCTGTTCTTTGACAAAGGCAAAAGCTTCGTCGAAAGAAAGGCCTTCATACTTCATAAGATAGCTAATCACGATCGAAGCGCTTCGCCCTCTCCCAGCTTTGCAATGCACGTAAACGGTCCGCCCTTCTTGAAGCGATGCATTGAGATATTCGACACCCTCTTCAATTTCTTCTTGCTTTAAAGGGAGAAAATCAATGGCTTGAATGTGTTTGACGACGATGCCATTGTCTTCCCAATCCGCCCGTTTAATTGGCTGGTTGAACCAACCATCTTCCAGTTCAAAGTCTTCAACCATTGAAAGGACGTCCGTGACACCTAAAGCGACAATGTCGTCGAGATGGCCTTCGTTCTTCAGAGGCAGGGCTCCTAAGTAGATATTAAAAGGGGCTATCTTCGTCCACCAGGCGTTGCTTGGATTTAATTTCGTATAAGCTAGAGAGGCTTCATATTTAAGCTTTTTGTAATAGTAGGAATAGCTAGATTCTTTTGTTTCGGATTCATTTGTTTCCTGGGGAATTGGAGAGATCTCTCCAGATTGAATTTCATAGATAGTTTCGTTGGCTTTTAGAGATCCGATCGGTTCCAAAGCAGCAGTTAATGCAAGGAGGAAAAGGGTGATATTTTTCATTTTGATAAACTTTTTGTTTGTTGAGTTAACAATTATTAATGAATAAATGACATCATAATCGATTATAAGTTTTTTGTAATCATTTATTTATCGCTCTCATGAGCTGCTTGTATAATCTCGTCGTCTTCTTGCAGGTTTTTGCTTGCATATTGAATGGGAACTCTGGGGCTTTGGAGACCTCTGAATCAGGGAAATTTTGAAAAACAGACTCGGTTTTTTCTAGGCGTTGAAAAGAACTAAGCCAGCACGAGCGTGTTTTGTCTTGAAACAGACCGAACGAGGGAAAGGGTTCAAAAGATTTTCCTAGAATGAGAAGAATAAGATAGAGTTGATCGAGCCGGGATTGGAGTAGCTAACTCGCTTTTCGTGCCCGTGCCCCTGCCCGAGTGTCCTTTATCGTGCCCGAATTTGTAGTGAACGGTAGCGATATTCCAGAGTTTCTCAGACAATTTCGGACACTCGGGCTCGTTCTCGAAAAGGGACAATCGGGCACGGGCAGGGGCAGGGGCACGGGCACGAAAGGTCTTAGCCTGATGCGGTTCATCGGCCTTGTCAAAATGCCCCGATAGAATTTCCGGCGATCCAACCTGTTGTCCAGGCATTTTGGAAGTTATATCCACCTGTGATGCCATCGATATTAAGGATTTCACCGGCAAAATAGAGTCCCGGGCACTGTCGGCTCTCCATTGTCTTGAAGTTCACCTGTTTGAGAGATACTCCTCCGCACGTGACAAATTCTTGCTTATAGGTGGTCTTACCCTGAATGTTCAACTGCGTTGAGCGAAGCTGAGAGATTAAGATAGAGAGCTCTTTCAATGTCAACGTTGACCATTTGCGTTGTTCATCGATCTCAGCAAGAGTCAAAAGCCTTTTCCAGAGTTGGCGCGGCAGCTGAAAGAGCCCCTCGCCTCCGATCTGCTTGCCTGAATGCCGTTGTTTGACTTGGCTGATCTCCTCGCGGCACTCCCCTTCCGATAATTCTGGCAGCCAATTGATCCTCAGAGACGTTTTATAGTCGCATTGATCCAGCTCACGTGCTGCCCAAGCTGATAATTTCAGTATGGCTGGTCCGCTAAACCCCCAATGTGTGCAGAGGAGAGGCCCTTTTTGTTCAATGCCTAATGCAGGCAGCGTCGCCATGGCTACAGGGACGGACAGACCTGCAAGATCGAGGAAGGGAGAGTCGGGGAGGTTGAATGTGAAGAGCGAAGGGACTAACGGATGGATGGCATGGTCCAGCTTCTCCAACAGTGAAAAGATGCGAGGAGTGCTTCCTGTCGCCATGAGCAGTCGGTCGCATCTCATCTCTCCATGATTAGACACTTGCAAGATGAACCCGTCTTGGTTTCGCTCGATTTGTTCGATGCCGTTCTCGAGCTGAATTTCGATGCCAAGGCGGGCCGCTTCTTTTAAGAAGCAGTTTATGATGGTTTCTGAGAGATTCGTCGTGGGGAACATCCTTCCATCTTCTTCAGCATGAAGTTCGATGCCCCGTTGGGTAAACCAGCGGATGGTGTCTAGCGGTTGGAAGCGGCTGAAAGGGCCTCGGAGCTCCTGACGTCCTCGTGGATAGGATTGAACCAGCAAAGTTGGGTCAAAGCAGGCATGGGTGACGTTGCAGCGACCCCCGCCTGATATCCGCACCTTAGAAAGAAGCTGACGTGTCTTCTCTAGGATTACGACCCGATGTTGCGGGAAGGCTTCTTTGCAGGCGAGAGCAGAAAAGAAACCGGAGGCACCGCCGCCAGCAATGATGATGACTTTAGAGTCTTCCATACCCTCTATCTGCAAGTGCGGTGTATGACATAAAGCATACATTTATCGTGATTGATTCCGTAGTCACTAAGTATCCTTCCTTGTTCGAGTTTTTTCCCTTGGTAAAGCAATTGATGATAATCACGGTTAGTGCTACGGATGTCGTTGGGATGCTCATTCAGGTTCTTGTAATATTCACAAATTTGATCTTGCAGGTGACGGATAGTGTCGCTCGGATAGACATCCATATTAAACGTCTTTGCTTGCAAGGTCTTTATCGTGATTTGTATTTTTTTGTCTGTCGCACTGCGACTGATTGGAGGGATAGTTTTATCGATTTCAGGTTGAGGGATAACAGCGTCAGGTTGAGGGATAACAGTGTCAGGTTGAGGGGTAACTGCGTTAGGTTGAGGGGTAACTCTTGAAGAAGAATGATCTTTTTGTGCCTGAGTCTGCCGTCTGATTACTCCATGAGTGATTGCTAAATACACTGCGCCAATGGCAATAAAAGCAACTGTAATCACAGCAATTGCTTTGAGCAAAGGAGTGAGCCTAGACATCACTCCAGTTTGTGAGAACTGCATCGTATTATTTAGTGCAGTAGTATAATTAACTCCGTTCATAAACAACCTTGAGTTTTTATTAGTTATTCAAATTAAACAACTTAATATAATTTGTTTTTAATTTTAAAAAATTAGAATTTATTTACGTAATTCTTAAGGCATTGTATCAGAACAAGAGAATAGATTCAATCAAAAAAATTCTGACAGGAATTAAAAGACCTAAAGGAAAGGGACAAGGGACCACAAGAGGTAATTGAAGTCTAAAATTGACAGATATGGACAATGGACTATATGGACGAAAATGAACGATAGTTAGATTGATTAACAACCAAACATGCCCATAAAGTCCATACCTGTCCATAAAGTCCATAAAGTCCATATCTGTCCATTGTCCATTTAGATTTTTGCAATTTCCTCTTATGTTCCCTTATCCCTATGGCAGAAAAATTCTCGCCAAAAGTAGCCATTTTGCCGAAAAATGGCAGAGCTACTCTCTTGCATTTTTTTTACCCAACTCAAATGTGATACTCTGGAATGTAATAATAATTCATTGTTTTTCCATATTTATTAAATAAAACTTAACAACTCTTTATTGTTCGCGAATAATTGAATGTTATAATAGTTTTTTTATATAAGATAGATTAATAATTTCATAACTAATAGGCAGATTTATATATGAGTATACCTTTGATTAATGATGGAGTTTCTGGTCCAAATGTAATAGAAACAGTCGTTGAACAACCAACTCATGATGCAATGTTGAGAGCACAAGCTCAACAAATCAACGAAGCTGTTGATAATAGAATAGAATATCCGCAATTTGGTGAAAAGTTGGTCGATGGTGTTATAACTCATCGAAGACCACGACCCCTTGCAAATCACAATAGAATGAGAAGAGCAGTCAACAGAATAATTGAAATTTTCGATAGAATTATTAACCACCTTTTTCATAAATATCGGTTAGATTTTGAACCCGGTACCAACAACCAGTCGGCCCCAGAATTAGGAGCATTTGTAAAAACAGATGTTCGTGTTTCAAACCATGCAACTGAAAGCTTAGAGTGGAAAAAAGCGATTATTAACTCTGCCAAACAAAGTATTGAACTATCTGGTAATTTTGTGGGAGGTCAGGCATTTCGTGATACATTAGACGTTATGGAAGAAAGAATGAAACATTATCCTGAGCTTCAAGTTCACCTTTTGATGAGCCCTGATTTACTTGAAGCGGATGATCTGCAAAAATTGAATGAACTCCAGGCTCGCTACTTAAACCAGTTTCATTATCTTGTGACCGAGCGTGTATACACATTGCACCCTCGACCCCTGTCAGAAGAGAATCATGTAAAACTTTTAGTCGTAGATGAGAAGTATTTCGTGACAGGAGGAACAGGAATCCACGAGAAGATGGCACGTGAAATCGTTCCAGGAGAACAGGAAGATAGAGGAAGCTTTGGTTCTAAATTCATTGACAAGGCTTTCCGAGACACTGACTTAATCGGTCGAGGAGATGTAGCCAAAACGATGCGCAATCAGTTTTATAATCTATATCGGATATGGGAATATAGATCCACTGGACAAGCAGAATCTCGATATTTTGATCTTAATCCAGAAGAAGAAACAGGCATTTGTGAACAGTTTGATGATGAGGAAAATTTAATCACAAACGTGGATTTAAAATTTGTTGTCGGAGGACCTGAGCATCGAGGTAACAATCCAATCACGCACGAGCTTTCTCAATTAATTTCAGGGGCTCAAGAAGAGGTGAGGATGGCGAATTTAATCTTTAATCCTGATCAAGAAATCAAAGATATTTTGTCGAGGAAGAAGAGAGAAGGAGTGGCAATCAAAGGGTATTTTAATGGGACAGGGGAACAGTCGAGCGCGGCGCATTACATGTATGCCTTGCCTTGTCGCTATAATTATGATCTATTAACAGAAGCCTATGAATATGATATCAGGGATCAGCTTTATCACAAAAAGGTAACAACAATAGACAATGATCTGACTGTTGTCGGAACGGCCAATTTAGGTGTTAAAAGCGCGATGTGTGACTACGAATCAATCTGTGTTATACGAGATCAACGGGTAAATGGCTTAATGAAAGAAGCTCTCGACATCGATCGTGAAAATTCAGCGCGATTTGAAGGAGCTCATTTGGCGTCACAGCGTTCCCGTATTGCAGGTAGGATCGCCGGCGCAATTTTAGGTCCATTTTTTGGTTAAGAGGGAAATTCGAATTTTAAAATTACCTCCTAAGTCTCTTCGGTTTTCTGCAGCTCGAGGCTTGCCTCTTCCCAAGATGAGAATGCCGAGGAGAGCTGCGCTTCTAGCTGTGCTTTAAGGTCGACAGCTTTTCGTTGTTCTTCGCGCGATGTTCTTTCGTAGAAGCCATCATCAGACATTTGAGAGTGAAGTTTATCCAACTCTTTTTCGAGGCGGTGACATCGTTCTTCAGCATCAGACACCTTTTTTTTCAACTGCGCTTTCAGGGTCTTCTGTTTTTTCAGGTCTGCATATGAAGCCATGGCTTCGACTTTAGGGGCATTCGTCCGTTGGTTTAGAGAAAATTCTGCTGAGAGGTAATCCCTCTCCTTTTTTTCAATAAATTCGTGATACGTTCCTCTAAAATCGCTAAGGCCTTCCGGTGTGATCTCCAATATTCTGTTTGCTACTTTGGAAACGACATGGCGGTTGTGGCTGACGATGATGACCGTCCCGTTAAAGACCTCTAAAGATCTTGTCAGTTCGTCGATAGCCTCCATATCGAGGTGGTTGGTCGGCTCATCCAGCAATAAGACATTAGGTTTAAGGAGCATCATCTTCGCCAGCATCAGACGGGCGATCTCGCCGCCGCTTAAGATGCTCAAGGGCTGCAGGACGCGGTCTCCCGAGAATAACACTTGGCCCAATAAATTGCGGAGCTGCTCTTGGGAAGCTTCAGGATCAAATTGTCCAATCCAATCTAATAGCGATTCTTTATGGCTGTGCTCGCTTTTATGTCCTTGTGGAAAGTAAGCGCACCTTGTTGCATAACCCCAGGCGAAAGTCCCCACGCACGGCTGAAGATTGCCCATCAAAATCTCCAGCAACGTTGATTTTCCTATTCCATTCGGACCGAGAATAGCGATATGCTCTCCTCTTTCCACCTCAAACGAAACATTGTGAAGGACCTGTTTTTTACCGAACGACTTAGAGATCCCTTTCACCTCTAATACTTTAACGCCTGAATCGCGAAGCGGGGTAAAATTAAACGTTGGGTATATTCTAGAGCTAGGAGAGAGGTCCAGAGCATCCATTTCTGTTTCTAGCTTTTCAACCAGTTTGGCTTTGGACTGTGCCTGCTTTGCCTTGCTTGCTTTGGCTTGGAATCTGTCGATGAAGCCTTGGAGGTCGCTGCGCCTCCGTTCCTGTTTTTCTAGCTGCTGCTCTTTCAATTCCCGGTTTTGTTGTTTCTGAGCAACGAACTCTTCATACCCCCCTTTATAGATCTTGAGGGTTCCATAGTCCAGGTCGACGATATGTGTGCAGACGATATCGAGAAATTGGCGATCGTGCGAAACGACGAGGAGCGTTCCTTCAAAGTTTTTAAGAAATATCTCCAGCCATTTGATTGAATAGATGTCCAGATGGTTGGTGGGCTCATCTAGGACTAAGATATCAGGTTTACTGAAGAGGGTTTGAGCGAGCAGAACACGCAATTTATATCCACCAGAAAGGCTTTTTAGCGGTTTGCGGTGCCATTCCTCCCCGATTCCTAGTCCTTCGAGGAGCTTCGCCGCTTCAGATTCTGCAGTGTATCCTCCTTCCATGGCGATGCACTTTTCTAATCTGTCGAGTTTTTCACATTCTTCTTCGGTGAAGTTCTCGTGCTCGAGGAGTGTTTTTTTATCGACAAGGGCGCCCCATAGCTTCTGATTACCTCTGAGAACCACTTCGATGATCAGTTCATTTTCGAAGAGGTAATGGTTTTGATTTAAGAGCCCCATAGAATATTGTTGAGGGATGAGGCAGCTTCCATGCTCTGCCTCCATTTCTTTCGTTAAGATCTTGATCAATGTCGACTTGCCGGATCCATTAGCCCCGACAAGGCCATAACGGCATGCTGGATTAAACTGCAGCGAAATATCGTTAAAGAGAATTTTAGCGCCGAAGCGCATCGACAGGTTGTTTAGGCAGATCATAGGTTATTTTTGATTTGAGGGAATGTCTTCTACGATCTTTGTGGAATTATCTTCTACTGTCTTTGGCGCATCGTCATCTATCGTCATTGAAAGGCCATTGAAAAAAAGTAAGATGAAGGCGATTGGAAAGAAAACCAGCACCCAGAAACCGAGCCAGAATCGAGATCCTTGATAATGGATATGGTAGGTCGTGTCCCTTAGCTGGAACGAGGTGTCTGTTAAGAGCAGCACGAACGCGATAGGGAAGAAAATGATCAGCCAGAAGATCAGCCAAAATATTGATCCGTGATACTGAAGTTTATAACTTGATATTGTTGTTGTTGCCATAGTTTCCTCCTTGATTGAATGGAATTTTATCCTTTTACTACCAGCGATGGTTTGAGTCTCGCAACACGGTTGGCTAAACCGGCCTCTTCTACGGCTTCTACGACCGTGTCGACATCTTTATAGGCGTCGGGCATCTCTTCTGCGACTGTACGGTTTGATGACGCCCTGACATAGATCCCCTGCTTTTTCATGTGTGCAACTAAATCTACCCCTCCCCATGCCTTCATCGACTGATGGCGGCTCCTCGCTCTTCCAGCGCCGTGGCATGCACTGCACCATGTCATCGGATTGCCCAAGCCTACCATCAGGTGGCTTGCCCTCCCCATGTCTCCTGGGACGAGGACAGGCTGTCCAGTCTCCCGAAAGATGGGAGCAAGCTCTTTAGCTCCTGGTCCAAACGCACGCGTGGCTCCTTTGCGGTGGACGCAGATCGTTTTCTCCACCCCATCAATGTTATGCTTTTCAAACTTTGCGATGTTATGGCAGACGTCGTAGATGAGGCGGATGTCTTCCGGAGCGATCCCGCAAGTCGTCTGAAAAGCTTGTCTGACGCTATGCAGGATCTGCTGCCGATTATTGAAAGCATAGTTAGCGGCAGCGGCCATGGCTGCAAAATATTGTTTCCCCGCCGGACTTTGGATCGGGGCAGCGACGAGCTGCCGGTCGGGAAGACCTTCAGCATACCCTAATTTCACAAATGAATTCAACGTATCTTGGCAGACCTGGTGTCCAAATCCCCTTGAACCAGAGTGGATGAGGATATAGGTCAACCCTTTTTCCACTCCCCAAGCATGGGCAATGTCAGGGAGGAATAGGTGTCCCACTTCGCCGATTTCAATGAAATGGTTTCCTGAGCCGACGGAGCCGAGCTGGTCTCTCCCACGCAAGCGCGCTTCAGCAGAGACGGCATTGATGTCGGCGCCGGCAATATATCCATGGCTTTCGGTGTGGTCGAGGTCTTGCATGAAGCCATACCCTTTCCGCACTGACCATTCTGAACCTTGTTCAACGAGGTGTTTGTAGTCTGCATCGGTCAACGTTCGCTTTCCGCCGCGGTGGCCATGTCCGACCCCTGCTGGAACCAGTCGAAAAATCTCATCCAGCAGAGCGCGTCTGGTGCGATCGTTCAACGTATTGAAAGGGAGCGGGACGATGGCAAGGCGGACGCCGCAGTTGATGTCGTAGCCGACGCCGCCTGGGCTGATCACCCCTGTTTCAGCGTCGGTGCCGGCGACTCCGCCGATGGGGAATCCATACCCCCAATGGATGTCAGGCATAGCGATGCTGTAGCCGACAATCCCTGGAAGATGCGCAACGTTGCGCACCTGCTGAAGCGGCTGCTCGATCTCTGCTTCGTTGAGGAGAGCTTCATTTGCAATCACGAGGCCAGGAACGAGCATCCCCCCTTCTTTAGGGAGAAGGTAGGTGGCGGGTTTGATCTTTTCTAGGTTAAACATCGACAATCATCTCCCAATTTAGAACATCATTTGACTGTTTGATCACATTTCCGTGAAAGCTGACGGCTTTAATTGGAGATCCATCGGCGCTATCAACAGCTGTGACAATTTGATTTAACAGGATGACAACGTCATCGATTGAAGATAAGTTGATTTGAGGCTGTTCATAGTATTCTGTGAATTCAGGAAACTTAAAGGCAAGGGCTACAAAAGCATTTGTATAAATTTGCAACAGCGATTCCCCCGAGATGATGAAAGCAATGTCGGCAGTGTGGTCGATTTCGACAAAAGGGGCGGCGATGGGATATGTCCAGATGGGTTCATAGACGAGGTTGCCCACGCTTTCATAGAGGTGGATCGCAGAAGTGTAAAACGGCAGAGGCGAAAACGATTTTTTCCATGCATGTGGATCGAAGGGGGCTCTGCATAGAGTGACATGAGGCAGCCATTCTCTCGATTCTATCGGATACCCAGCTTCTCTCAGCCAATGTGACAATGTTTCTTGGAATGGTTCCACTGGAGAAGACTCTGCAAGCCAGCTGACATGCCATGCAAGCACTTTTGGGTGTCTTGGAGGAAGCAACAAGCACTTATCAAAGAAGCCCGCGCTGCCAACTTTCATCGGACAGGCAGGGAACGTTTCTAATAGCTTTTCGAGTGGAGGGAAAGGGATATTTCCAAGAAATGCCAACGTCATATGACGGTGTTTGACGTCCAGCAGCCTTCCAAGAGGAAGTGTTTCCGGCCAAGGGGCTGAGACTTCAAGTCCAAAAAAAAGTCGTTTTTTATTTTCCATCGTTTTCTTTAACTCAGCTGATTAATCATCCAAACTCAGGTTAATGTCAGGTTAATACGCTAAAATTTTATCCATATAGTCTTTCACTAGAGGCGATTTTGGGCAATCGAATAGTTCGTTAACCGAGCCATGTTCGATGATGACTCCATCTGCAACAAAGCAGACCACATCGGCGATTTTTTTTGCAAATTGGATATGGTGTGTGGCGAGGATGAGGTCGCGCGATTCGTGTTTGAGTTCGACGATGAGTTCCAGCACTTCAGCGGTCATCAGCGGATCCAAAGCTGACGTTGGCTCATCCAACATTAACATCTTGGGTTGGATTGCCACAGCGCGGATGAGTGCAACACGCTGGACCTGTCCACCAGAAAGCTCAAAAGGTTTTTTGTTAGCATGTTGAGCTAAGTCAAACCGCTTCAATAGCGCGAGGCTTCTTTCTGTCGCTTCTTCTCTGCTCAACCCGTGGACTTCATGCAGCGGTAACACGATATTTTCTAGTGCAGAAAGGTGCGGAAATAGATTCCACGATTGAAAAACGATCCCTATAGTCCGCCGATAGTGCTGCAAGGATGCATCGTCAGCAGGCAGCGGGGTTCCATCCAATCTGATTGTCCCCTCGTCAGGGATCAGCAAGCCTGCCAGCAATCTCAACAGCGTTGACTTCCCCCCTCCAGATGGACCGATGAAGACTAAGCTCTGGCACGAGATCGGACCAATGGTCAACGAGGAAATCGCTGCTAGCTGTTTATTTTTCTTCCGGGACAAGAACGTTTTCGTGAGGTTTTTGGTTTCAAGAATCATAGCGATATCTCTCCTCGAGTTTCTTGCTCCACAAGGAGATAGGAAGCGTCAAAACGAGGTATGCCGCGGCCAATGGGAGAAACGTCTCCAAGGTGCTGTAGGTGGCACTGTTGATTTGCTGCGCGTTATTCGTCAGCTCATTGATTCCAATGACAGAAAGAAGGGAAGAATCTTTGATGATGGACGCAAACTGCCCTGCCAAGGGTGGGAGGACCTGCCGTATCGCTTGCGGGAAGATGATGAAGCGATAGGCTTGAAAGTGTGAGAGTCCGATGGCACGAGCCGATTCTAACTGCGTTGCGCTGATGCTGTCGATTCCTCCGCGGATGATTTCAGCGATGTAGGCCCCATTGAAGATGGAGAGGATGATGACGCCAGCGACATAGCGGTTGTCTAGTCCGATGTTGTGGGCGACGACATAATAGAAGAAGAGGATCTGAACAAGTAATGGTGTGCCTCGGACAATTTCGATGTAGAATTTGGCAGCGAGGTTAGTAACGCGGAATTCTGAACGTTTCAATAAGACTGTCAACAGTCCGATGAAAAGACTTAGTGCAAGGCTTGCTAATGAGAGGAGGACTGTGACAACCCAGCCCTGAAAAAAAAGCTGGCGGTAGACCCAGACAGACTCCCATTGTAGCTTCTGATCAACACTGACTAGAAAAAAAATCGTATAAAGGCATCCAACGGCTAGGCTAAATTGAAAAAAGAGACGAAGACCCATCATTACCTATTTATTTATCCAATATAGATAGAGTAATACGAGATATGTTTCAAGAAGGAATGGAGGAAAGGGGAATTGATGAGTTATGCATGATTCGAATAAAAGGGACAAGGACCCAAAAGAGGAATCCATATGAGTCCATTTAGACTTATCCAATTACCTCTTTTGTTCCCTTGCCTCCCCCTTACTCTTGTGGAATAACATTCTTTTTTCACCTACAATTGCTGATCTATTAAAGGAAGAGGCGATAATCAGTGTGAAAAAGTTCGGCTAATTTTTTAGCAAGTTGTTTACCAATTGGACGTTTACCTCGTTCCATTTGTGAAATATTACCTTGTGGAATCCCTAAGAGATTCCCAATGGCAGCTTGTGTTAGACCTTCTCGATTGCGAAGGCCTCGAAGCATGACTGCCCATTGCGGTAAATCTCCAAAGGAATCTCTGATGAATTCCTCAATAGACATCGGCCTATCAAGTTCTTCTCTAGATATTTCTAAATGAGAAGTCGTTTCAGTATGGTGCTTTCTCATGTGTTCCCGCATAATAAACCTCAATAATTTTTTTACGATTTAAAAGATAAATGGAATGCCTAATTTTTCAAAAGCATTCTTTTCTTTGAAGAGGTATTTTTCTTGAAGCTGTTTGAATCCCCCATGGGCTTTAAAATCGTTGATGAAGCCATTGATTTGATTGAGGAGTTCGGCATTGTCTTTATCAATGCCGATCGCCCAATTCTCAATGGAGAGAGGGGTGAGGTTGGCACGTGTGGTTTTGAGATTCCTCTGCCAGTTAGCATAGACCGACAGCTGGTCGTAGATGAAAGCATCGGCTTTTCCTTGGACAACTTCAACCACGCAAAGAGACTCTTTGTCCAAGACGCGCACCGTCGCTAGATTCAAATGCTCTCTGGCATAGACTTCCCCACTTGTTCCCGACTTGACGACGAAGACTCGATCAGGCCGGTTAGCTTCTTGAATGGACTGTAGATCGGACTTCGCGCTGATCAACAAAGATAACCCGATCTTTGCATAAGGGATTGAAAAAGCAATCGATTCTTTTCGCTCAGGCGTGATTGACATCGACGAGAGGATGAGGTCGATCTTGCCGCTTTTGAGGGATGGAATCAATCCGATGAAGGCGATGTTTTTTATTTCGACAGGAAGGTGTAAATACTCGCCGAGGGCAAAGGCGATGTCGACACTGATTCCGCAGGCATTACCGCTTGGACAGATGGTTTCAAAGGGCGGGTAAGAGAGCTCCATCCCTATCTTCAAAGGAGGACCCTCGCACGATGCCGTACCAATAAAGGTGAAAAGAAAAAAGATCAGAACGAATGATTTCACGGTGTTTCTATAAATCTGACTTCACCTTGCGAATATTTGGAATCATGTTGTTCAATGATGGCTTTGGAAAATCAGAAGGAAAGTCCCTTTCAGTGGCAGGCAGCCACGTTTGTGTTCGTCCAAAAATCCAGATTTTTCCCCGGACTTTGAGTTTTCCGTTTTCGACCCAGAGTTCAGCGTCGTAGACTTTCCCCTCTTCAGGGTCCATGATTCTACCATCGATGTATTTATCTCCCTCCTTCTCTAAATCCCAGATGAAATCCAAGCCAACATAAGTCGGTTCGCCGACGACCCCTGGAGCCCGCTCAGATGCCGAACCCAGTCTCTCTTTCAATTTCCCATCCTCATACGTTGCAATGATCCGTCCATAGTAATGATGATTATTTTCATAAATGGCGACAAGGCTTTCGGGTTGGTTGGTTTTTTCGTTGATCGTTTTCCAATAGCCGACGATTCCCTGGGCTGCAGAAAGAGGTTGAAAAACGGAGCAAAGGACAATCAAGATAGTGTAAAAGTGAGGAAGCATCATCATAAACTCGTTGGTTACTTATTCAAAAACTTACTCTTTTTTTTATTCTAAAACAACCCCTTTATAGATGAGCGCTTTCTCAGGATCTAAAGTGATGAGCTGTCCTTCTTTCAAGATGCTGCATGCGGTATCCGCTCGCAATAAGAGTGGTTTTCCTAAATTCAGAGCTGCTTTCTTCGCATATTTCTCAGAGGCGACGTCATTGATATGGTTTTGTAAAATGATCGCTTTAGCGACTTGCAAAAGATGAAGATAGGAATCATCGCATTTAGCAATGACAAGCATCTGATCTTTGACTTCAAACGGTTTCTTTGCCTCAGGCGCCAGGACAATGACCGCATTGCCATGCACGCGCTCTCCATATCCCGCATGGCCTCGCACAAGTACATCGCCGATGTTTTCTACTATCATCATGTTTGTCGTTCCAGAAACACCAAACGGCGTCCCCGCAGTGACGACAACGAGGTCTCCATAGCTCACCAAGTGGTTCTCCAAAGCAAAGGCGCTGACTAATTCAAAACCTTCATCGATGGTTTGGCATGTTTGATTGAAATAAGGGATGACTCCCCAGTTGAAGGCCATCTGATGATAGCATTTTTCTTGTGGCGTCATCGCGATGATGGGCATCTTCGGTCTCAAGCGGGAAACCAGCCGCGCTGTTGCCCCTCCGCGAGTAAAAGCGAAAATAGCCTTGGCATTGGAGCTATAGGCAGTTTTAACGGTTGCTAGCGTCACAGCAGAAGGGACGTCGTGGTAGACGAGCGGGGCATGTTGATCAAAAAAAGAGCGATAGTTGAAGTCTGCTTCAGCGTCTTCGATGATGCTTTTCATGACATTAACTGTCTCGATTGGATACCGCCCGATAGCCGTTTCCCCTGACAACATGACCGCAGAGGTGCTGTCGTAGATAGCATTAGCGACGTCTGAGGTTTCAGCCCTTGTCGGACGGGGATTGTGAATCATTGACTCCAACATCTGTGTTGCTGTGACGACAGGTTTACCTGCGAGATAGCTTTTGCGTATCATCATTTTTTGAAGACGAGGGACGTGGCTGATGGGCACTTCGACGCCTAGATCTCCACGGGCAATCATGATGCCGTCAGCTGCTTGGACAATATTATCGAAATTTTGTACCCCTTCATTATTTTCGATTTTAGCAATGACCAAGATGTCGCTCTTATTTTCATCGGTGAGCAGTTTTTTAATGGTGAGTACATGTTCTGCAGAACGGACAAACGAAGCGGCAATGATATCGACATTTTCTCTGCAGCCAAATTTAATGTCTTCGATATCCTTCTCTGTGACTGCCGGGAGATCTAGATGAATGTCTGGGATGTTGACTCCTTTGTTGGAGCGGATGATTCCCCCATTGGCCAGTTCAACGACAACACCGTCGTCGTCTTTTTCAATCACGTAAGAAGTGAAGTTGCCGTCATCGAATAAGATCCGTGTGCCTATCGGCAGCTGTTCGAGGATGTATCCAGGAAGAATCGACGCTTGCGTCTCATCACCGACGATAGGATCTTTCAGGAGGCGCCATTGCTGGTTAGGTCTAAGAGGTACCTCTCCCCCTTTGATCTTCCCGAGTCTTATTTCTGGGCCTTTCGTGTCGAGCATGATCGCAAGAGGACATTGTAATTGCAGGCGTGCTTCTTTGAGGAGGTTGATTGAGAGTAAATGTTCTTCATGCGTGCCATGGCTAAAGTTCAGTCTTGCCACATTCATCCCAGCATGTATCAGGGCAATAATTTGTGACAGACTATTCACTGAAGGCCCGATGGTGCAAATAATTTTCGTTCGAGTCATTACCCCTCAAAGTTCTGTTTATTAGAGTGATAATGGATTTCAGCTTCTATGTCAACATCCATGCCCTATCTTTCTTATCCTTCCCATCCTGTCAATTTTAAAGGATAGGAAGGATGGTTGGAAATGACTTTAGGTTGTGCTACTTTTTGACATGTGCCCATTTGCGGTTGTCTGTTTAGTGTTTTAATTGATGACATAACAAAACTACATACCGTTGCTCATATCGTTTCTAATTCAAGCCATTTAGCATTCCATTTTGTTATCATTTCAGATTCAGCGCGAAAAAAAACTTCTCTCATTGTAGTTGCTGTTTTGGGAAATCGGAATCGAAACCCAGGGGAAAAAAAACCTTTTTTGGCTATTTCATCAAAATTATAATCGAATTGACTTAGGATGCTTTGAAAAAAGTTATTGATTTCATTCAATAATGGGGACAAATCGCCTTGTCTTGAAAGATGTTTAATGTAAGGATGGTTAGATATAGAACATGGTAATTTGATGACCTGCTCTATTGAATACCATAGCTGGCGGTTAGTGATCGAAATCAAACCCCCTAACCCTGACTTATCCGACCACCAACGAAAAGCAGTTGATAGACAAACAGGTTCAGAAATCTCTGTTAGATTAAAAATCTCAAAACCCTGATTTATGCATTGGTGAATGATTCTATAATATAGTTCATTTATTACAATAGTCAATTTGTTATCAGAAAAATTACATGCTCTAACCGTCGTTTGATCTTTAATTTCAAGAAGATTTTCCCAATCAGCCTCTGGGATCCATTTCAATCTGGAAGATGGGAGTTTATGATTTATCATCGCAGAGAGAGCATAAACACGAGCGATTCCTCCAGTACAGAATCTACTAGGCTCTCGTCTTCTAATGGATCCTCGAATTTGAGGAATTAAATAAGGTTCTTGATTACTTATTTGTGCGAATTCTTCCTGTTGCGACACTCTGATTATTCGTCTTTCACTGCTTTTCTCAGCTGGTAATGGGTGAGAAAAAGTGAGGGCTGTGTCATCTTGTATTAAAGGTGGCGCGCTACTCGATGATGAAGATGATGAAGAGGTTTGAGAATCAGCTAATAATTCTTCGTTTGAACCTCCTATATCAGTATATTGCAAATGATCGGGAATCGTGCTATGAAAAGATTGTGGGCTTGATGACTCTTCACATTGAATTAAAGTCCTGTCGGCAATAGGTAAGGAATCAGAAGGATAAGAATCACTATCTACTCGGAGGAAACCTACAATTGCCTGATCATCTAAAGAGGAAATTTCGTTCTTGGATGAAAATACGATTTGGGATACTACACGAGGAGGTCCAGAAGCAGGTTCTCGACGCTCAGGTGTTGGAGTAAAAAATTTGTTGATAAATTCACTGTAACCTAAGTTTTTGGGCGAAGTTCCCCAAGAATCTCCGGATGAAGCTAATGTTGAGGAATTGAAATCCCAAAGTTGTGCGTCTTCATCGTATCTGCCCGGAGTCATGCCTGATCCATATGATAACATATAATAACCTATAAATTTTTTTTATTAAAGAATTAAAAGAATATTATAATTAACTTCGATTAATTATTCAAGTTTTTTTAACTGACAACGAACGTTTTGGGGTATTTTAATAACTATGTCAAGCCACTCCCTCTGAATAACAAACTATCCTGCCTCATCTTTCCTATCCTCCCTATCTTGTAAAAATTGACAGGATGGTAAGACTGCAAGACGACGAGAGTCTTAGCCTGATGCGTATGGGTTGGGAAGGATAAGAGGGATGGTTTTTCCAAAATTCCGATGGTCAATTTTGGAAACAAGTTGTGAGTGAATAACAATCTTGATTAATAACGGTTAATCGATTAAGAATAGGGTTGCTAAGAGGAGAAATCATGAGATTAGCGTTGTTGGGAAAATTGCTTAGCCTATTCATTCTTGGACAAGCGCTGTCTTTAAACGGCTCCGTCGAAGAAATCGTCATCAAGTGGAATGCTTTTACTTGCGATAATGTCTGTATCCCTGGAATTGAAATGAACCTAAATGCCATCAAACGGATCGATAATCTGAAAATTAACGCTCGCTCAGGAGTTGCTGCGATGACATGGGACCCCAATTACCCCTTCATCTATGAGCCATTCCGTCTTGCCATGTCAGCAGCTGGCGTTCGGATCAACGACATCCGATTGACAGTGAGGGGAAGAATCGCCAGCGATTCAGAGAATTTCTATTTAATCTCTAATGGGGATATGGCGAGGTTTTTGCTTATTGGTCCCATCAAGGTGCAAGAAGATCGTTACATCCCGAAAAATATTGCAAGCCACGCTTTCGATGCTGAAACAAAAATGCGATTGTATGATGCCCAGGACAATGGACTCGATGTCATAGTCACAGGACCACTTTATTTGCCGACTCAGTATCCCCGTACATTGGTGGCGGGGCAAATCAAGATCGATACCAAACACAAGAAGATGAATCCAGCCTACATGCGTCAGTGAAAAGTTGTGACTTAGGGGTCGACTGATTCGGTCCTAATTTTATTTTCTCGATTATGATCCTGCCCTATCTTTCCTATCCTCCCTATCCTGCTAAAAATTGACAGGATGGGAAGGATATAAAGGATGATGGTGCGTAAGATATTCGCTATCCTGCCCTATCTTTCCTATCCTCCCTATCCTACTAAAAATTGACAGGATGGTAAGGCTGCAAGAAGGTGAAGATCTTAATCTGCTGCGTATGGATCCAAGTTTGGACTTCTGCAATTACCTCATAAAGTCCATTAAAACTTTTGAAATTACCTCTTAAAGCTCTAATTCTCTTGATTTTATTTTATTCATTTCAGCTTCCCATTTTCTCAAAAATTGAGTTTCTACATCCACTACAAATTTTATATAAGCTGATTTCCTTTTACCTAATACTGGTTTGGTTTTTTCGTCCCATTGGACGATACTGTGAAAAAATAGATTTATCTCCCCTATTAAATGATCGAGAGAATCTTGAGCTGCAAGATGATGGAGGTATTCGTTATTGCATAGAGCTGGGGGCAGCTTGATTTTTCGTCCTATAGTGTTGGTGTCTATTGTTTTATTTTTGATCTCTAGTTTGGGAAAGGTCTTTTTGGCATCAAACCACCATCGAAATATTGTGTGAAGACCAGAGCCCAAACTGGCGCAAATTAGCTCATCAAATTTACGGTTAATCACAAGAATCAAAGTGTCATCCTCAAAGGTAATAGGTCCAACTAGATTTGTGTTTTGACTAAGTTCAAGCCATTCAGAAACGCTGAGCCATGTTGGCTTTAAATCAGGGAGCTTTGCGCTTAACAAACGATGAATCGCATGACAACGAGTAAGTGATCTACTTTTGCGTGGTTTAAAGCTTCTCGGGCAGGGGGGAATAGGCATGTCTATCGACACAGGAGGATAAGGTTCTGATTCATTTCGTGTGAGAGGTAATTCTGGTCTGATCATTCGGTTTGTGCTACGTTCTGATGATGCTGGAGTTGTCCAATCAACATGTGGGAATGGATGTGCCTGATATGTGCACTGCGAAGTTGCGATTGTATCATCTTGTAGTGAAGTTGTTGCGACGTAAGGTGAAGAAGAAGATGATGTGATTTGGGGAAATAAAACTGGATCCTCTATTGGAAATGTGCGGAAATTGGATGACCTTGTTCTCCATACTTTATTTATGTCACTCGATGATGATATTTCGTCCGAATCATCTAGTAATGGAGATGAGAATACGATGCCTGATAATGAATCTGGCACTATGGCGCTTTGGCTGGAGGGCTCTAAACAAACCAAATCTGGAAAATCACATGAAGGGGTGTGTAAATCGGGACTTTCCCAAAAATTTCCGGACACATTCAATTTATTGAAGGGGGAATTTTCTTCTTTGTAGGGTGGCGTGTCCCATATTGAGCTTAATCCTGATGTTGTTAACATTATATTATTACCTTGAATTTATTAATTAATATAAGCATTTTACAACAAAAAATATATTTTGTATAGTCTATTTTATAAAGATTCAGCGGGGTAAAAAAGATAGAAAATTAAATAAGTTGAATTTTTTATTCATTTAAAAAATTCCAACTAAAGAACATAAAGGGAACGGACAAGGGACCGCAAGATGTTATTGGCGATAGCTCACGGGTAGGGCTGTTTCAGACTATAAATCCTTTGTATTGGGGTTTTACCTTATTCATCCCAGCTTCCCATTTTGACAAGAATAAAGTTTCAACACCCTCCACAAGTAGTTTTATTGAAGTTATTGTCTTATTTTGATGACTATTTTCAAATGTTTTTACAATATTGTGAAAAAATAGATTTATCTCCCCGCATAAAACATCGAGAGAGTTTTGAGTTGCAAGGTGATGAAGATACTTGTTATTGTGCAGACGTGGGGGCAGCTTGATTTTTCGTCCTATAGTGCTGGTGTCTATAATATAGTTTTTGATCTCAAGTTCGGGAGAGAGCTCCTTGGTGTCAGACCACCAACGAAATCGAGTATTTTTTGTAATTTGTCCTCTCTTTTCAGATTTATCGTCAGTAGTTTGAACGCCATAATTCAAATAATCATGCAGTACGATATCAAACAAACGATTGACCGCAAGAATGATAGTGTTGTCTTTAAACATAATAGGTTTAACAAGATTTTCGTATTGTAGGAGTGCACTCCAATCAGAATCTATGACCCATTTAGGCTTGGAAGCAGGGAGTTGAGCGCTTAACAAACGGCGAATGGCATCACAACGAGTGATTGATTTACAAGTTTTGTGAGGTTGTGAGATTATTGGCAAAGAAGGATAAGGTTCTGTTGGAAAAATGTTGTCTTGAAAGATAGGAAATTCTTTCGATGGTTTGATTAATCGTTGAGTTTTTCTTGTCGATTTCGGCATCGATGAGAACGCCTCTCCTGCTGAAGTTTGATTGAAGGCTTCTTGCGACGTTGATGATGAAGGGACATCAAATGAAATCGAAACACCGGAAAAAAAATCTTCTGGCGGATCGATTATGCTGAATGAGGTTTCTCCCCATTCTTGAAAAGCGGTTTCAGCCCATTCAAAAATCTCTGGATCGGAGAAAACTTCTTCTTCTTGTGAATAGTATAGATCTGCATCGACACTTCTAGTTTGTGGAGCCCCGACAGCGCTAAATGATGGGGTTTCCCATGGTCCGCAGGAGCTATTTTTCCATTCCTCTATCTCTGCCTGTGTGAGAGACGTTAAGTAGGACGTTGTCCTCCAGTCCCCCGTGTAAAAAGTATTTGTTAACATATTAGTGTCTTTATTGATAGATAAAAACAATCAATATAAACAATAATTAGTATTTAATCAAATACAATTATCGATTGTCCGAAAAGTAAAGTAATTCCAGTACGACATTGTTTCATTAATCGAGAGGAAAACAGTTCACAAAGTACTTAGAAAGAGAAAGATGAAACAAATCGTCATGTAACACGACATCAAATAAACATATTAACGCCTTTTAATCATTTTTTTTGGAGAAAAGCTTTGCTTCGACGAAGATGAGGATGAGCTAGCGGAAGCACTCGACGTCTTCTGCTTATTAGATGCCTCACGAGCCTCAAGGACTTTACCCCAATACAATTCTCCTAAAACGCTTAAAGAGACCTGTTTACGTACCATATCGGACTGTTCTTTCAACCCTTCCGTTTCGATCAAGCGATAGGTAACCAACATTCCCGGATCTATATTTTTGAGGATGAGCGCACATCTCGCTGCTTCGTTGAATTTCTTTTGCTTCAGATAGTACTGCAATAGGGCAAGGGCGATTTTACCTCGTTCCATGGTTGGGATCTTTGGATTAATCACCCAATCTTTGATGTTTGCTTCATGCCATTCCATTTGCTTGGTTTTTTTGGAGAGGATAGAGGTGTAGAGAAGGAAGCAGATAGAATCAGGGGTGTATGCGCGATGCTCCCTGATAATCGAATCTAACATTGTAAATACCTGACCATAGCGTTTACGACGGAGATTTGTCATTGAAGAAACGATCGCGTTGAGGAGAGCTATTTCCTTACTACTATTTTTTACTTTTTGACCCTCTTCTCCCCTCTTTTTTCTAAGCTCTACTTCCTTTTCCAAATAGGACAAAGCCTCTTTAAATTGACCGCTTCGACTCAGAGCTGTTTCGAGGTTGTTATATATTGTTGGCAGCAGTGGGTGATCTTCGGTTAAATCTCCTCTAGATTCCAACATCTTCTTCAATAGTTTGACAGCTTTTTGGTGATAACCAACGTTGGTTAGAGCATTGGCTAAATTATTGCGGTGTCTAATCGCATTAGAATGGTCTTCTCCATATTTCGCCACCTGCCAATCGAGAACTTGCCGTTCGAATTGTAACGACTCTTTAAAGCGTTCCAGTTGTTTCAAGGTGATGCTAATGTTGCTGAGGATATTTCCAATGGTTGTATGATTGTTACCGTAGATCTCTTGGAATATTTTTAAAGCAAGTTTTTGATGAGCCAATGCTGTTGCTTTATCTCCGAGATCTGCTTCCGTAAAACCCAAATTATTGTAACTCATCGCAACGTCGGGATGAGATTCTCCAAATATTTTAAGTCTGATTTCTAGAGCTTTAACGTGATGATTTTTAGCTTTTTCCAGTTGATCAAGGTGATTAAGATTATTGCCTAAATGATAATATACGTCAGCTACAACAGGATGGCTCACTCCATAATATCCTTCTGCGTAGACCGATTGTTTGATTAATGCCTCGACAGCATTCTTCTCAAGGCCGAGGGAAGAATAAATAAAGCTGAGCCTGCCATAAGCAGAGATGATTGCAGGGTGAAACTGACCAAAAGCTCTTTCGAGTTGTATGATGAGCTTTTTTTGCTTGTCCAGTTGAGGGATAAGATGATAAGCAGTTGCTATTGCCTCATGGATGAGCACTTTGGGGTGATCCGGCCGTCTGTAGATCGAGATTAATATTTTTCTCGCCTCTTCCGACGCAGTTTGTGCAAGAGGATAATTGCGATTCTCCTCATAAGCAATTTTCGCTTCCAACTGGGGATTTTCGGCAGCGCTGTGGTCGACTATCAACTGAGAGAGTGGATCCTTCGGCTTGCTGCGGGTTCTTTTCTTTGTAAGGCTTTTAGCAAATTCAAGATATTCTTTAGCCTTAGAAAATTCTTCTCGGTTGAGTTGAAGGTGACTTTGTAAACGATAAGTGACTTCAAGCATTTTTTGATGTGCGCTGATTTCTTTTTCTAATGTCTTTATTTGCTTGCGGATGCTTTCGTCTGGCATGTGAACACTAGAACTTGAAGAGGAGCTCTGTAACGAAGAAAGTCCTTCACCCGGAAGAGAAACCTGCTCCTTCAAGGCAGAGAGCCGGTTTTCTTTTTCTTCTAAAGCACTTTTTAGAATCGTTTCAGCTTGGAAATAGGCTGCTGCCGCTCCCGTTTCATCATCCTGGATTTTAGCCTGTTGTTTTAATATGCTCCCGATTTTGGTGTGCAGACGTGCCTGCAATAGGGGGCTCTCTAGATGGAAAGTGAGAGCTTCTCGAAAATGTTCGAGCGCATCGGTATATTGCGCCAAAATGAATTTAACATCTCCCAAAAGTTCTAAAGACTCAGGAGTCTTTTCCGTTTCTTGTTCTAGTGCTCCTTCGGCTGCGAGAAGATCGTTAAATCGATTTGCGATGACACCTTTGATATAGAACGAATCATTGTAAAATCGTTCTTGTTGCAACGCTCCAACGGGATTTTCATCAGCATTCGCGAGTGCATAGAACTTCGTCATCGCTTGCCAAAAGGGGATAAGTCGATAATAAAGGGGGGAAATGACCACTTTATTGTCTTCAATATCCTTGGCTTGATGTTGTCCATAAGAGAAGCAAAGGGACAGACGAAGTTCTTGACCTAGCATGAGCAGCTCTTTCAAATCTTGAGCGCCTCCTGGGGTCAGGACCCCCCTCTCCTGGAGTTCTTCAACTCTGCCCCAGCTTGTGCGGCTCTTAAGATTGTAATAGTCAGCCAAACCATTCATCATCGTATTCATGAACCGAGATAAGTCGTTGTTGAGCTGGTCGAATTTTCCTACAGTTTCTTCTTCAAAATCAAGAGTGAAAGGTTGCAGATCATCTTCCATTAGGATCAACGCCCTTTCTTGTCGCATTTCCGGAGTGAGGTTCGTTTGTACAAGGGTTTCGAATTCAGTAACAAGAGTTTCGCCCTCTGGCGATCCTGTCACAAAGACAACGTTGCTGAGGAGCGTGGGGAGGTGAATTCTTTCTAGAGCCCACAATTCATTTTTGGTTTGATGTAAGTGGCGTGCCAATTTCTTTACGTTGTGAATTAATGGACGTTGAGATGACGTGTAGCTGTATTGCCCAAAACGAAAGCCCCGCGGGGTGATGTCGTCAGACAGCCAAGATAGCCTTCTGATGTTGAACTCTGATAGTGGCGATTCCTCTAATTTGATGATTTCAACATGGAGGTAGGTGGCGAGATCGATAAAATAATCGATGTTCTGTTCATTTTGAAGCACAATGGAAAGTTCAAATTTAGAATAGGGGGTCATCTCTTCGTTAAGGGAGCCCAGAGCGATGACGGCAAATTCGCAAGGAGGAAGTCCTTTGACCTGTTCCATTAATTCAATGGCATCATCGATTAACTCACTCAGGAAGCGTTTCATTTGCATCGCCAACTCTTGATTTAGCGGTCGTAACGCTGCTGCCATTTCCTCAGAGGAAAGGTTTTGGTTTTTTATTACTTCGAATTTGGCTTTGTTCTCCTCTCTGATCGCCTTGAGCTTAGCCTGGTTAGACTTGGCTTGTTCCATCCCTCCAATGATCACTTCAATGTCTTTTCTATCTGTTAACAACGCGGACTCAACCGTTTCAATCTGCGTTTCAAAATGCAGTAACAAGCTTGGATGGTTTTGACCATAATTCATTTCTACCTGCTTAGCATAACAGAACAATGCTGCTGCCTCAGGATACAACCCCTGATTGATGTAGACCTCTCCCAACCGGTCAAGTCCTTCGATGAATTCTCGGCAAACAAGCAGGACGCTTTGCAAATTATCGTTGAGCCGGAGCGATTCCCACTCCTTATGGCATTTTTGAAGCGCCTGAACAAGGCTGAGTTCGGCAGCTTTAAAATAACGAGATTCGATCAACTTTACAGCTCTTGTGTAGATCACCGTGGGATTGAGCTCTTTTTCAACCATCGAAATAAAAGATTGTTTGAAGAATGATTCACTGTCTTCGGGGCAGGCGAAAAAGATCCGATGGAAGTTTTTAAGAAAAGAGCCTTCATATAAGTTGAATTTGTTTTCAAGGGCCTCAAGATATTGCCAACGCTCTTCTCTTGTCAATGCTTCGAGGGGGAATCCTGCAATATGTTCCATCAACGCTTTGACTGTTATAAAGTCCTCTGAAGCATGTGTATAGGGGTTCTCATAGTCGCCTTCTTTGATGCTGAGGATCTCTTCCCTAATTTCTGATGTTATCAAAGGGAACTCCAACAAACTCTCTTCAATCACATCATTGATTTGATAACCATTCTGCTTCATCGTTTCTTCGAGTATTTCTCCCTTTGTCTGTTCACAGTTTCTGCTGCGCATAAAGCTTGGATGCCTGCAAGCGATTTCGTGATCATCTGACTCATGAGTGTCTTCAATAAAGATCACAAGAGAATTTTTTGCTCGCCATTGATTCAATCGAGCTACGAAATGAGGCATTTGATCTCTTGCAATATCTAGAGCAGAGACGATGATCACATGCGCTTGATCTTGTGGGCGAGGAGGGGCTGGGTAGAACAGTTCTTGGATAGGAGTCTCCGATCCCGATTGAATGCTATGATGAGGGAAAGATTCTTGCAGAAATGGAGGAAGTGATTTCGGTTTAATGTTGATATTAAGCATGTTCCATGCATGCTCGGGCATACACTGAGGGAGATCAATGCCGAGATTTGTCAATAAACTGTCTGTGCCCCCGTTTAAATAAAGGAGGTTGATTAAGCCACTCCAACGCCTGTCAACCGGCATATGTTTGATCAATGTCTGAAGATAGCAGGCAATCGTCTCGCTAACGGTGTCCTTCCATGCATTTTGATTTTGATGGACTGCGTTGATCTCTTCAAATCCTCTAGCAGCTCCACTGACAGATTTTAGAGAGGCTGGACCTGGTTGGTACATGTTATACCTGTTTACAAGAATCCCTGTCGCTTCAGTGGCTGCTTGGATTGTTTGACTGAGTTCTAGATGATTAGCGAGGGAGAAGTTTTTAAACCGCTCTAGCGTTGCGGCGTTGTAGGAAATGGAGTAACCCCCTGTCTGTAGAGCGGTGAGGTCATCTTCCGATGGCTTTTGTCCATTGTTTAGGCATTGTTGGATCCGCTCTTCGCAGGAATGGCGCTCTATCGTGCTTTGAGCTGGAATGTTGATTAACTCATCGATGAGGCCGCGAAGCGATGGACCAGAAGAGCTCCCGGGAGAAGATGGATAAGATACATGTGTGATTGGCGGAGTGTTAGTCGATAAACTGCTGTGCATGAAAAGTCTCCTGATGGTTACGCGTTGATTTCAAACTGATGGGGAATCGAGCTTTGGAAAATTAAAAATTATGCCAAGAGATTGTACATAGAAGAAAATAAAATAGCAAAACAGATCTTTGAATCGAACATTTGCTTATCTTGTAATGAGGTACGAGTGTTGCTAGTGTCTAATTGCATAAATAACTATGCGAAAAACTGCGCGAAAGCTCCCGCGGTTGAACGATTAGAAATACAAGATGACTTACGATCAATTCAACCCCGGGGCTTTGGCGCAGTTTTGCGCGTAGTTATTTATGCGATTAGACATTAGTGTTCTGTTAAAACAGGTATTCTTTTAAACGATGAATTCCTTTATCCAAAATTAATTTTTTTTCTAATGTTATATTATGCATACTTGCTTCTTGTTTAAATTTATCAAAAGGAGATCCTATATGTTGAAAACAATTTTTGTAACAATGTTAATGTTTTGCAGTGTTGGTTTATATGCCGAGAGTCCTACAGAGGCAGAAGTGCCGGCTGTTGAGCAACAGCAGCAGTCCTTTCAAATTCCTGAAGAGTTTTTTGTCAGGGAACGCTGGTTCTCTTGGTCGTCTTCATTTGATCTTGAAACCCCTACGCATAAATTGGGGAGAGTGAATCGCCGCATATTCAGCTTGTTGCTTCAATATGATTTTTATGATGCCTTTGATAAGCTTCAGGCAAATGCTAAAATGCGTTTTTTGGCATTGAGACCAGTGTTCGATGTGACAGATGCTGATGAGAAGCCGCTTGGAACTGTCTATCAGTATATTTTTACTTTTTTTCCAACCTTTGAAATAATTTCTCCTGAGGAACAAACGCTGGCAATCGCAAAATTAAATTTTTGGGGGACAAAATATACCTTGCGCGATCCAGTGACGCATGAAGAATTTGCTACGTTATCGCGTCCATTTTTCGGTTTTAGAGATCATTGGACGGTTAGAATCACCAATCCTCGTTTATTTGCTCAGAGAGAAATCGATCCTCGCTTGTTTGTAGTGGTGATGACTTTCCAAACAGATAAAGATAATTGGGCAAGGCAAAGGCAGATGAAGAATTTGCAAATGTCGCTAGATGTCTTATCTGACGAAGCTTCATCTTATGATTTTAATGGCCTGAGAAATGAGCTAGAATCTCATCGGCATGTGATTGCTAAGATTGAACCGACTGAAGCAGATATTGCCTTCGTTGAGAATTATGTTGACGAGTATCTGACCGCGCGAGAAGGAAATCAAAATGCAAGAGAAGACGTTGCTGCAGAAGACATGGAAGAAGCAATCAAGGAACTTGCAGAAATTGAGAATGAACAGATGTATAGCGGTTTAGAGCAGTTGATTCCTCTGGTCAGCACAAGTGAGTTAACAGATGGTCAGAAAAGTGCTCTATTTTTCATGATCGACGGTCAGCTCAAACAAATGGGCTATTAACCAATGAGGTAATTGTCCCCATCTTTTCTATCCTTCCCATCCTGTGAAATTGGCATGATGGGAAAGATAGGAAGGATGGATTGGATCCGATAATATCTTTCCTACGTTTATTTGCGCGATGAACTCAGAGCTTGCCAATTCAACCAGATAGCGATGTTGCTTGAAATTTAATTTCGTTCATTTCAGTTTCCCATTTTTTTAAGAATTGAGTTTCAACATTAAAGACCAATTCATGAAAAGTTGTATTCAACTCCGCTGATTCCCCTGCCCCTGCTTTTTCTTGCTTACTCTCTTCCAAAATAGTGACAATACTGTAAAAAAATCGGGTGATTTCCTCGTTTAAATCATTGAGAGACCGTCGAGCAAGATGATGAAGATATTCGTTATCTTGGAGACGAAAAGGAAGCTTGATATTTCGTTCTATTAAACCAGCCTCTTTTTCCTTGCTTGTGATAACAAGTCCGGGATAGATTTTTATGGTGTCTGACCACCATCGAAAGACTGTTTTTTTGTCTTTTAGTCCTCTATTTTCTGATTTACCATGAGCATGGATTAGTCCACTTTCATGAATGATATGATCGTGCACGACAACATCAAATAATCGATTGATCGAAAAAAACAAAGTATTTTTACTAAAATCAGTTAATTTAACTAAATCGTCGTTTCGAAGACTTTTAAGGGCATACCAAGGATGAACTCTGAGCCATTCTGGCTTCAAAGCAGGAATTATTCCCCTAAATAAGAGATACATTGCATAGTAACGTGCTAAGGTCTTTTTAATTGAAGGAGAAGAGGGACCTTTTGGAGAGAATGAGATAACCTTGCTCAAAAGATGAAATTTGGGATAAGGGAGTACTTCTTTGTTCATTTCACTTAGCCATACTGTCGATCCTCTGATTAATCGATGAGGGGGCGGTGGCATTGTTGAAGAGGAAGATGAAGCGGAACTGATAATTAGCGGAGGAAATTTCAGCGTTTCGGGAAAAGGATTATCAGTATCTCTCCTATCAGTAACTTCGATAGATGAGGGAGGGTTAAGTGTAGGCAATATTGGCTTGCCTATTTCAGAAATCATATTATCACCTATTAGTTCAAATTAATAAATAGTGGTGATTATGAGGAAGTCTCAGTATTTATGCAAACACATTATTCACTTAAACACGATTAAAAAAACTAAACCAATCAAATATAAATTAATACTTTACAATTAGTGTTATTGTTAAATAGAAAGCGTAAAAAAAATTGACTCAAAAAGTTTCTTTAATTAGAACTGATTAAAAAAATAATAGGTAAATCCAATGGATAATTCTCAAATTCCTCCTTTTTCTTCTTTGCTCAGTTCCATTTATGGAACAGGAACCGAAAGCACCCAATTCCAACCAATGACAAAGGATGACATTTGGAACATCGTTGGAAGTAACGTTCCGATTGATGCACAGTTCGCTGCGGCATTCTCTTTGATGGTAGAATCAGGATTTGACCCCCTTGCAATTGATCCTGTTAAAGGAACGACCCTTCTTTCTCGAACGTCGGAAAAAGGAAAAACAGAACTTGTACGATTAATTCTTACTCCCCCGGCAGAAATGAGTGGGTTTGATCAGACGGCATTTCGGGCTAACGTCAAAGAAAAGATAGAGATTAAAACCGGCCCTAAGCATCTACATTTTAACGTCGCTTCGACATCTCCTCATCAAACAGCTCTACATTATGCATGCATACGGGGACATACGGAAATTGTTGAATTGCTGTGTGAAGCTGGTGCTTGGATTTTTAATCCTAACTGTTTAGGAGAATCACCACTACATTTAGCTGCATACTACCGCCATAAAGACATTGTCGAATACCTTATCAAACAGCCCCAAGTTACTCACGATTTCCTTGATATGCAAGAGTGTGAGAGCGGAGGGACTCCTCTGCATTACGCTTCAGCTGTAGGAGATGTGGAAATCGTTAAACTGCTGTGTGGTGCTGGTGCATCCATTCAAATTAACACCTACAATAAAGAAACACCACTCACTGCGGCTGTTAAAAACAATCATACGGACGTTGCGCAATTTATCATCGAACACCCCCAAGCAACCCCTGAATTCCTTAATACAAAAGAGGAACAGCCTGCTGACGGGACTGTTGAAATAGAGGGGGGGAATCCTCTACATTACGCATCATGGAAAGGGAATCTTGCAATTGTCGAAATGCTTGTAGCTGCCGGTGCATCGATTGACATCTCTAGTGATGGCGGAGATACACCGATACAACTGGCAGCCTCTGAAAATTATGCGAGCATTGTTGAATACTTAATTACACAACAATCTCAAAGATATACGGGCTAAAGGTCATTGCAAAAGGTAGGTCAGAGCTAGTCCCGTTTTATCCTTCCCATCCTGTCAATTTACAGGATAGGGAGGATAGGAAAGATAGGGCAAGATAGCGAATATCTTTACGCGCCATCATCCTTTTTATCCATCCCATCCTGTCAATTTCATAGGATGTTTGACTCAATCTTGCTTATCCTGCCGCTTGCGATCTTGCCTATCTTGTTTTGTCCCTTTTGCTTATCCTGTTCCAGTTTTTTGTTTGGATTGACGTTTTTGTTTATCCTGTTCCAGTTTTTTTGCTGGCAACGGACGTTTTGGCTTATCCTGCTGATCTTGTTTGAGGAATTGCCCTGTCAACGACTTGGGGTTTGCAGCGATCTCTTCAGGTGAACCTGTCGCGACAACAGCGCCTCCCTTATCCCCTGCTCCTGGACCTAAATCAATGATATAATCGGCATTTTTAATCACGTCGAGGTGATGTTCGATGATGATCATAGTGTTGCCTTTGTTGACAAGTTTATGCAACACCGCTAAGAGCTTCATGATGTCTTCGCTATGAAGTCCTGTTGTCGGTTCGTCAAGGAGGTAGAGTGTCTGCCCTGTCGACCGTTTGGCGAGCTCGCGGCTCAGCTTCAGCCGCTGCGCCTCTCCTCCTGATAGACTTTGTGTCTCCTGGCCCAATTTAACGTAGCCTAGTCCCACGGCGATGAGGGTATCGAGAATCCGTGTGATGCGTGGATGGTTTTCAAAAACCGCCCGCGCGTCGTCCACTGTCATGTCGAGGTACTGTCCGAAGTTTTTTCCGGCATAGACGATCTCCAGACTTACCGGGTTGAGGCGCATGCCTTTGCAGTCGTCACAAACCACTTTAACAGCTGGGAGGAAGTGCATCTCAATTTTTCGATATCCCAACCCCCAGCAGGCTGAGCACATCCCTCGCCGGTGGTTGTAGCTGAAGTGTTTGCCCTGCAGCCCTCGCATCCGCGCTTGGGGTAAAGAGGCAAAGAAATCGCGCATTCGAGTGAGGACGTCGACGTAGGTGCCGACATCGGAGCGGACTGTATGACCAACCGGATTTTGGTCGATTGAGATCACTCGATTGAAGTGATCCAATCCTGTCACAACAGCTCCATCGACAACTACTCCCTCATCATCGTCATTCTCATCTTTGTTGAAGGGTTTACTTAAACCCGCTTTGATCGCAGGGAGGAGCACATGTTCCAGCAGCGTCGACTTCCCGGAGCCAGAGACTCCCGTCAGGCAGGTGAGGGCACCGACAGGAATTTCGATGCTGATATGCTTCAAATTATTTGTCGATGCATTATGGATCAAGAGTTTGTTCGAACCGATCTTCCGTTTTTTTTCAGGACAAGGGATCTCCTTTCTCCCTGAGAGATAGGCTCCAGTCAACGAATCGGGATTCTGGAGCAGCTCCTTCAACGTTCCTCGCGCGACGATATGGCCGCCGTGTTCTCCTGAATGCGGACCGAAGTCTAGGATATAGTCCGCTGTAGCGATGGTGAGGGGATCATGTTCCACTAACAGCAACGTATTACCCAGCTCTTTGAGTTTTCTTAGGGCGTTATTGAGGCGAGCGTTGTCGTGAGGATGCAGTCCGATTGTTGGTTCATCGAGGACGTAGAGGACGCCGGTCAGTCCACTGCCCAGCTGTCGTGCTAGGCGGATCCGCTGCGCCTCGCCGCCACTCAGCGTGGGGGCGCGCCGCTCAAGAGCGAGATAATGGAGTCCAACTTCACAGAGGAAGCTCAGACGATTCATCAGTTGAGATTGGATCTCTTCGAACAGTTTGATCTCATCTTTTTCAAAGTGGAGCCTTTCTACAAAAGCAAGCGCTGACTCGATAGGCAACCGGCAGAGGTCTTGGATGGCTACGTTGTCGATGGTGACGTGCCGTGCGAGAGGGGTAATCCGGGCCCCTTGGCAAGAGAAACAGGGCTGTTCCTGCAGGAGCGGGATGACCGGTTCTTTGATGTGGGCATAGGCACTCTTCCCCGCTTTGGCAAGGGCGTGATTGACGCCAAGCCAGCGGATGCGGAGTCCAGAGGGAAGGCTAAACCACCGATCTTCCCCTGCTCCTTGAAAGATAAATTGTATTTGATCAGAAGAAAGAAGAGCCATCGAAGTATGGGGATCGATCCCCTCATCTTCCAAGATTGCTTCCAAAGGAGCGAACGATCCTTTCGTAAACTTACTTCCCCAAAGTTCTCTCATCAGATGAAAGGCTGACTGCTTGATCACTTCGGCATTGTTCATGAGGTTAGCGCCAAACTGATAACCCAGTCCCTGGCATTCCGGGCACATCCCCTCAGGGGTGTTAAACGCGAACGTATGCGGCGTGATTTCAGGGTAGGACTTCCCTGTGCTCTCGACAGCGAAGTCGAGGTTGAATGGGATGTCTTGACTGTCTGTCATGATGACGAGTTTGCCATTGCCAAATGAAGAGGCGTTCTCCACAGCTTCGAGCAGGCGCGCTTTCGCTGAGGGATCGACTTTCAACCTATCGATGACGAGGAAGAGTTCATTTTTCCGTTTCCGGTCATAAGGGATGAGCAGCTCTGACTTCTCTTCATCAATTTGGTAGAATTCACCATTCAGCCGCACCCGGGTGAATCCTTGTCTTTTCAGACGGATGATGATCTCTTCGAATTTCGTCTGCTTGTCCATCTGTATGGGCGCCAGCACTTGGAATCGTTCTCCTAGAGGGTGGGAGAGGATCCTCTCCACAACGAATTCTTTGCTGATGGCTTTGATCACTTCGCCGGTTTCAGGGCAGTGAGGAATGCCTAAATGCGCGTATAATAATCTGAGATAGTCATAGATCTCTGTCATCGTCCCGACGGTGCTGCGTGGATTCCCTGCATGAGCCTTTTGCTCGATAGCAATCGCAGGAGATAATCCACTGACGTGGGCGACTTTAGGCTTGGGCATCTGGTGAACGAATTGCCGAGCATAGGGCGAGAGCGATTCGATGTAGCGGCGCTGTCCCTCGGCATAGATCGTTTCAAAGGCAAGAGAGGATTTCCCCGACCCTGAAGGTCCTGTGCAGATGGTGATCTTTTCCCGAGGAATCGATACATTGACATGTTTTAGGTTGTTTTGCTCCGCCCCTTCCACGATGATGTCTCTGATGCGTTCTTGCGCAACCTCTTTTGGGGCGCTCTTTTTCTTTTTCTCGCTTTTGAGGAGCTCTTGCACCTTTTTTTCTATCTCTGGATAGAGGGCGTGGCGGACAGCATGGCCTGTTGGGGTATCTAGCTTTGCTATCGCTTCAGGGCGCCCAGCGGCGACGAGACGTCCTCCCCCCTCCCCTCCTTCAGGGCCGAGGTCGATGATCCAGTCGGCTGTTTTGACGACATCCATGTTATGTTCGATCACAAGGACTGAGTTCCCCTTTTCAATTAACTTCTGCAAAACCTTGAGGAGATGATTGATGTCGTGGAAGTGAAGCCCTGTTGTGGGTTCGTCGAGGATATAAAGGGTATTTCCTGTTGCTGGCCGGACGAGTTCTTTGGCCAACTTGATCCGCTGCGCCTCGCCACCCGATAGCGTCGTGGACGATTGTCCAAGTTTAATGTATTCCATCCCCACCTGCTTCAACGTATCGAGTTTATGCCGGATGGAGGGGATATTTTCAAAGAATTCCAACGCCTCTGAGACATCCATTTCCAAGATGTCGTAGATATTTTTCCCTTTATACAAGACCGCTAAAGTCTCCGAATCAAACCGCTTAGTTTTGCAAACGGGGCAGTCGACCCAGGCATCTTCCATAAAGTCCATGTCGATTTTAATTTGTCCCATCCCCTCGCAGCGTGTACAGGAGCCTTCTTTGACGTTGAAGCTAAATCGGCCGACCTTATATCCACGAGCCTGGCTCTCTGGCAGCTGACAGAAGAGGTCTCTGATGTCGTCGAAGAGCTTGATATAGGTTGCCGGGTTCGATCGGGGGTTTCTCCCAATGGCCGACTGGTCGATGGCGATGACCTTATCGATGTTGTCGATGCCTTTGATTTCGCGGTGAGCGCCGACAAAATGTTCTCCTCCATGCAGTGCATTAGAGAGTGCTGGAAAGAGGATTTCGCTGACCAGCGACGACTTCCCTGACCCAGAGACGCCTGTGATGGCGACGAAGAGTCCGAGAGGGATGGCGACAGTCAAGTCTTTGAGGTTATGATGCGCAGCCCCAGTGATCTTGATCTCTGCCTTAGTCGGCTTCCGCCGCTTTTTAGGAATCGCGATCACGTGCCGTCCAGAAAGATAGGCACCAGTCAATGAGGTTGGATTCTTGATCAGCGATGCCACGCTGCCACTGACGATGATCTCTCCCCCTTTCACCCCTGCTCCTGGTCCAAAGTCGACGACGTGGTCGGCTTCCCAGATCGTTTCTTCGTCGTGCTCGACGACGATAACGGTGTTGCCCATATTCCGGAGGTGTTTCAACGTTTCGATGAGTTTTTTGTTGTCCCGCGGATGCAATCCAATGGACGGTTCATCGAGGATGTAGGTGATGCCGACGAGTCCGCAGCCGATCTGAGAGGCGAGCCTCACCCTCTGCGCCTCCCCGCCTGACAACGTCGGTGCGGTTCTATCGAGCGTGAGGTAATGGAGGCCGACCTCCATTAAAAAATGGAGCCGCTCCTGTATCTCCTTCAACAGCTCTTCAGCGATGAGGAGTTCATGAGGAGAAAGTTTGAGGTTTGTGAAGAAGGCGAGGCAGTCGGCAACAGTGAGAGCGGAAAGCTGGCTGATCCGTTTTCTTTCCAGCAATGTTGCAGCAGGATACGGTTTGAGCCGTTCGCCTTTGCATTCAGGGCAGACCTGGTTGCACATCAACGCCTGCATCTTCTTTCTGTAGTTCTCACTTTTAGCTTCTGCAAACCTGCTATGGGCATCATGCAACACCCCTTTCCACTGGATATGGTCTGTCCAGACTGATCCCGTCACTGGATGGGTAAAGCGCATCCTCAACCATTTTTTATCGATGCCATTTAAAAACACCTCCTTAGCACGGGAAGACAGTTTTTTCCAAGGGGTGTGAACATCGAAATCATACATGTCAGCGAGGTTGTCATAGATATTTCCATAACGGACGGTCTGATACGAACTGGCGACCGCACAGCAGTCTTCGGCGATGCTGAGATTAGGATCGATGATGAGGTCTAAATTGAATTCATTGATGCTCCCCATCCCATGGCAGCGAGGGCACATCCCCGATGGGCTGTTAAAGGAGAAGTCGTGCGGTTCAAGGGAGTGGTAGGACAAGCCTGATTTGTGGGAGTAGGCATGCATCGAGAAGAGCTCTTCTTCGTTGGTGTCGACTTTCAAGACTGTACAAACCCCTTGAGCCAGCTGCAACGCTTGGGTGATGGAATCGGCGATGCGGGACTGCGATCCAGGTTCTATAACTATTCGGTCAATGACGACATCGACATCATGCGCGAGGTTGCCGTCCAGAACAAGTTGATCAGTGAGGTTGACGATATTGCCATCGACCCGCGCACGCATGAACCCTTTTCGGATGAGCTCTTGGAAATCTTCCCGAAATTCCGCTTTCTTCCCTTGAGCGTAGGGAGCAAGGATAATGATTTTAGTTTGAGCAGGATAAGTTTGGACTGATCTGATGATCCGCTCACGGCTTTGCGGCGTCACCGCTTCTCCGCTGATGGGGCAATGGGGAATACCAATCCGTGCATAGAGGACGCGGAGGTAGTCGTAAATTTCTGTCAGCGTCCCCACAGTGGAGCGAGGATTTCGGCCAGCAGTCTTCTGTTCGATGGAAATGGTTGGAGAGATGCCGCTTGCATGTTCTAAATCAGGCTTAGACAGCTCGCCGAGCTGGCGCCTAGCAAAGGTGGAAAGTGATTCGACATAACGCCGCTGCCCCTCAACAAAGATCGTATCAAAAGCTAAGGAGGATTTTCCAGATCCTGAAACGCCAGTGAAGACGATAAGTTCATTTTTTTTGAGGGTGAGGTCAACCGCTTTGAGGTTGTGGACTCTCACCTTTTTGAGGCTGATCACTTCTTGCTCGCCCATCTTCGCTTCTCTTCGTTCTAAGAATTCTGGAAATCTATTATTGGACTATTTTACCTGATCAGCGCAGTTTTCCCAATGGAAATTTGTGGGGTGATGGGATTTACACATCTCCCCTTTTTTTAACGCAAAGAAGTAAAAGAGGTGCAAAGACGCAAAGAGGTGGACAAAGCTTGGAGAGGCATTTTTTAAAGTATACGCAAAAACGAGGCTATTTTATAACTTCGTCAAGCAACTAACTTTGGAGACTGCAAGCGACGTTGTCTCTCATTTCAAAAAAGTAACGCTTTCAGAGCCATTTCTTAACATCCCTCTTATTCTTCCCATCCTGTCAATTTTTACAGGATAGGGAGGATAGGAAAGATAGGGCAGGATAGCGAATATCTTACACACCATCATCCTTTTTATCCTTCCCATCCTGTCAATTTTTACAAGATAGGGAGGATAGGAAAGATAGGGCAGGATAGTTTGTTATTCAGGGGGTAGTGGCTTGGCGAAGTTATGAAAATAGCCAAGAACGAAACATATTTTTTCTGATCCTATCTTTTCTTTGCGCCTTTGTGCCTCTTTTGCTTCTTTGCGTTAAAAAGAGCTAAGGACCACGCCGCAGTCACAGATGTTTGCATTTTCACATCTTGCGCCTCTCGCTGTTTTTTTATCCGCCAATTTCGGAGTTCATTCCGAAAATGGCAGACATTTTCGGAATTTACTACTCATTTACTGAAAAATATTGACTATTTTCCGAAAATGGCGGACAATTTCGGAATGAACTCCGAAAATGGCGGCAGGTAAAATGATTAAAAGGCTATTGAAAATCACACAAAATCACAGTTGTTTTCTCTTTGGTCCGAGAGGAGTTGGCAAAAGCACCCTTCTTCGACATTTATTCCACGAACACAATTCTGTGACATTCAATTTACTAAAAGTTGAAATTCAAAAGCGTTTTTTTAAAAATCCTGATGAACTGAGCGAAATCGTCAGAGCACTTCCTGATCATATTAAGCATATCATCATTGATGAGATTCAGAAAGTTCCGATGCTACTTGATGTGATTCATGATTTAATAGAAACCACCGATAAACATTTTTATATGACCGGTTCAAGTGCCAGGAAGCTTAAAGGTGGTGGGGCCAATCTGTTGGCTGGACGTGCATTTGTAAACGCATTGCATCCATTTAGCTATTTTGAAGTTGAAGATCGATTCAACTTGATGGAGGCTCTTCAGTGGGGACTATTACCAAAAATTTATGAATATCCCGATGATGAATTGAAAACTCGCTATTTGCAAACCTACGCCCACACTTATCTTAAAGAAGAAATCTGGGAAGAACATTTTGTTAAAGGGTTGGAACCCTTTCGCCGCTTTTTAGAAGTCGCAGCTCAGATGAATGGAAAAATTATTAATTATTCAAACATCTCCAAAGACGTCAGCATCGATGACAAGACAGTCAAGACCTATTATGCTATTTTAGAAGACACTTTGATAGGCTTTTATCTTGAGGGATTTGAACATTCGTTCCGGAAACGTCTCTCAACAAAACCAAAGTTTTATTTTTTCGATACGGGAATAACGAGAGCCCTCTCACGTATGTTATCCGTCCCCCTTGTGCCAAGTACAGCGGGGTATGGTGATGCATTTGAACATTTTATCATTTTAGAGTGCATCAAGCTAAGAGATGCTTATCATTCGGAGTACAAATTTAGTTATTTAAAGACTAAAGATGATGTTGAGGTTGACCTTGTTGTAGAGCGTCCAGGCAAACTTCCGTTGTTTATTGAGATTAAAAGTGCCACACAAATTTCCCATGAATCGATATCAAGCTTCATACATCTTTCTAAAGATTTTGGTGAGTGTGAAGCAGTCTGTATTTGCGACGAATCCTATGAAAGAATGATCGAGCATGTTCGTGTTATCCCATGGCAAAGTGCATTGAGAAGATATTTTATCGAGTGAACTAAGAGCAAGCCATGCTGTCGACCAAAGATGTGAACAACTCTTTTTGGCCAGAAAGCTATAAATTTTATAGTATTTGACCCTAAGCTGACATAACATAGCCCAGGCCGTCAGGCCTTACCATTACCCATTTTTTCAGCGCGAAGCGTTAACGCTTCGCGCTGAAA